>NZ_JBCHVG010000013.1:0-273015 GCF_050474445.1 Ensifer sp. B1-9
GCGACAAATCGCAGACGTTCCTCCATCACCGAAGTCTCTCTCCACGGCATCAACACCTCCCGCAAAAAGCGAAAAGTGTTACCCATGTCTCCGGTACGAAACGTCACCTATCTCTCAGGTCGGGCACCCCTTTTGCTGAAATTGCTCGCTTTTTGCCGTGGGACCGCATTCGGATTTGAGATGCGGGCAGCCGCGTACAGCCATGCGGCCGCGTCGGTGTCGAGTTCGTCACGCGGTGCAATTCGAGCCATGGTCCACACTCCCGACGGCCATCTCTTGCTGATTTGCCGGTGCCGAGCGGCACCGGGCAGCGACGTCAGATATCGAACGAGTGGGCCATCCGCACCGGGACCTCGCGGCATTTCTGCAGGGCATTGAGAAGATTTTCGGCGAGATAGTCGATCAGCGCCCGGGTTGCCGGCAGCATGCCCTGGCGGGATGGGAAGACGAGATGCACGACGACGTCGTTCGAGGTCCACTCTGGTAGTACCGGCACCAAGACGCCGGCACGGAAGGCGCGTTCGCAGATATGGTCCGGCAGCAGCGCCACGCCCATGCCCTCGATCGCGGCACGTTCGAGAATGATGAAGTCGCTGCAGCCGATGATCGGGCGGTGGGTGATCTCCGTCGTGTTTCCGTCGGCCGAGATGAGTCGCCAGACATCGGTCGGGTGCTGTTCGTTCATCGACAGCGTCGCCTGCTGGCTGAGATTGTCAATCGTGATCTCGCCCGCGCGGGCAAGGAACGTCGGGCTGGCGGCGAGCCGCTCGCGCACTTCGCCGAACTTGCGGATGATCAGCTGATTGTCGGTATCGAGCTGGCCGCGGGCGCGAAGCGCCACGTCGACCCGTTC
This sequence comes from Ensifer sp. B1-9, assembly GCF_050474445.1. NCBI lineage: Bacteria > Pseudomonadati > Pseudomonadota > Alphaproteobacteria > Hyphomicrobiales > Rhizobiaceae > Ensifer > Ensifer sp. B1-9. The sequence goes on from NZ_JBCHVG010000013.1 coordinate 854, forward strand.
CTCGATGAGGTCAATGCGCCGGTTGGTGGCGGTGATCAGCAGCCGGACGCCGGGATAGCGCCGGTGAAACGCCGGAAGGATATCGGCGAGCATGGGCGTGAACCCGAGCGGGCAGGCGAGCCTGACGGTGCCGGAGGGCTCGGCCCGAACGGCTGCGATTTCGGCTTCGGCGGCAGCAACGCCGTCAAGCAACCCCTGGCAATGTTCGTAGAACACGCGGCCGATGTCGGTGACGCGCAACTTGCGGGTCGAGCGCTCGAGAAGGCGCACACCGAGCTGCTCCTCCAGGCGGGCTACATGTTTGCTGAGTTTGGATTTGGGTATATTGAGGTCGCGTGCGGCAGCGCTGAAGCCGTTGTTTCGCACCACGGCGGCAAAAAGCCCGAGGTCGTTTAGATCCTGCATTGTCCTGTCTCCGAAGTGCGGATGCTCGGCGTGATTGTTTCCGTCTGGAAACAGTATGTCAAATATCCGCTGGCTTATCGGGTGATTGTTTTCCCCTCATATGTGGATCACCGCAACGCAAACACAAAGGTGTTCCCATGAATGTTCTTCATATCGACTCCGGTATCCTCGGTGATCACTCGGTTTCCCGCCGCCTGACGGCCGCCCTCGCTGCTCAGGTCAAGGCTGACCGCCCGGATGCAACGGTGACCTATCGTGACCTCGCCGCCAGCTCGCTCCCGCACCTGACCGGCGCCCAGATCATGGCTCCCGCAGATCTCGCCAGCGTGGACGCCGACCTTGCCGCCGACGTCAAGCTTGGCCGCGACATGCTCGAAGAATTCCTAGCTGCCGACACGATCATCATCGGCGCGCCGATGTACAACTTCGGTATTCCGAGCCAGCTCAAGGCCTGGATCGACCGCATCGCCGTCTCCGGCAAGACCTTCCGTTACACCGAAAATGGTCCGGAAGGCCTCGCCAAGGGTAAGAAGATCATCGTCGCCTCGACCCGCGGCGGTCATTATTCCGCCGGTCCGGCTGCCGTGATGGACCATCAGGAATCCTACCTGAAGACGGTCTTCGGTTTCCTGGGCGTCACCGATGTCGAGTTCGTCCGCGCCGAGGGCCTGAACCTCAGCGCCGACTCCAAGCAGTTCGCGATCGCCGAGGCCGAAAAGACCATTGCCGCAGGCAATGTGCTTCGCCTGGCGAGCTAAAACAAAAATGAATTCAGCGGATCACGGCGGTGATCCGGTGGAGGGGCCTTGGCCCTGCTTGCGGACGGTGCCGGTTGCAGATGCAGCCGGCATTGTCCGTTTTCGTCTATCATCATTTGCTTTATATTGCCTTCATGACGAACGGGCGGACGATCCTTTGGGGCATGACCGCTACGGTGGCTCTTTTGCTCGCCGCCGAAGCTGCCCTTGCCGCGCCGCCGGATCATGGCTGCACCTGCCGCAACCGCGACGGTTCAAAATATGAACTTGGGCAGATTGCCTGCGTCCGTGTCGACGGAAACGCCTATCTCGCGCGCTGCGAGATGAACCTCAATGTCACCACCTGGAAGAAGTTGCGCGACGGCTGTCCGACGGCCGGGATGAGCACGCCTCCGGACTCTACGCGGCAATCGGTCAGTTTCTGACGAGGAGCAGCGGTTTGCCGCCTTCGTTCCGGTCTTTCTCGAATCCGGAAGCTGTGGCCGTGAAAGCGAGCGAACTGCCGCCGTCTCCGAGCAGGGTGATGCCAAGGCCGTTTGCTGTCCAGCTCCGCAGTTTCAGTTTTCTGACAGCGCCTTCGCAAGGTTCCTCCGCGGACAGCCCCAGATTACCGTCACTGTCGGCCGTCCCCTTGAAGCTCACTCGGCAGACGGCGGCTCCGTCCGGACGTTTCATCTGCCACGCGCCTTTCATATTGGCCGGCGCCGGCAGATGCGAGATGCCGTCCACCGCAGGTACGAGCGCCAGCCGAGGCCCATTCTCGCCGTTCGTCTGGAGAGGGGATCCCTCACTCTCTTCAAAGCGGGCATGAACCTTTCGCAAGACGTCGATCAGCAACAGGCCACCGCTTCCGTCGAAATTCCAGGCGGCGACGTCGGCAAGGATTGGCAGGCTCTTGGCGCAGCCCTCGGCTCCGGCAACGGCGTAGCCGCCGATCGCCTCGTCGGCGGTGAGTGTGAGCTTGCATCCGTCCGTGCCATCGAGCGGCGCGACCAGATAATCGCCCTTCTGCGCCGCGATGATGGCGGGATCGATGTCGCCGGCCGCGGAGGCGGCGTGTGGACCGAGGCAGAGCGCACTCAAAACCAGCAGCCGAAACAGCGGTACGCGTGATGCCAGTGCGATGATCATGAAAGCTCTCCGATCCCAACGACGCGGAGATTTCCACAGGCCCAATATCGCGTCAATGCGCGGCCTTCGGTGTCGCTGTGCTAAGCCTTGGGCAATGCGACCGCCCGCGCGGTTGTCGCGATGGGGCGGTCGGTCTGGAGATCTCAGCGGCCCAGGAATTGGCGCGCAGCATACATGGCGATCGCCGCCGCGTTCGATACGTTCAGCGATTTGATCGCACCGGGCATGTCGAGCCGGGCAAGGTCCGTCACGATCGAACGGGTCTTCTGCCGCAGCCCCTTGCCCTCGGAACCGAGAACCAGTGCGATCTTCTTACCGCTGAATGTTTCCTCAAGCGGCTGCGGCCCTTCCGAATCGAGGCCGATCGTCTGGAAGCCCAGCCGATGCAGTTCTTCTATGGCATCCGCGAGATTGGTGATCTGGATATAGGGAATCATCTCCAGCGCGCCCGAGGCGGATTTGGCGAGCACGCCCGATTCGGTCGGGCTATGGCGCATGGTGGTGATCAGCGCGCCGGCGTCGAAGGCGACGGCGGAGCGCATGATGGCACCGACATTGTGCGGGTCGGTCACCTGGTCAAGCACGAGAATCAGCGGGCAGTCGCGAAGCGCTTCTAGCTTGCGATGCGGCAAGGGGCGTGTTTCGAGCATGACGCCCTGGTGGATCGCATCAGGGCCGAGGATCTTGTCGAGATCCTGCGGCGTCACGGTCTCGACCGGGAAGGGCAGGGCCGACAGTTCGCCGAATTCCAGCCGGGCAGCAGCGTTCTGGGTAACGCTGAGGCGAACGATCTGGCGCGCCGGATTGTCGAGGGCGGCGCGAACCGTGTGCAAGCCGTAAAGCAGGACCTGTTCCGGCGCGAGTTGCGGCGGCTTCCAGTCGGCCGGCGTCTTGCGGCGCTTCTCCTGTTTCGGCGTTGGGATTTCGCCTCGCTCCCGCTTGGCGTCGCGGTGGGCGCGTCTGAGGTTGGCGTAATGGGTGTCCTTGGCGCTCTTGTCGCCGGTGCGATCTTTGCTCATGGGCGTCTTATAGAGGGGTTGCAGGCGGGGCGAAATGATTTTCCGTGAGCGGTCCGGAATTGTCGCTGTGGAGAAATTCAGAAATTTTCCATTGAGCCGTGTTGACAGGACGAAAGAGGGCGGTCATATACCCGGCCACAGATCGAGAGCGGCAACGACAAGTCGCTGGTTGTCTCGCGATCTCAATTGCTTGGTCGAAAGATCCCGACAGAATAATGGAGGGATGCCCGAGTGGTTAAAGGGGACGGACTGTAAATCCGTTGGCTCAGCCTACGTTGGTTCAAATCCAACTCCCTCCACCATTCTGCTTCTGGATCGAAGGCCCGCGGGTATAGCTCAATGGTAGAGCAGCAGCCTTCCAAGCTGAATACGCGGGTTCGATTCCCGCTACCCGCTCCAGCAGCGAATCCTCTCCACTCTTCCAATTAAATCGATGCCTCAGTGCTTCGTGATAAGCCATTGTTTATCTTGTTTGGCTGGCGATCCGTGATTCGCGGATGCCCGGTCTTGCGTCGGCGCTTCACCGTTCTTACATTTTGTCGGGAAAAGGCCGTCGGCGACCGGTCCGGGCGTACGCAATTAAGTCTTGCGCAAATCCCCTGAAACCCTTAAACGGCTCCACAAACCGGCCCTGCCGGCTGATCATTCATACTTGACCACAGGAAACGTACCCATGGCAAAGAGCAAATTTGAGCGCAACAAGCCGCACGTTAACATTGGCACGATTGGCCACGTTGACCATGGCAAGACGTCGCTGACGGCAGCGATCACGAAGTACTTCGGCGAGTTCAAGGCGTATGACCAGATCGACGCCGCTCCGGAAGAAAAGGCCCGTGGTATCACGATTTCGACGGCGCACGTTGAGTATGAGACGCCGAACCGTCACTACGCTCACGTTGACTGCCCCGGCCACGCCGACTACGTCAAGAACATGATCACCGGTGCGGCGCAGATGGACGGCGCGATCCTGGTCTGCTCGGCCGCTGACGGCCCGATGCCGCAGACCCGCGAGCACATCCTGCTCGCCCGCCAGGTCGGCGTTCCGGCGATCGTCGTGTTCCTGAACAAGGTCGACCAGGTTGACGACGCCGAGCTTCTCGAGCTCGTCGAGCTGGAAGTTCGCGAACTTCTGTCGTCCTACGAATTCCCGGGCGACGACATTCCGATCATCAAGGGCTCGGCGCTTGCTGCTCTGGAAGATTCGGACAAGAAGATCGGCGAAGACGCGATCCGCGAGCTGATGGCAGCGGTTGACGCCTACATCCCGACGCCCGAGCGTCCGATCGACCAGCCGTTCCTGATGCCGATCGAAGACGTGTTCTCGATCTCGGGCCGTGGTACGGTTGTGACCGGTCGCGTTGAGCGCGGCATCGTCAAGGTCGGCGAAGAAATCGAAATCGTCGGCATCCGTCCGACGACGAAGACGACCTGCACGGGCGTTGAAATGTTCCGCAAGCTGCTCGACCAGGGCCAGGCTGGCGACAACATCGGTGCACTGCTGCGCGGTGTCGACCGCAACGGCGTCGAGCGTGGCCAGATCCTGTGCAAGCCGGGTTCGGTCAAGCCGCACAAGAAGTTCAAGGCTGAAGCCTACATCCTGACGAAGGAAGAAGGCGGCCGTCATACGCCGTTCTTCACGAACTACCGTCCGCAGTTCTACTTCCGCACGACGGACGTGACGGGCATCGTGACGCTGCCGGAAGGCACGGAAATGGTCATGCCGGGCGACAACGTCACGGTTGACGTCGAGCTGATCGTTCCGATCGCGATGGAAGAAAAGCTGCGCTTCGCGATCCGCGAAGGCGGCCGTACCGTCGGCGCAGGCATCGTTGCCTCCATCGTCGAGTAATCTGCTGATTAAAAGTCAGTAGGAAGGCCCCGCCGGTGACGGCGGGGCCTTTTTCGTTAGGGGGACGCGAGCACCGCTTCGATGAAGGCACGCTTGCCGCCGGTGTAGAATTCCCAATCGTCATTGGCTTCTTCTGCAAGCCGCTTTTTCAATGTCTCATATTGCGAGGCATGGTCCGGCCTTTCACGCAGCCGATCCCGGAAGAGAAGGCGGGCTGCGTGGGCGGCGTTGCCGCTTGTGCAGAGATAAAGCCGCGTGCCGCAGGGGCGCGTGTCGGCGGTGAACGTCCAGAGGCCGCTTGCATGCGGGTCGCCGTGAAAAGTGTAGCCGGCGCTGCGAAGGCGGGCGCTTAGCTCCGGCAGCATCCTTTGATCCGAGACGACCGCATCGATATCGATCTTCGGCTTCGCCGCCAGTCCCGGTACTGCCGTGCTGCCGATGTGGTGGATCTCGCTGACAAAAGGGCAGAGCAGGGTGGTTACAGCCATGGCTCGTTCTTCGAAGAGCGATGGCCAGCAGGGATCGTATTCGACCAACGTGATGCGCGGCATTTGATTCGGCTCCGGCCAATTGCCGGCAGGGTAGCGGCTCCTTTGGCTTTGCGCCTGTGGAAAATTCCGACTGGCTCGGCAATAGCTTGCGCCCCTTCTTCGAGCCTATAGGCGGCAGGGTAGGGACCGGATACGTTCCGATGAGGATTTTTTTGCTTCTTCGGTGAAAGACGCTTGTCATCCTCCGGCAAACTGAATATGAAGCCGCTGACTTGAGGCGGCGACGCGTTGTTAGACGAAGGCGCCGCTGAATAGGGGTATAGCTCAGTTGGTAGAGCGGCGGTCTCCAAAACCGCAGGTCGGGGGTTCGAGCCCCTCTGCCCCTGCCATTCTCCTCGCGCTTGCATAAAGGTTGAGGGTTCGGCAGAGTAAGTTTAAGGGCCGGTTATCCGGCTGACGAAATTCACAGAAAAGACTGATTGGCTCTTGTGGTTTTCAGAATCGGTCTTTATGTAGGGTCCAAACAGACACGCGGTGCGTGGGGCTGAATCATCGGCTTTACGCGCCGTAATGGCGTGAGCATTACATGGCATCCAAAACGAATCCGGTAACGTTTCTGCAGCAGGTTCGCTCTGAGACGTCGAAAGTGACTTGGCCCTCTCGGCGCGAGACGATGATCTCGACGCTGATGGTTTTTGTCATGGTCTTTTTTGCCGCTGCCTTCTTCTTTGCTGCGGACCAGTTGATGGGATGGCTGATCGGCCTCGTCCTCAACGTTGGCGCTTGATTGGGTGGAGGGTAGCATGGCTGCGCGCTGGTATATTGTTCACGCCTATTCGAACTTCGAAAAGAAGGTCGCTGAATCGATCGAGGAAAAGGCCAAGCAGAAGGGTCTCGAGCATCTGTTCGAGAAGATTCTCGTGCCGACCGAGAAAGTTGTCGAGGTGCGTCGTGGCCGCAAGGTCGACGCCGAGCGCAAGTTCTTCCCGGGCTACGTTCTGGTTCGCGCCAACCTGACGGATGAGGCGTTCCACCTTATCAAGAACACGCCGAAGGTGACGGGTTTCCTCGGTACCGACAGCAAGCCGGTTCCGATTCCGGATCATGAGGCCGAGCGCATTCTCGGTCAGGTCCAGGACGGCGTCGAGCGTCCGAAGCCGTCTGTTTCGTTCGAGATCGGCGAGCAGGTTCGCGTCTCCGACGGACCGTTCGCCTCGTTCAATGGTGTCGTTCAGGATGTCGACGAAGAGCGTTCGCGCCTCAAGGTCGAGGTATCGATCTTCGGTCGCGCGACTCCGGTCGAGCTGGAATACGGTCAGGTCGAGAAGGTCTGAGAAGATCTCAAGAGATAGGGCGGGTTACGACCCGTTCTGGCGGAGAAGTCCGCATGCGCGTGGAAGGAAGCCGGCCTTAGCCGGGTCGGATGTTCCGCACCACGCAACCGCAGCCGTCGATCCCCGTGATCGGCAAAAGCCGGGAAACCGGCGCAATCGATCCTTGGAGCGATCCGTCGCGAGAGGATCTTAGAAAAGGCAGAGAGAAATGGCTAAGAAAGTTGCAGGCCAGCTCAAGCTGCAGGTGAAGGCTGGGTCGGCCAATCCGTCCCCGCCGATCGGTCCTGCGCTCGGTCAGCGTGGCATTAACATCATGGAATTCTGCAAGGCGTTCAACGCCGCCACGCAGGAAATGGAAAAGGGTATGCCGATCCCGGTCGTCATCACCTATTACCAGGACAAGTCCTTCACCTTCGTCATGAAGCAGCCGCCGGTCAGCTACTTCCTGAAGAAGGAAGCGAAGATCCAGTCCGGCTCGAAGACCCCGGGTAAGGGCGCTTCGGCTGGCAAGCTCACCAAGGCTCAGATCAAGTCGATCGCAGAAGCCAAGATGAAGGATCTCAACGCTGCCGATATCGAAGGCGCAATGGCTATGGTCGAGGGCTCTGCCCGCGCTATGGGCCTGGAAGTGGTAGGCTAAGACCATGGCGAAGATTGCAAAGCGTGTACAGAAGTCCCGCGAGGGCATCGATCCGGCGAAGATCTACGGCCTCACTGAAGCCGTATCGCTGGTCAAGGAACGTGCGACCGCCAAGTTCGACGAGACCATCGAAGTCGCGATGAACCTCGGCGTTGACCCGCGCCATGCCGACCAGATGGTTCGTGGCGTTGTCAACCTGCCGAACGGCACCGGCCGCTCGGTTCGCGTCGCTGTTTTTGCCCGTGGCGCCAAGGCTGACGAAGCCAAGGCTGCCGGTGCTGACGTTGTCGGCGCGGAAGAACTCGTTGAAATCGTCCAGGGCGGCAAGATCGATTTCGATCGCTGCATCGCCACCCCGGACATGATGCCGCTCGTCGGTCGTCTCGGTAAGGTTCTCGGCCCGCGTGGCATGATGCCGAACCCGAAGGTCGGCACGGTTACGATGGACGTTGCTGGTGCCGTCAAGGCATCCAAGGGCGGCGCTGTCGAGTTCCGCGTCGAGAAGGCTGGTATCGTTCACGCCGGCGTTGGCAAGGCATCCTTCGATGCCAAGGCGCTGGAAGAAAACATCCGCGCTTTCGCTGACGCCGTGATCAAGGCGAAGCCGACCGGCGCTAAGGGCAACTACGTCAAGCGCGTCGCGATTTCGTCGACCATGGGCCCAGGCCTCAAGATCGACCCGGCCACGCTCAGCGTCGCCTAATTGTTTTCGGGCTTCGGCCCGAGCAAGAATTTCCGGCCCTCTTGGGGCCGGAAATCCGGATTTCGATCCGGAACTCCTGTCCGAGATTGCGGGTGGTTTTACCTTAATCACTTCGGCCTGCATGAGACGGGTAAGATCTGAATTTCGCCATGACGCCGGAGGCGTCGAAATTCGGTTCGAGCCTCGCTTGCCTTGTGTCAGACCCGGCTTTCCGGGAACGCCAAGGGACAGGATCCTCAAGCGTTACTTGGGATCTTCTTTGATGATCCCTGGTGACAAAGGCAAACCCGGCAGGGGCTGCAGTTCATGCAACCCTGTCAACTGGAGACAGACAGTGGAAAGAGCGGAAAAACGCGAATTCGTCACGGAGCTGAACGAAGTCTTCAAGGCTTCCGGTTCGGTTGTCGTGGCCCACTATGCTGGTGTCACAGTTGCGCAGATGAACGACTTCCGTTCGAAGATGCGCGCTGCTGGCGGCACCGTCAAAGTCGCGAAAAACCGCCTGGCCAAGATCGCTCTTCAGGGCACCGAGTCGGAAGGGATGACCAATCTCTTCAAGGGTCAGACGCTGATCGCATACAGCGAAGACCCGATCACGGCTCCTAAGGTCGTCATGGATTTCGCCAAGACCAACGACAAGCTCGTTGTTCTCGGTGGCGCCATGGGCACAACCACGCTCAACGCCGAAGCAGTCAAGTCGCTCGCGACCCTGCCTTCGCTCGACGAGCTGCGCGCAAAGCTGCTGGGCCTTCTCAATGCCCCGGCAACCCGCGTCGCAACGGTTGTTGCAGCACCGGCAAGCCAGCTTGCTCGCGTGTTCTCGGCCTATGCCAAGAAGGACGAAGCCGCCTAAGGCGGATTTTCGCTGTTGTATTTAAAACCAGTTCGAACCGAACAAAAGGAAAAGTAAAATGGCTGATCTCGCAAAGATCGTTGAAGACCTGTCCTCGCTGACCGTCCTGGAAGCTGCTGAGCTTTCCAAGCTGCTCGAAGAAAAGTGGGGCGTTTCGGCCGCTGCTCCGGTAGCTGTTGCTGCTGCTGGCGGCGCTGCCGGCGGTGCTGCCGCTGCTGCTGAAGAAGAAAAGACCGAGTTCGACGTTATCCTCGTTGACGCTGGCGCCAACAAGATCAACGTCATCAAGGAAGTTCGCGCTATCACCGGTCTCGGCCTCAAGGAAGCCAAGGACCTGGTCGAAGGCGCTCCGAAGCCGGTCAAGGAAGCTGTTTCCAAGGCGGAAGCTGCTGACCTCAAGAAGAAGCTCGAAGAAGCTGGCGCCAAGGTTGACGTCAAGTAATTCGGCTACATGCAAGGGGAGGTGGCCTTTTCGGGCCGCCTCTCTTTGACCGTTTTTGGAACATATTACCCAAAAGCCTGTCGAAAAACGGCTTTTGGGTAATGGGTTCTTCAAGAGGATGGTCTCGAACGAAAGGCAGCACAGCAATCCGCGCTGAGCGTTTTTCGTTAGCTGGACGAGATTGGACAACTCATTGATTGACGGGGTCGACTGGCCATCGGTTCCCGTCCGTTGCAGGCCCGGATGCAAGATTGACAAGGAGCGACGATGGCTCAGACCCTTTCGTTTAACGGTCGCAGGCGCGTACGCAAGTTTTTTGGTAAAATTCCAGAAGTCGCAGAAATGCCGAACCTCATTGAGGTTCAGAAGGCGTCCTACGACCAGTTTCTGATGGTTGAAGAGCCCAAGGGCGGTCGCCCTGACGAAGGGCTCCAAGCTGTTTTCAAGTCCGTTTTCCCGATCAAGGATTTCTCGGGCGCATCGATGCTGGAGTTCGTGTCCTACGAATTCGAGCCGCCGAAGTTCGACGTCGAAGAATGCCGTCAGCGCGATCTGACCTACGCAGCGCCGCTCAAGGTGACGCTGCGTCTCATCGTGTTCGATATTGACGAGGATACCGGCGCGAAGTCGATCAAGGACATCAAGGAACAGAACGTCTACATGGGCGACATGCCGCTCATGACCGACAACGGTACCTTCATCGTCAACGGTACCGAGCGCGTTATCGTTTCGCAGATGCACCGTTCGCCGGGCGTCTTCTTCGACCACGACAAGGGCAAGAGCCATTCGTCGGGCAAGCTGCTCTTCGCAGCCCGCGTCATTCCTTACCGTGGCTCCTGGCTCGACATCGAGTTCGACGCCAAGGACATCGTGCATGCCCGTATCGACCGCCGCCGCAAGATTCCGGTGACGTCGCTGCTGATGGCGCTCGGCATGGACGGCGAGGAAATCCTCGACACCTTCTACACGAAGTCGCTCTACCAGCGCGACGGCGAAGGCTGGCGCGTGCCGTTCCAGCCGGATGCGCTCAAGGGCCAGAAGGCCATCACCGACATGATCGACGCCGACACCGGCGAAGTCGTTGTCGAGGCCGGCAAGAAGCTGACCCCGCGTCTGCTCCGCCAGTTGCAGGAAAAGGGCTTGAAGGCGCTCAAGGCGACCGACGATGATCTCTACGGCAATTACCTTGCCGAAGACGTCGTCAACTTCGCCACCGGTGAGATCTACCTCGAAGCCGGCGACGAGATCGACGAGAAGACCCTTCCGGTCATCCTCTCGGCTGGTTTCGACGAGATCCCGGTTCTCGACATCGACCATATCAATGTCGGTGCCTACATCCGCAACACGCTCGCGGCCGACAAGAACGAGAACCGTCAGGACGCCCTGTTCGATATCTATCGCGTGATGCGTCCGGGTGAACCGCCGACCATGGATTCCGCCGAAGCCATGTTCAACACGCTGTTCTTCGATGCCGAGCGCTACGACCTTTCGGCCGTCGGTCGCGTCAAGATGAACATGCGCCTCGACCTCGAAGTCGCCGACACCGTACGCATCCTGCGCAAGGAAGACATCCTGGCGGTCGTCAAGATGCTCGTCGAGCTGCGCGACGGCAAGGGCGAGATCGACGACATCGACAACCTCGGCAACCGCCGTGTTCGTTCGGTCGGCGAGCTCATGGAGAACCAGTACCGTCTCGGCCTGCTCCGCATGGAGCGCGCGATCAAGGAACGCATGTCCTCGATCGAAATCGACACGGTCATGCCGCAGGATCTGATCAACGCGAAGCCGGCCGCTGCTGCCGTTCGCGAATTCTTCGGCTCCTCGCAGCTGTCGCAGTTCATGGACCAGGTGAACCCGCTTTCGGAAATCACCCACAAGCGCCGTCTCTCGGCACTTGGCCCGGGTGGTCTGACCCGCGAGCGCGCCGGCTTCGAAGTCCGCGACGTTCACCCGACCCACTACGGCCGTATTTGCCCGATCGAAACGCCGGAAGGCCCGAACATCGGTCTGATCAACTCGCTCGCAACCTTCGCCCGCGTCAACAAGTACGGCTTCATCGAAAGCCCGTACCGCAAGATCGTCGACGGCAAGGTGACGAACGACGTCGTCTACCTCTCGGCGATGGAAGAAGCGAAGTATCACGTGGCGCAGGCCAACTCGCCGCTGAACGAGGACAACTCCTTCTCCGAAGAGTTTGTTGTTTGCCGTCACTCCGGCGAAGTTATGCTGGCGCCGCGCGACAACATCAACCTGATGGACGTTTCGCCGAAGCAGCTCGTTTCGGTCGCGGCCGCGCTCATCCCGTTCCTCGAGAACGACGACGCCAACCGCGCACTGATGGGCTCGAACATGCAGCGTCAGGCCGTGCCGCTGCTGCGTGCCGAAGCACCGTTCGTTGGAACCGGAATGGAACCGGTCGTCGCCCGTGACTCCGGCGCTGCGATCGCAGCCCGTCGTGGCGGCGTCGTCGATCAGGTCGACGCGACCCGTATCGTTATCCGCGCCACCGAAGACCTCGATCCGTCGAAGTCGGGCGTCGATATCTATCGTCTGCAGAAGTTCCAGCGTTCGAACCAGAACACCTGCGTCAACCAGCGCCCGCTGGTCACCGTCGGCGACGTTCTGAACAAGGGCGACATCATCGCTGACGGTCCGTCGACCGACCTCGGTGACCTGGCTCTCGGCCGCAACGCGCTCGTCGCGTTCATGCCGTGGAACGGCTACAACTACGAAGACTCGATCCTGCTCTCCGAGCGGATCGTGCGCGACGACGTGTTTACCTCCATCCACATCGAAGAATTCGAAGTGATGGCGCGTGACACCAAGCTCGGTCCGGAAGAAATCACCCGCGACATTCCGAACGTTTCGGAAGAAGCGCTGCGCAACCTCGACGAAGCCGGTATCGTATATATCGGTGCTGAGGTTCAGCCGGGTGACATCCTCGTCGGCAAGATCACGCCGAAGGGCGAAAGCCCGATGACGCCGGAAGAAAAGCTTCTGCGCGCCATCTTCGGTGAAAAGGCCTCCGACGTCCGCGACACCTCGATGCGCATGCCTCCCGGCACCTTCGGTACCGTCGTCGAAGTTCGCGTCTTCAACCGCCACGGCGTTGAGAAGGACGAGCGCGCGATGGCGATCGAGCGCGAGGAAATCGAACGCCTCGCCAAGGACCGCGACGACGAACAGGCGATCCTTGATCGCAACGTCTACGCACGTCTCGTCGACATGCTGCGTGGCCACACGGCGGTTGCCGGCCCGAAGGGCTTCAAGAAGGGCACCGAGCTTTCGAACCTCGTCGTCAGCGAATATCCCCGCTCGCAGTGGTGGATGTTCGCCGTCGAAGACGAAAAGGCTCAGGGCGAGATCGAAGCTCTGCGCGCCCAGTACGACGAATCCAAGTCGCGCCTCGAACAGCGCTTCATGGACAAGGTCGAGAAGGTCCAGCGCGGCGACGAAATGCCTCCGGGCGTCATGAAGATGGTCAAGGTCTTCGTCGCTGTTAAGCGCAAGATCCAGCCGGGCGACAAGATGGCCGGCCGTCACGGCAACAAGGGTGTCGTGTCGCGTATCGTGCCGATCGAAGACATGCCGTTCCTGGAAGACGGCACGCATGTCGACGTCGTTCTGAACCCGCTCGGCGTTCCCTCGCGCATGAACGTCGGCCAGATCCTCGAAACCCATCTCGGCTGGGCTTGCGCCGGCATGGGCAAGAAGATCGGCGCGATGCTCGATGCCTACCACGAGAGTGGCGACATCAAGCCGCTGCGCGCGACCATCGACGATGTCATCGGATCCGGTCCGAAGGGTGAGCCGATCAAGCAGTACGACGACGAGTCGATCGTCCGCCTGGCCGAGCAGACCCGCCGCGGCGTGTCGATCGCGACCCCGGTCTTCGACGGTGCAGTCGAAGCCGACGTCAACGAGATGCTGGCCAAGGCCGGCCTCAAGGTGACCGGTCAGTCGACGCTCTACGACGGCCGTACCGGCGATCAGTTCGACCGCCAGGTGACCGTGGGCTACATCTACATGCTGAAGCTCAACCACCTGGTCGACGACAAGATCCACGCCCGTTCGATCGGTCCGTACTCGCTCGTCACCCAGCAGCCGCTGGGCGGTAAGGCGCAGTTCGGCGGTCAGCGTTTCGGGGAAATGGAGGTCTGGGCGCTGGAAGCTTACGGCGCGGCCTACACCCTGCAGGAAATGCTGACGGTCAAGTCGGACGACGTCGCCGGCCGTACCAAGGTCTACGAAGCGATCGTCCGCGGCGACGACACCTTCGAAGCGGGCATTCCGGAGAGCTTCAACGTTCTCGTCAAGGAAATGCGCTCGCTGGGCCTTTCGGTCGAGCTCGAAAACTCGAAGGTCGACGACATTGGCGCGGCACAATTGCCGGACGCAGCCGAGTAAAGAGACCCAAGGTGCGTGCCGCGACGCGGCGCGCACCGTTTCCGCCTGGAGACGCTGACGTCTTCGGCAGGAACAGAGCCGCAGCCAATGCGGTTTTAGCTGTTTAAGGGGCAGGGGCCGGCGCCCGGGATTTGTCGGCACCCTCGCCAAGCTCAGGGCGTAAAGCCCGTAAAGGAGACAGGCATGAACCAAGAGGTCATGAATCTTTTCAATCCGCAGGTGCCTGCACAGACCTTCGATTCCATCCGGATTTCGATCGCGTCGCCGGAGAAGATTCTTTCCTGGTCTTACGGTGAGATCAAGAAACCGGAGACGATCAACTACCGCACGTTCAAGCCGGAACGCGACGGTCTGTTCTGCGCGCGCATCTTTGGCCCGATCAAGGACTACGAGTGCCTGTGCGGCAAGTACAAGCGCATGAAGTACAAGGGCATCATCTGCGAAAAGTGCGGCGTCGAAGTCACGCTGTCGCGCGTTCGCCGTGAGCGCATGGGCCATATCGAGCTCGCCGCTCCGGTTGCCCACATCTGGTTCCTGAAGTCGCTGCCGAGCCGCATCGCAACGCTGCTCGACATGACGCTGAAGGATGTCGAGCGCGTTCTCTACTTCGAAAACTACATCGTCACCGAGCCGGGTCTGACGTCGCTGAAGGAAAACCAGCTCCTCAGCGAAGAAGACTACATGCTCGCCGTCGACGAATTCGGCGAAGACCAGTTCACCGCCATGATCGGCGCTGAAGCGATCTATGAAATGCTCGCTTCGATGAACCTGGAAAAGATCGCTGGCGACCTGCGCGCCGAGCTCGCTGAGACGACCTCGGATCTGAAGCAGAAGAAGCTGATGAAGCGCCTGAAGATCGTCGAGAACTTCATGGAGTCGGGCAACCGTCCGGAGTGGATGATCCTCAAGGTCGTTCCGGTGATCCCGCCGGACCTGCGTCCGCTCGTTCCGCTCGACGGCGGCCGCTTCGCAACGTCGGACCTGAACGATCTCTATCGCCGCGTCATCAACCGTAACAACCGTCTGAAGCGCCTGATCGAACTGCGCGCTCCGGGCATCATCATCCGCAACGAAAAGCGCATGCTGCAGGAATCTGTCGATGCGCTGTTCGACAACGGCCGTCGCGGCCGCGTGATCACCGGCGCCAACAAGCGTCCGCTGAAGTCGCTGTCCGACATGCTGAAGGGCAAGCAGGGCCGCTTCCGTCAGAACCTGCTCGGCAAGCGCGTCGACTATTCCGGCCGCTCGGTCATCGTGACCGGTCCGGAACTGAAGCTGCACCAGTGCGGTCTTCCGAAGAAGATGGCGCTTGAGCTGTTCAAGCCGTTCATCTATGCGCGCCTTGACGCCAAGGGCTTCTCCTCGACCGTCAAGCAGGCCAAGAAGCTCGTTGAAAAGGAAAAGCCGGAAGTCTGGGATATCCTCGACGAGGTCATCCGCGAGCATCCGGTTCTCCTGAACCGCGCGCCGACGCTGCACCGCCTGGGCATCCAGGCCTTCGAACCGACCCTGGTCGAAGGCAAGGCGATCCAGTTGCATCCGCTCGTCTGCACGGCGTTCAACGCCGACTTCGACGGTGACCAGATGGCCGTTCACGTGCCGCTGTCGCTCGAAGCCCAGCTCGAAGCCCGCGTGCTGATGATGTCGACGAACAACATTCTGCACCCGGCAAACGGCGCGCCGATCATCGTTCCGTCGCAGGACATGGTTCTCGGCCTCTACTACTTGTCGATCCTGAACCAGAACGAGCCGGGCGAAGGCATGGCGTTCTCGGACATGGGCGAGCTGCATCACGCGCTCGAAACCAAGGCCGTGACCCTGCATGCCAAGATCCGTGGCCGCTTCAAGACCGTCGATGCCGAGGGCAACCCGGTTTCGAAGATCTATGAAACCACGCCTGGCCGCATGATCATTGGTGAACTGCTGCCGCGCAACGTCAACGTGCCGTTCGACATCTGCAACCAGGAAATGACCAAGAAGAACATCTCCAAGATGATCGACGCGGTCTACCGTCATTGCGGCCAGAAAGACACGGTCATCTTCTGCGACCGCATCATGCAGCTCGGCTTTGCCCATGCCTGCCGCGCCGGCATTTCGTTCGGCAAGGACGACATGGTCATCCCGGACACCAAGGTGAAGATCGTCGGTGACACTGAAGCGCTCGTGAAGGAATACGAGCAGCAGTACAACGATGGTCTCATCACCCAGGGCGAAAAGTACAACAAGGTTGTCGATGCCTGGGGTAAGGCGACCGAAAAGGTCGCCGACGAGATGATGGCCCGCATTAAAGCGGTGGAATTCGACGAAAACGGCCGTCAGAAGCCGATGAACTCGATCTACATGATGTCGCACTCCGGCGCCCGTGGTTCTCCGAACCAGATGCGTCAGCTGGGCGGCATGCGCGGCCTGATGGCCAAGCCGTCGGGTGAAATCATCGAGACGCCGATCATCTCGAACTTCAAGGAAGGTCTCACCGTTAACGAGTACTTCAACTCGACCCACGGTGCCCGTAAGGGTCTGGCCGACACCGCCTTGAAGACCGCGAACTCCGGTTACCTGACCCGCCGTCTTGTCGACGTCGCGCAGGATTGCATCGTCAACTCCGTCGATTGCGGCACCGAAAACGGTCTCACCATGACGGCGATCGTCGATGCCGGTCAGGTCGTGGCTTCGCTCGGCGCTCGTATTCTTGGCCGTACGGCTCTGGACGACATCGATCACCCGGTCACCGGCGCTCGCATTGTCGATGCTGGCCGGATGATCCTCGAGGCCGACGTCATCGAGATCGAGAAGGCTGGTATCCAGTCGATCCGTATCCGTTCGGCGCTGACCTGCGAAATCCAGACGGGCGTTTGCGGCGTCTGCTACGGCCGCGATCTGGCTCGTGGTACGCCGGTCAACATGGGCGAAGCGGTTGGCGTCATCGCTGCACAGTCGATCGGGGAGCCGGGCACCCAGCTCACCATGCGTACCTTCCACCTTGGTGGTACGGCGACCGTGGTCGACCAATCGTTCCTGGAAGCGTCCTACGAAGGTACGGTCCAGATCAAGAACCGCAACATGCTGCGCAACTCGGACGGCGTTCTCGTCGCGATGGGTCGTAACATGGCGGTCCAGATCCTGGACGAGCGTGGCGTCGAGCGTTCTTCGCAGCGCGTTGCCTATGGCTCGAAGATCCTCGTCGACGATGGCGACAAGGTGAAGCGCGGTCAGCGTCTCGCCGAGTGGGACCCCTACACCCGCCCGATGATGACGGAAGTGGAAGGTACCGTTCATTTCGAAGACGTCGTCGACGGCATCTCGGTGCTTGAAGCGACCGACGAATCCACCGGCATCACCAAGCGTCAGGTTATTGACTGGCGTTCGACCCCGCGTGGTACGGACCTCAAGCCGGCTATCGTCATCAAGGACAAGAGCGGCGCAGTTGCCAAGCTGTCGCGTGGCGGCGAAGCCCGCTTCCTGCTCTCGGTTGACGCGATCCTCTCGGTCGAGCCGGGCCAGAAGGTGAGCCAGGGTGACGTTCTCGCCCGTTCGCCGCTCGAAAGCGCCAAGACCAAGGACATCACCGGTGGTCTGCCGCGCGTTGCCGAACTGTTCGAAGCCCGTCGTCCGAAGGACCACGCCATCATCGCAGAGATCGATGGTACGATCCGCTTCGGCCGCGACTACAAGAACAAGCGCCGCGTTCTGATCGAGCCGGCGGAAGACGGTGTCGAGCCGGTCGAATATCTGATCCCGAAGGGCAAGCCCTTCCATCTTCAGGATGGCGACTACATCGAAAAGGGCGATTACATCCTCGACGGCAACCCGGCGCCGCACGACATTCTGGCGATCAAGGGCGTGGAAGCACTCGCTTCCTACCTGGTCAACGAAATCCAGGAAGTCTACCGACTGCAGGGCGTTGTCATCAACGACAAGCACATCGAGGTCATCGTTCGTCAGATGCTGCAGAAGGTTGAAATCACCGACGCCGGTGACTCGACCTACATCGTCGGTGACAATGTCGACCGGATCGAACTCGAAGACGTCAACGACGCGCTGATTGCCGAAGGCAAGAAGCCGGCCTATGGCGACCCGGTTCTGCTTGGTATCACCAAGGCCTCGCTACAGACGCCGTCCTTCATCTCGGCCGCGTCGTTCCAGGAAACCACCAAGGTCCTGACCGAAGCCGCGATTGCCGGCAAGACGGACGGCCTGCAGGGTCTGAAGGAAAACGTCATTGTTGGTCGCCTGATCCCGGCCGGTACCGGTGGCACGATGACCCAGATTCGCCGCATCGCAACCGCGCGCGACGAAATGATCCTGGAAGAACGTCGTCGTGGCACGGGTGCCGAGACCGCAACGCCGATGCTTGCCGATCTCGCCAACGAGAACGCAGCCGCCGAATAAGCGGGGAGGGCGGGTTTCCGCCCCCTGTCCAGACAACGAAGAAGCCGCCGAGATCGCTCTCGGCGGCTTCTTCTTTTGGGGAGGTGCGGCCCGCGCGCAAGCGGCGAGGGCGCAGGTTGCTCGCTCGCAAGGCTCAACTGAAGCGGATGATCGCCACTTCGCCTTCGAGTGCGCCTTGGTAGGCGGAGGCGTGAGGTTCCTCGCTCGGCACCTCGGTCAGTGTGCCGATCTGGTCCAGATCAGCCTCGAGAAAACCCTCTTCGGCAAGGGCGTTCAGTGCCTCGCGAACGGCGGTATCGTCGTCGGGCGCCTTGAGCATCACGTGAATGTCCACGCCGTCTTCGTCGCCGTCGGTCTCATAGGCCTTGCCGATGATGATGAATACCATCGGTTCGTCCGGGGCATTGTCGTTGTCTGGGGTGACGGCCATTTTGTTTCCTTTCGTTTGGCTGGCGCGACCTTAGCGCCCTTTTCTGTCCAGCGCGATGGAAATGCAGCGCTCCTGGAGCGCTTCTGCGGTGCCCGACTCGAAGACCGTGGAAAACCCCCACAAAGTGGTTGCCGATTCCTTAACCCTGTCGGACACTCCGCCTGTTGAAGGGCCAAAGAGGCGAGCGCCGGGTCGAAACCATGTGCAAAAGCCTTGTTTTGCAGGCGTATCGGGCCTGCGGGCGATGGAATATTTCTTAATTGCCCTTGACTGTTGGCCTTGAAATCAGTACACCCCGCCGCATCGGAGCCCATGTGAGGCTGGCTGGTTCGGAACGTCGCGTTCTGGAGTTCGCCTCAAACAAGGTTCGAAACGCACGCCGACGACTACAATGCTGCACGCAAGACGCGCGAGATAGTGCGTCCTCTGCTTTATTTGGGGCCATCTGCGGAAAGGCGGATCGGCCCCTGTTTTGCGCATTTCATGAGGCGTTCGACACTGCCGGCGACGGCAACGATCCGCCCGCAAGGGTAACGTGATAAGATTTTGCAAGGGATGGGTATATGCCTACCGTAAACCAGCTGATCCGCAAGCCGCGTCAGGCACAGGTAAAGCGCAATAAGGTTCCTGCTCTGCAGGAAAACCCGCAGAAGCGCGGCGTTTGCACCCGCGTTTATACGACGACCCCGAAGAAGCCGAACTCGGCTCTCCGTAAGGTTGCCAAGATTCGTCTGACGAACGGCTTCGAAGTCATCGGCTACATTCCGGGTGAAGGTCACAACCTTCAGGAACACTCGGTTGTTATGATCCGCGGCGGCCGCGTTAAGGACCTTCCGGGTGTTCGTTACCACATCATCCGTGGCGTTCTCGATACGCAGGGCGTTAAGAACCGCAAGCAGCGCCGTTCGAAGTACGGTGCGAAGCGTCCGAAGTAATTCGGTTTTGAAAATCCCGGCGCTGCGCGAGGTCCTCCGCGTGGTAAAGCGCTGAAACAGTTAAAGAGACGAGAAGTATGTCCCGACGTCACAGAGCAGAAAAGCGTGAGATCAACCCGGATCCGAAGTTCGGTGATCTGGTTGTCACGAAATTCATGAACGCAATCATGCTGCACGGCAAGAAGTCCGTAGCGGAAAGCATTGTTTACGGCGCGTTCGATGCGGTCCAGGTCAAGCTGAAGCAGGAGCCGATCACCGTATTCCATTCCGCGCTCGACAACATTGCGCCGCATGTTGAAGTGCGTTCGCGCCGCGTCGGTGGTGCTACTTACCAGGTTCCGGTCGACGTTCGTCCGGAGCGTCGCCAGGCCCTCGCCATCCGTTGGCTGATTGCGGCCGCACGCAAGCGTAACGAAACGACCATGGTTGATCGCCTCTGCGGCGAACTCATGGACGCAGCGAACAACCGTGGTAGCGCCGTGAAGAAGCGCGAAGACACGCACAAGATGGCTGATGCCAACCGTGCGTTCTCGCATTATCGCTGGTAATTCTGGCGCGAACGTCTCAAGAGGCAGTCCACTATGGCACGCGAATATAAAATCGAAGACTACCGTAACTTCGGTATCATGGCGCACATCGACGCCGGCAAGACCACGACGACCGAGCGCATTCTGTACTACACCGGCAAGTCCCACAAGATCGGCGAAGTCCACGACGGCGCCGCTACCATGGACTGGATGGAGCAGGAACAGGAACGCGGCATCACGATCACGTCCGCTGCTACGACGACCTTCTGGAAGGGTCGCGACGGCAAGACCCGCCGCTTCAACATCATCGACACCCCCGGCCACGTTGACTTCACCATCGAAGTCGAGCGTTCGCTGCGCGTTCTCGACGGCGCCATCGCGCTGCTCGACGCCAACGCCGGCGTTGAGCCGCAGACGGAAACCGTCTGGCGTCAGGCTGAGAAGTATCATGTTCCGCGCATGATCTTCTGCAACAAGATGGACAAGACCGGCGCCGACTTCTACCGCTCGGTCGAGATGATCAAGACCCGTCTCGGTGCGACCGCCGTCGTCATGCAGCTGCCGATCGGCGCTGAAAGCGACTTCAAGGGCGTCGTCGATCTGATCGAGATGAACGCTCTCGTCTGGCGCGATGAATCGCTCGGCGCCCAGTGGGACGTCGTCGAGATCCCGGACGACATGAAGGACAAGGCCGAAGAATATCGCGAAAAGCTGATCGAGACCGTTGTCGAGATCGACGAAGCCGCGATGGAAGCCTACCTCGAAGGCAACATGCCTTCGAATGACAAGATCCGCGAACTCGTTCGCCGCGGCACGATCGACGTGAAGTTCCACCCGATGTTCTGCGGTACCGCGTTCAAGAACAAGGGCGTTCAGCCGCTCCTCGACGCCGTCGTCGACTATCTGCCGTCGCCGGTCGACATTCCGGCCATCAAGGGCATCGACGTCAAGACCGAAGCTGAAATCGAGCGTCATGCTGACGACGCCGAGCCGCTCGCAATGCTCGCGTTCAAGATCATGAACGACCCCTTCGTCGGCTCGCTGACTTTCGCCCGCATCTACTCGGGCAAGCTCGAAAAGGGCTCGTCGGTCATGAACACGGTCAAGGACAAGCGCGAGCGCGTCGGCCGTATGCTGCAGATGCATTCGAACTCGCGTGAAGACATCGAAGAAGCCTTCGCAGGCGACATCGTTGCTCTCGCCGGCCTCAAGGAAACCACCACGGGTGACACGCTCTGCGATCCGCTGAAGCCGGTCGTTCTCGAGCGCATGGAATTCCCGGAACCGGTTATCCAGATCGCGATCGAGCCGAAGTCCAAGGGCGACCAGGAAAAGATGGGCCTCGCGCTCAACCGCCTGGCAGCCGAAGACCCGTCGTTCCGCGTCAAGACCGACCAGGAATCCGGCCAGACGATCATCGCCGGCATGGGCGAACTTCACCTCGACATCATCGTCGACCGCATGCGTCGCGAGTTCAAGGTTGAAGCCAACGTCGGTGCACCGCAGGTTGCTTACCGCGAAACCATCACCCGGCAGCACGAAGAAGACTACACGCACAAGAAGCAGTCCGGTGGTACCGGTCAGTTCGCGCGCGTCAAGCTCGTATTCGAACCGAACCCGGACGGCGAAGATTTCGTGTTCGAATCCAAGATCGTCGGTGGTGCTGTTCCGAAGGAATACATCCCGGGCGTTCAGAAGGGTATCGAAAGCGTTCTGTCCTCGGGTCCGCTTGCTGGCTTCCCGATGCTGGGCGTCAAGGCGACGCTCATCGACGGTGCCTTCCACGACGTCGACTCGTCGGTCCTGGCCTTCGAAATCGCTTCGCGTGCTTGCTTCCGTGAAGCAGCCAAGAAGGCTGGTGCACAGTTGCTTGAGCCGATGATGAAGGTGGAAGTCGTAACGCCGGAAGACTACGTCGGCGACGTTATCGGCGACCTGAACTCCCGCCGTGGCCAGATCCAGGGCCAGGAATCGCGTGGCGTTGCCGTTGTGATCAACGCAAACGTTCCGCTGGCGAACATGTTCAAGTACGTCGACAACCTGCGCTCCATGTCGCAGGGTCGTGCACAGTACACGATGACCTTCGATCACTACGCGCCGGTCCCGTCGAACGTCGCACAGGAAATCCAGGCAAAGTATTCCGGTCAGAAGTGACCGGAATACCGATACGCTGAAAGCAGATAGAAAGTTTTCCCCGAGAGGGGATAGAAAACGGAGAGCCGGAAATGGCAAAGAGCAAATTTGAGCGCAACAAGCCGCACGTTAACATTGGCACGATTGGCCACGTTGACCATGGCAAGACGTCGCTGACGGCAGCGATCACGAAGTACTTCGGCGAGTTCAAGGCGTATGACCAGATCGACGCCGCTCCGGAAGAAAAGGCCCGTGGTATCACGATTTCGACGGCGCACGTTGAGTATGAGACGCCGAACCGTCACTACGCTCACGTTGACTGCCCCGGCCACGCCGACTACGTCAAGAACATGATCACCGGTGCGGCGCAGATGGACGGCGCGATCCTGGTTTGCTCGGCCGCTGACGGCCCGATGCCGCAGACCCGCGAGCACATCCTGCTCGCCCGCCAGGTTGGCGTTCCGGCGATCGTCGTGTTCCTGAACAAGGTCGACCAGGTTGACGACGCCGAGCTTCTCGAGCTCGTCGAGCTGGAAGTTCGCGAACTTCTGTCGTCCTACGAATTCCCGGGCGACGACATTCCGATCATCAAGGGCTCGGCGCTTGCCGCTCTGGAAGATTCGGACAAGAAGATCGGCGAAGACGCGATCCGCGAGCTGATGGCAGCGGTTGACGCCTACATCCCGACGCCCGAGCGTCCGATCGACCAGCCGTTCCTGATGCCGATCGAAGACGTGTTCTCGATCTCGGGCCGTGGTACGGTTGTGACCGGTCGCGTTGAGCGCGGCATCGTCAAGGTCGGCGAAGAAATCGAAATCGTCGGCATCCGTCCGACGACGAAGACGACCTGCACGGGCGTTGAGATGTTCCGCAAGCTGCTCGACCAGGGCCAGGCTGGCGACAACATCGGTGCGCTGCTGCGCGGTGTCGACCGCAACGGCGTCGAGCGTGGCCAGATCCTGTGCAAGCCGGGTTCGGTCAAGCCGCACAAGAAGTTCAAGGCCGAAGCCTACATCCTGACGAAGGAAGAAGGCGGCCGTCATACGCCGTTCTTCACGAACTACCGTCCGCAGTTCTACTTCCGCACGACGGACGTGACGGGCATCGTGACGCTGCCGGAAGGCACGGAAATGGTCATGCCGGGCGACAACGTCACGGTTGACGTCGAGCTGATCGTTCCGATCGCGATGGAAGAAAAGCTGCGCTTCGCGATCCGCGAAGGCGGCCGTACCGTCGGCGCAGGCATCGTTGCCTCTATCGTCGAGTAATCGACGGGACTAAGGGCGGAAATGACGGAGGCGCAGGCTATGCGCCTCCGTCATAGCCGCCCCGAAAGATTTAGTTGGTCGCACGGCTTGCCGAAGACGACGAAATAGTGCAAATGGCGCCCACGCGTGATTTGCACGGTGCTTCGACGTTGTGCGCTCACAGAAGAACAGGCCGGCCACGGCCGCTCAAATAGGAAGGGGCAGGGGAAACCCTGTCCCTCCGATCTTTGAAAATTAGCGGACTGGCCGAACATTAAACGAAGTTCAATGCGTGTTTTTCCACGGAAACCGCAGACAACATGAACAAGGATAAGTCGTATGAACGGCCAGAACATCCGCATCCGCCTCAAGGCGTTTGATCACCGGATCCTCGACGCCTCGACGCGCGAAATCGTGTCGACGGCAAAGCGTACCGGTGCAAGCGTGCGCGGTCCCGTACCGCTGCCGACGCGCATTGAAAAGTTTACGGTCAACCGCTCGCCGCACGTCGACAAGAAGAGCCGTGAACAGTTCGAAATGCGCACCCACAAGCGCCTTCTCGATATCGTAGATCCGACCCCGCAGACCGTTGACGCGCTGATGAAGCTCGACCTGGCTGCCGGCGTCGACGTGGAAATCAAGCTTTAATAACAAGGAAGGTACGTGGACCCCGGTCCAACGGCTTCCGAAAACGGGCGACCTCAAGATCGGATGATCTCAAGGAAACCTTAAACCAGAGATGTGAGGGGGCTTGCCCCGTCACTAACTCTCAAGAGGAATGAACCGATGCGTTCAGGTGTGATTGCACAGAAAGTGGGAATGACCCGCGTCTATAACGACGCCGGTGAGCATATCCCGGTTACAGTATTGAAGCTGGAGAACTGCCAGGTGGTAGCCCAGCGTACGGAAGAGAAGAACGGCTACGTGGCTGTCCAGCTGGGCGCCGGCCGTTCGAAGGTCAAGAACACGCCGAAGGCGATGCGCGGCCATTTTGCTGCTGCCAACGTCGAGCCGAAGGCGAAGCTCGTCGAGTTCCGCGTTACCGCGGACAACCTGATCGACATCGGTGCAGAACTGACGGCCAACCATTTCGTTGCCGGCCAGCTCGTCGACGTTACCGGTACCACGATCGGTAAGGGCTTTGCTGGTGCGATCAAGCGCCACAACTTCGGTGGCCTGCGTGCAACGCACGGCGTTTCCGTATCGCACCGCTCGCACGGTTCGACCGGTTCCAACCAGGATCCGGGCCGCGTTTGGAAGGGCAAGCGCATGGCTGGTCACATGGGTCAGACCCGCGTCACCACCCAGAACCTCGAAGTCGTATCGACCGATGAAGACCGCGGTCTGATCCTGGTCAAGGGCGCAGTCCCCGGCTCCAAGGGTGCCTGGATCGTCGTTCGTGACGCCATCAAGTCGGGCACCCCGGAAGGCGCTCCGCGCCCGGCCGCCGTGCGCGCCGAAGCATCGAAGTAAGGGAGCCGAGTAATGGATCTCAACGTCAAAACCCTCGAGGGCAAGGACGCGGGAAAGGTTTCCCTTTCTGACGCCATTTTCGGCCTCGAACCCCGTGAAGACATCATTGCCCGCGTCGTTCGCTGGCAGCTCGCCAAGAAGCAGCAGGGCACGCACAAGGCCAAGGGCCGCGCGGAAGTTTCGCGCACCGGCGCCAAGATGTACAAGCAGAAGGGTACGGGCCGCGCCCGCCACCACTCCGCTCGCGCTCCGCAGTTCCGCGGCGGTGGCAAGGCCCATGGCCCGGTCGTCCGCAGCCACGAGCATGATCTGCCGAAGAAGGTTCGCGCCCTCGGCCTGCGTCATGCCCTGTCGGCCAAGCTGAAGGCCGAAGAGATCATCGTCATCGACGATCTCGTTGCCAAGGAAGCCAAGACCAAGGCTCTCGCCGGTGCGTTCGCATCGCTCGGCCTCACCAACGCTCTGATCATCGGCGGCGCCGAGATCGAGAACAACTTCAAGCTCGCAGCCCAGAACATCCCGAACGTGGACGTTCTGCCGGTTCAGGGCATCAATGTTTACGACATTCTGCGCCGTGGCAAGCTCGTGCTTTCCAAGGCTGCCGTGGAAGCTCTGGAGGAGCGGTTCAAATGACGGATCTTCGCCACTACGACGTGATCGTGTCCCCCTCGATCACCGAAAAGTCGACGCTGGTTTCCGAACAGAACCAGGTCGTCTTCAACGTCGCCAAGGACGCTTCGAAGCCTGAAATCAAGGCTGCTGTCGAAGCTCTGTTCGGCGTCAAGGTTACGGCCGTGAACACGCTCGTCCGCAAGGGCAAGACGAAGCGTTTCCGCGGCTTTGCCGGAAAGCAGAAGGACGTGAAGAAGGCGATCATCACGCTCGCCGACGGTCAGTCCATCGACGTCTCCACCGGTCTCTAACGGATAGGCCCATTAGGGTAAAAACCCAAAAGGGAACAAGAAAATGGCATTGAAAAGTTTCAATCCGACGACCCCGAGCCAGCGTCAGCTGGTCATCGTAGACCGGGCTGGCCTCTACAAGGGCAAGCCGGTCAAGGCGTTGACCGAAGGCCTGTCCTCCAAGGGCGGTCGCAACAACCTCGGTCGCATTACCGTTCGCTTCCAGGGCGGCGGTCACAAGCGTACCTACCGTCTGGTCGACTTCAAGCGTCGCAAGTTCGACGTTGAAGGCACGGTCGAGCGTCTGGAATACGACCCGAACCGCACCGCCTTCATCGCGCTCGTCAACTACGCCGACGGCGAAAAGGCCTACATCCTCGCTCCGCAGCGCCTCGCTGCCGGCGACAAGGTCATCGCTTCCGAGAAGGCCGTTGACGTCAAGCCCGGCAACACGATGCCGCTGCAGTACATCCCGGTCGGCTCCATCATCCACAATGTGGAAATGAAGCCGGGCAAGGGCGGCCAGATGGCGCGCTCCGCCGGTACCTACGCGCAGCTCGTCGGTCGCGACCAGGGCATGGCGATCCTTCGTCTGAACTCGGGCGAACAGCGTCTCGTGCACGGTTCCTGCCTCGCATCGATCGGCGCCGTATCGAACCCCGATCACGGCAACATCAATGACGGTAAGGCTGGTCGTTCGCGTTGGCGCGGCAAGCGTCCG
Organism: Ensifer sp. B1-9; assembly: GCF_050474445.1. Lineage (NCBI taxonomy): Bacteria > Pseudomonadati > Pseudomonadota > Alphaproteobacteria > Hyphomicrobiales > Rhizobiaceae > Ensifer > Ensifer sp. B1-9. Next base: position 27,643 of record NZ_JBCHVG010000013.1, read on the forward strand.
CACGTTCGCGGCGTCGTCATGAACCCGGTTGACCACCCGCACGGCGGTGGTGAAGGCCGTACCTCGGGTGGTCGTCACCCGGTTACCCCGTGGGGTAAGCCCACGAAGGGCAAGCGTACGCGCTCGAACAAGTCGACCGACAAGTTCATCATGCGCTCGCGGCATCAGAAGAAGAAGTAAGAGAGGAAGTCTCGAATGACTCGTTCAGTATGGAAAGGTCCGTTCGTTGACGGTTATCTTCTCAAGAAGGCTGAGAAGGTCCGCGAAGGCGGTCGTAACGAAGTGATCAAGATCTGGAGCCGCCGCTCCACGATCCTTCCGCAGTTTGTCGGTCTCACCTTCGGTGTCTACAACGGCAGCAAGCACGTTCCGGTCAGCGTCAACGAAGACATGGTCGGCCACAAGTTTGGCGAATTCTCTCCGACCCGGACCTACTACGGTCATGGCGCGGACAAGAAGGCAAAGAGGAAGTAACAATGGGCAAGGCAAAAGCCGAACGCCGGCTGAAGGATAATGAGGCGCAGGCAGTTGCGCGCACGATCCGCGTCAGCCCCCAGAAGCTCAACCTGGTTGCCGCGATGATCCGCGGCAAGAAGGTCGACCGCGCTCTGGCCGAACTGGAGTTCTCCCGCAAGCGCATCGCAGAAACGGTCAAGAAGACCCTTGAATCTGCGATCGCAAACGCAGAGAACAACCACGATCTCGACGTCGATTCGCTCGTCGTCGCAGAAGCTTACGTTGGCAAGTCGATCGTCATGAAGCGCTTCCATGCTCGTGGTCGCGGCCGTGCATCGCGTGTCGAAAAGCCGTTCTCTCACTTGACGATCGTCGTTCGTGAAGTGGAAGCCAAAGGGGAGGCCGCATAATGGGCCAGAAGATTAATCCGATCGGTTTCCGTCTCGGCATCAACCGGACCTGGGATAGCCGCTGGTTCGCGGACAATGCCGAATACGGCCAGCTTCTTCACGAAGACCTGAAGATCCGCGCCTACCTGATGGAAGAACTGAAGGCTGCCGGTATCGCCAAGGTGGTTATCGAGCGTCCGCACAAGAAGTGCCGCGTCACGATCCACTCGGCTCGTCCGGGCCTGATCATCGGCAAGAAGGGCGCCGACATCGAAAAGCTCCGCAAGAAGCTTTCCGAGATGACCAACTCCGAAACGCACCTCAACATCGTCGAAGTGCGCAAGCCGGAAGTTGACGCAACGCTCGTTGCCCAGTCGATCGCCCAGCAGCTCGAGCGCCGCGTGGCCTTCCGCCGTGCGATGAAGCGCGCTGTTCAGTCGGCCATGCGTCTTGGCGCCGAAGGCATCAAGATCACCTGCGCCGGTCGTCTCGGCGGCGCCGAAATCGCTCGTACCGAATGGTACCGCGAAGGTCGCGTTCCGCTGCACACGCTGCGTGCGGACATCGACTACGGCACGGCCGAAGCGGAAACCGCTTTCGGTATCTGCGGCATCAAGGTCTGGATCTTCAAGGGTGAAATCCTTGAGCACGATCCGATGGCTTCCGAGCGTCGCGCGATCGAAAGTGACAACCAGGGCCCGGCCGGCCGTGATCGCGACCGTGGCGATCGTGACCGCCGTCGTGAAAACGCGTAACATTCGCGTTTGGCAGCCAATATCGGAGAAGTAAAAAAATGTTGCAGCCAAAGCGTACGAAGTATCGCAAGCAGTTCAAGGGCCGCATCAAGGGCGTTGCCAAGGGCGGTTCTGATCTCGCCTTCGGTGAATTCGGCCTGAAGGCTCAGGAACCGAACCGCGTCAATGCGCGCGAGATCGAAGCGGCCCGCCGCGCGATCACGCGTCACATGAAGCGCGCCGGCCGCGTCTGGATCCGCGTGTTCCCTGACGTTCCCGTCACCGCCAAGCCGACGGAAGTCCGCATGGGTAAGGGTAAGGGTTCGGTCGAATACTGGGCATGCAAGGTCAAGCCCGGCCGAATGATGTTTGAGATCGATGGTGTCAGCGAAGAACTTGCCCGTGAGGCACTTCGTCTTGGCGCTGCCAAGCTCTCTGTCAAGACGCGCTTCGTGCAGCGTATCGCAGAGTAAGGAGTGAAGCTCATGAAAGCCGCAGATGTTCGCGCTCTGAGCGCCGATCAACTCAACGAAGAGCTTGCCAAGCTGAAGAAGGAGCAGTTCAACCTGCGCTTCCAGAAGGCAACCGGCCAGCTCGAGAAGTCTTCGCGTATCAACGAAGTCCGCAAGGACATCGCACGCGTCAAAACCATTGCCCGCCAGAAGGCGGCAGAAGCCAAGGCCTAAGGACCAGAAAATATGCCGAAACGCATTCTGCAGGGCACTGTTGTCAGCGATAAGAACGACAAGACGGTTGTCGTCCGGGTCGAGCGCCGCTTCGCGCACCCGATCCTCCAGAAGACCGTTCGCCGTTCGAAGAAGTACAAGGCGCACGACGAAAACAACCAGTACAAGGTTGGTGACGTCGTTTCCATCGAGGAATGTGCGCCGATCTCGAAGGATAAGCGCTGGACGGTCGTAGCCGTCCACGCCTGATTTCTGCAGGTTTTGACCGTAAGACCCTTGCGTCTTGGGCAAATACCTGTATGAAGCACGCAATTGAAGCAGAGGAGCGCTCGAGTCCGGGCGTTCTTTTGCTTTGAGATGAGCACTATAAGCCAGGCGAGGGGGTCTCGACCCAACCGGCCTGGTAACAACAAGAAGGCGACCTGACATGATTCAGATGCAAACAAACCTCGACGTGGCGGATAATTCCGGCGCACGTCGTGTCATGTGCATCAAGGTGCTGGGCGGCTCCAAGCGCAAGTATGCGTCGGTCGGCGACATCATTGTCGTTTCGATCAAGGAAGCCATTCCGCGCGGCCGCGTAAAGAAGGGTGATGTCATGAAGGCTGTTGTCGTTCGCACTGCGAAGGACATCCGCCGTCCGGATGGTTCCGTCATCCGCTTTGACACCAACGCAGCCGTTCTTATCGATAACAAGAAAGAGCCGATCGGCACCCGTATCTTCGGACCGGTTCCGCGTGAACTTCGCGCCAAGAACCACATGAAGATCATCTCGCTGGCTCCAGAAGTACTCTAAAGGAGCGTTGAGAGATGCAAAAGATTCGCAAAGGCGACAAGGTTGTCGTTCTCACCGGTAAGGACAAGGGCCGTACCGGCGAAGTCGTCCAGGTTATGCCGAAGGAAGACCGGGCTGTCGTGCGTGGCGTCAACATGGTGAAGCGTCACCAGCGCCAGACCCAGAGCCAGGAAGCCGGCATCATCAACAAGGAAGCCCCGATCCACCTTTCGAACATCGCGATTGCCGATCCGAAGGACGGCAAGCCGACCCGCGTCGGTTTCAAGATCGATGGCGACAAGAAGGTCCGCGTGGCCAAGCGTTCGGGAGAAGTGATCGATGGCTAAGTCCGCTTATGAGCCGCGGCTCAAGAAGGAATATGTAGAGCGCATCCGCAAGGCGATGCAGGAGAAGTTCTCCTACGCCAACGAAATGCAGATCCCGCGCCTCGACAAGATCGTCATCAACATGGGTGTTGGCGAAGCAACCGGCGACTCGAAGAAGCCGACCGTTGCTGCTGCCGACCTCGCAGCGATTGCTGGCCAGAAGCCGGTAATCACCCGCGCTCGCAACTCCATCGCAGGCTTCAAGGTCCGCGAAGGCATGCCGATTGGTGCCAAGGTTACCCTGCGCGGCGTTCGGATGTTTGAGTTCCTGGATCGTCTCGTGAACATCGCTCTCCCGCGCGTTCGCGACTTCCGCGGCCTCAATCCGAAGTCCTTTGACGGCCGTGGCAACTTCGCCATGGGCATCAAGGAGCACATTGTGTTCCCTGAGATCAACTACGACAAGGTTGATCAGATGTGGGGCATGGACATCATCGTTTGCACGACGGCAACTAACGACGACGAAGCTCGCGCTCTGCTCACAGAGTTCAACTTCCCGTTCCGTCAGTAATCCGTAACGACAAGCGTAAAGAAGGATAACTGTAATGGCGAAAACGAGCGCAGTTGAAAAGAACAAGCGCCGCCGCAAACTGGTTGCCTCGCAGGCTGCAAAGCGTGCCGCTCTGAAGGCGATCATCATGAACCAGTCTCTGCCGATTGAAGAGCGGTTCAAGGCAACCATCAAGCTGGCTGGTCTGCCGCGCGATGGATCCAAGACCCGCATCCGCAACCGTTGCGAAGTTACCGGCCGTCCGCGCGCCTACTATCGTAAACTTCGTATGTCGCGTATTGCGCTTCGCGAACTGGGCAACCTCGGCAAGGTGCCGGGCGTCGTCAAGTCGAGCTGGTAAGGAGACGGGCACATGGCAATGACTGATCCGCTGGGCGATATGCTCACCCGTATCCGTAACGGCGCGGCTCGCCGCAAGTCGAGCGTTTCCACGCCGGCTTCGAAGCTCCGTGCACGCGTTCTGGATGTCCTTCAGGCCGAAGGTTACATCCGCGGGTACTCTGAAGTCGAATTCGGCAACGGCAAGTCCGAGCTGAACATCGAGCTGAAGTACTACGAAGGCGCTTCCGTGATCCGCGAGATCGCACGCGTCTCCAAGCCGGGCCGCCGAGTCTATGTCTCGGTTAAGTCCATTCCGCAGGTCGCGAACGGCCTCGGCATCACCATCCTTTCGACCCCGAAGGGTGTGATGGCCGATCATCAGGCACGCGAACAGAATGTTGGTGGCGAGATCCTTTGCTCCGTCTTCTAACGAAGGCGTAGCAGGTTCTCCATAGCGAACAGACAGGTATAAAAATGTCTCGTATCGGTAAGAAGCCCGTTCAGGTTCCGGCAGGCGTCACGGCAAGCGTTGATGGCCAGAAGGTAACGGCGAAGGGCCCGAAGGGCGAACTGTTCTTCGTTGCAAACGACGAAGTTTCGGTAAAGCTCGAAGATAATGCGGTTGTTGTTCAGCCGCTCAGCCAGAGCAAGGATGCTCGTTCGAAGTGGGGCATGTCCCGCACGATGATCGAGAACATCTTCAAGGGCGTCAAGGATGGTTACGAGCGCAAGCTCGAAATCAACGGCGTTGGTTATCGTGCGTCGATGCAGGGCAAGAACCTGCAGCTCGCGCTCGGTTTCAGCCACGACGTCGTCTACCAGACGCCGGAAGGCATCACGATTGCTGTTCCGAAGCCGACCGAAATCATCGTGTCCGGCATCAACAAGCAGCAGGTCGGCCAGGTTGCCGCGGAAATCCGCGAATACCGTGGCCCCGAGCCCTACAAGGGCAAGGGTGTCAAGTATGCCGAAGAGCGGATTGTCCGCAAAGAAGGCAAGAAGAAGTAAGGATCACGCGAAATGGCTAGCAGGAAAGATACTCTTGTGCGTCGCGCCAGCCGCGTGCGCCGTCAAATCAAGGCGGTCGCCAACGGCCGCCCGCGCCTGTCGGTTCATCGCTCGTCGAAGAACATCTACGCGCAGATCATCGATGACGTTGCCGGCAAGACCCTTGCTTCGGCATCGACCCTCGACACGGATCTGCGGTCTTCTCTGAAGACCGGCGCAGACACGGCAGCCGCTTCGGCTGTCGGCAAGCTCCTGGCGGAGCGTGCTTCGAAGGCTGGCGTCAAGGACGTTGTCTTTGATCGCGGCGCCTTCATCTACCACGGCCGCGTCAAGGCGCTGGCCGAGGCAGCCCGCGAAGGCGGCTTGAACTTCTAAGTTCGTTGGCCCGGGCGTAACCGCCCGGGCTTTCCAGCCGGTTTCGCAAATCTCCAGCCGTCTTCATCTCGAAAAGAGGGGAGGCGGTCTCGTCAATCTGCCGATTGCACCCGGAAAAGAAAAAGGAAGAGGACAATGGCACAAGAAAAAAGAGGTTCTCGCGAAGATCGCCAGAACCGCGAAGAGCGCGACAGCGAATTTGTCGATAAGCTCGTAGCAATTAACCGCGTCGCCAAGGTGGTGAAGGGCGGTCGTCGTTTCGGTTTCGCCGCTCTCGTCGTCGTTGGCGACCAGAAGGGCCGCGTTGGCTTCGGCCATGGCAAGGCACGCGAAGTGCCGGAAGCCATCCGCAAGGCCACGGAAGCTGCCAAGCGCGACCTGATTTTCGTCCCGCTGCGTGGTGGTCGTACCCTGCATCACGACGTTCATGGCCGTCACGGCGCCGGCAAGGTGCTGCTGCGTTCGGCCAAGCCCGGTACCGGTATCATCGCCGGTGGTCCGATGCGCGCCGTCTTCGAAACGCTCGGCGTTCATGACGTCGTTGCAAAGTCGACCGGTTCGTCGAACCCCTACAACATGGTTCGCGCAACCTTCGACGCCCTCAAGAACCAGATGCACCCGAAGGACATCGCAGCTCAGCGCGGCATCAAGTACGCCACGCTCCAGGCTCGTCGTGTTTCCTCCGGCGCTGCTTCCGAAGAATAAGGGAGCTGACAGATGGCTAAGAAAGAAGTTGCCAAGAAGACGGTTACCGTCGAGCAGATCGGTAGCCCCATTCGCCGTCCGGCCGTGCAGCGTCAGACGCTCATCGGTCTGGGCCTCAACAAGATGCACCGGGTTCGCACGCTGGAAGACACCCCGTCTGTTCGCGGCATGATCCGGACCGTCCAGCACCTCGTTCGCGTCGTCGACGAGAAGTGAGGGGGATAAGCTCATGAAACTGAATGAAATCAAGGACAACGAAGGCTCGACCCACAGCCGCAAACGTCTCGGCCGTGGTATCGGCTCGGGCTCCGGCAAGACGGCCGGCCGCGGTGTCAAGGGTCAGAAGGCTCGTTCGGGCGTTGCCATCAACGGCTTCGAAGGCGGTCAGATGCCGATCTACCGTCGTCTGCCGAAGCGCGGCTTCAACAACATCTTCGCTTCGGAGTTCGTTGTCGTGTCGCTCGGCCGTATCCAGACGGCAATCGACGCCAAGAAGCTCGACGCTTCGAAGACCGTCGATGCAGCCGCTCTCAAGGCCGCTGGCGTCATCCGTCGCGAAAAGGACGGCGTCCGCGTTCTCGCTGACGGCGAACTGAAGGCGAAGGTTTCGATCGAAGTTGCCGGCGCTTCCAAGTCGGCGATCGAGAAGATCGAAAAGGCCGGCGGTTCGGTCAAGCTGCTCGCAGCCGCTGCTGAATAATATTACTGATGAACCGCCCGGGGTGCTTCACTCCGGGCGGTTTTGCTCCCATATGTGAGCCTCACGTCCGCAGCCGGCGAATCGCTCGCCGCGGCGGACATAGCGGAAACCACGGTGAGGCATCCGATTGCAGACACAATCGCCTCGCGTCCGGTTTTCAAGACGAAAAGTTACTCCTTCCGGAACGGACCGGGTGTTCCCGCTGATTCCGAGATTTGGTACGCGGAGAATTGCATGGCTTCTGCAGCGGAACAGCTCGCCTCGAACCTGAATTTCTCGACTTTCGCCAAGGCGGAAGATCTGAAGAAACGGCTTTGGTTCACACTTGGTGCGCTTCTGGTTTACCGTCTTGGCACCTATATCCCGCTGCCCGGTCTCAACCCGGAAGCTTTTGCACAGGCCTTCCAAGGCCAGAGCGGCGGCATTCTCGGCCTCTTCAACATGTTTTCGGGTGGCGCCGTGCAGCGCATGGCGATCTTTGCGCTCGGCATCATGCCCTATATCTCTGCTTCGATCATCGTTCAGCTGATGACCTCCGTCGTTCCGGCGCTGGAGCAGTTGAAGAAGGAAGGCGAGCAGGGCCGCAAGATCATCAACCAGTACACCCGCTACGGCACGGTGCTTCTCGGTACGGCGCAGGCTTATGCCATCGCTGCCGGCCTTGAGAGCGGCAACGGCCTCGTCAACGATCCGGGTTGGTTCTTCCGCATTTCGACGGTCATCTCGCTGCTCGGCGGCACTATGTTCCTGATGTGGCTCGGTGAGCAGATCACGTCGCGCGGTATCGGCAACGGCATCTCGCTGATCATCTTCGCCGGTATCGTCGCCCACCTGCCGACGGCTCTCGCCGGCACGCTCGAACTCGGCCGCACCGGCGCGCTCTCGACGCCGCTGATCCTCGCGATCATCATCATGGTCGTTGCCGTCATTGCGCTCATCGTCTTCGTCGAGCGGGCACAGCGCCGGCTTCTGATCCAGTATCCGAAGCGACAGGTCGGCAATCGCATGTTCCAGGGCGACACCTCGCACCTGCCGCTGAAGCTCAACACTTCGGGCGTCATCCCGGCGATCTTCGCTTCCTCGCTGCTGCTGCTGCCGGCGACGCTTGCAGGCTTCGCCAACACGGCGACGCTGCCGGGCTGGGCCACGACCATCGTTGGCGCGCTCGGTCACGGCAAGCCGCTCTACATGGTTCTCTACGGAGCGATGATTGCGTTCTTCGCCTTCTTCTATACGGCGATCGTCTTCAATCCGAAGGATACGGCCGACAATCTCAAGAAGCACGGCGGCTTCATTCCGGGCATCCGTCCGGGCGAGCGCACGGCTGAATATATCGATTACGTCCTGACGCGCATCACCGTTATCGGCGCGGTCTACTTGATGTTCGTCTGCATTCTGCCGGAAGTTCTGATTTCGCAGACCGGCGTGCCGTTCTACCTTGGTGGTACGTCGCTTTTGATTGTTGTCAGCGTGACCCTCGATACTGTAGCACAGATCCAGGGCCATCTCATCGCACAGCAATATGAGGGGCTGATCAAGAAGTCGAAGCTGCGCGGAGGAAAGAGGGGACGATGAGACTGATATTTTTGGGACCGCCGGGCGCTGGCAAGGGGACTCAGGCCAAGCTTCTGACGGAGAGATACGGCATTCCGCAGCTTTCCACAGGCGATATGCTGCGGGCCGCCGTTGCCCAGGCGACTGAAGTTGGCAAGCGCGCCAAGGCAGTGATGGACGCCGGCCAGTTGGTATCGGACGAGATCGTCAACGAAATCGTGTCGGATCGCATCGATCAGCCGGATTGTGCCAAGGGTTTCATCCTCGATGGCTACCCGCGCACGGTTCCGCAGGCGATTGCCCTCGACAAGATGCTGGAAAGCAAGGGGCTGAAGCTCGATGCGGTCATCGAGCTGAAGGTCGACGAGGCGGCCCTTGTAAAGCGGATGGAGAATCGCGTAGCGGAGACCATCGCTGCGGGAGGTACGGTCCGTTCGGATGACAATCCGGAAGCCTTCAAGCGTCGCCTCGCGGAGTACCGGGAAAAGACCGCGCCGCTCTCCGAGCATTATGCCGGTACCGGTCAACTGAGAACGGTCGATGGCATGGCGGACGTGACCGTTGTCACCGCAGAGATCGAGAAGATTCTGGCTTAGACACTGGTCTTTGCCGAAAAGGAGCCGCCGGGGAGTTGACTTTTCCGGCCGATTCCGCCAAAGACAGCGCCAACTCGCGACATGAGAGCGATCGGCGCGGTCTTCAAAGAAAATGAAGTCCGGGTGCGGTCGTTTTTGACGTGTCTCGAACCTCAATCAACGTGCGGCTCTTCGAGGTCGCGTAACGAAGCACCTATTGCCGGATGGCAACTGGAACGCAAGGAGAATAGACGTGGCACGTATCGCTGGCGTCAACATCCCGACGGCGAAGCGCGTAGTTATCGCGCTGACCTACATTCACGGGATCGGCCCGAAATTCGCACAGGAAATCGTCGAGAAGGTCGGTATTCCGGCTGACCGTCGCGTGCATCAGCTGACGGACGCTGAAGTCCTGCAGATCCGCGAAACGATCGACCGCGACTACCAGGTCGAAGGTGACCTGCGTCGCGAGACCTCGATGAACATCAAGCGCCTGATGGACCTCGGCTGCTACCGCGGCCTGCGTCACCGTCGTGGCCTGCCGGTTCGTGGTCAGCGCACCCACACCAACGCCCGCACCCGCAAGGGTCCGGCGAAGGCGATTGCCGGTAAGAAGAAGTAATTTCCCGAAAAGGGAGATTGGGAGGCTGGCGTCAGGCGCCGGCCTCCTTTTGCAGTTTGGTAAGGCGCTTGCCTGACCGCCGTCCGGCCGAATGGCCGGATGTTGAGGCCGAAGATTGGGTATTCCGCTCTTCGGGGAAATGAAGATGCAGGGCAGGGGACGACAAATCCTTTTCCCGGTGGAGCCGCTGGAATTACGGCGGTGCAGAGATCTAAGAAAGGGATCCTATGGCCAAGGAAGCCACCCGCGTTCGCCGCCGCGAACGCAAGAACATCACGTCTGGCGTTGCACACGTCAATTCGTCGTTCAACAACACGATGATCACCATCACCGACGCACAGGGCAACGCGATTGCCTGGTCGTCTGCCGGTGCAAAGGGTTTCAAGGGCTCGCGTAAGTCGACCCCGTTTGCCGCACAGATCGCCGCTGAAGACTGCGCCAAGAAGGCTCAGGAACACGGCATGAAGTCGCTGGAAGTTGAAGTTTGCGGTCCGGGTTCCGGCCGTGAATCCGCTCTTCGCGCACTGCAGGCTGCGGGCTTCATGATCACCTCGATCCGCGATGTGACCCCGATCCCGCACAACGGCTGCCGTCCGCGCAAGAAGCGCCGCGTCTGATCATATGCATTCAACATGCCGGTGAGGGTGCATCCGCGCTCTCCCGGTCTTCGGGGCTCGGTTGTCACGATTGGATGGTGGCAACGAACGGAAGGCAGAAAACATGATCCAGAAGAATTGGCAGGAACTGATCAAGCCGAACAAGGTGGAGTTCGTCTCCTCCGGCCGCACCAAGGCAACGCTGGTTGCGGAACCGCTTGAACGCGGCTTTGGCCTGACGCTCGGCAACGCGCTTCGCCGCGTGCTTCTGTCGTCGCTGCGCGGTGCTGCTGTCACCGCAGTGCAGATCGACGGCGTTCTGCACGAGTTCTCCTCTATCCCGGGCGTCCGGGAAGATGTGACGGACATCGTGCTTAACATCAAGGAAATCGCCATCAAGATGGATGGCGACGACGCAAAACGCATGGTCGTGCGCAAGCAGGGTCCGGGCGTTGTTACCGCCGGTGACATCCAGACGGTTGGCGATATCGAAATCCTCAACCCGAACCATGTGATCTGCACCCTCGACGAGGGCGCGGAGATCCGCATGGAGTTCACCGTCAACAACGGCAAGGGCTACGTGCCGGCTGATCGCAACCGTTCGGAAGATGCTCCGATCGGCCTGATCCCGGTCGACAGCCTGTACTCGCCGGTCAAGAAAGTGTCCTACAAGGTGGAAAACACCCGCGAAGGCCAGGTTCTTGACTATGACAAGCTGACGATGTCCATCGAGACGGACGGTTCCGTCACCGGTGAAGATGCGATCGCTTTTGCCGCCCGCATCCTTCAGGATCAACTGTCGGTCTTCGTCAACTTCGACGAGCCGCAGAAGGAAGCAGAGGAAGAGGCCGTTACCGAACTCGCCTTCAACCCGGCGCTTCTCAAGAAGGTCGACGAACTGGAACTTTCGGTCCGTTCGGCCAACTGCCTGAAGAACGACAACATCGTCTACATCGGCGACCTCATTCAGAAGACCGAAGCAGAAATGCTCCGCACGCCGAATTTTGGTCGCAAGTCGCTGAACGAAATCAAGGAAGTTCTCGCTTCCATGGGCCTGCACCTCGGCATGGAAGTGCCGTCCTGGCCGCCCGAGAACATCGAAGATCTCGCCAAGCGTTACGAAGACCAATACTAACAGATAAAGGCAGCTTGTTCTGCCTTTCCCCGTCAAACAGCAGGTGTTGCACCTGTATGTGCCAGGAAACGGCAGGCAAAGCCTGCATTGAAGGAGAATAGCCATGCGCCACGCAAAAGCCGGCCGCAAGCTGAATAGAACCGCCAGCCACCGCAAGGCGATGTTTGCCAACATGGCAGCTTCGCTGATCGAACACGAGCAGATCGTTACGACCCTGCCGAAGGCCAAGGAAATCCGCCCGATCGTCGAGAAGCTCGTCACGCTCGGCAAGCGCGGTGACCTGCACGCTCGCCGTCAGGCGATCTCGCAGATCCGCGACGCCGCCGTCGTTTCGAAGCTGTTCGACACGATCGCATCGCGCTACGCCACCCGCAACGGCGGCTACCTGCGCATCATGAAGGCGGGCTTCCGCCACGGCGATAACGCCGCGCTCGCCGTCATCGAATTCGTCGACCGCGACGTCTCGGCAAAGGGTGCGAAGGATCTCGCCCGCGTTGCCGCAGAAGCTGAAGCTGCCGAAGCAGCCTAAGCCGATCGAAGGCAGAGAAACAAAAGCGGCCGGGTGGCGATCACCCGGCCGCTTTTTCTATGGGCTGCCGTCTGACCGGCCCATTGGCCGCCTGACGTTTGCGGCGCAGATAGGGCTTGCGCACCAGCCGCCAGGCGATGAGCATGGCGACCAGCCCCAGATAGAGCATCTGCTCGGGGCCCACGACCTTCACCGACATCGAAAAATGCAGGGCGCCGGCAGCGGCGATGACATAGGCGAGCCGGTGCAGCGTATTCCACCGGGTCCCGAGCCTGCGAATCGACCAATTGTTGGACGTTATTGCCAGCGGGATCAACATCACGAGCCCGGCCATGCCGATGGTGATGAACGGGCGCCGGCCGATATCGGTGAGGATCGCCGGAATGTTCAGCACCTGATCGAGCAGCATGTAGGCGAGAAAGTGCATCAGCACGTAATAGAAGGCGAGCAGTCCGAGTGCCCGGCGGTAGCGAAGCCAATTGATGCCGAAAATGTCGCGGATCGGCGTGATCGCCAGGGTCGCGACGAGAAAGCGAAGCGCCCAGAGACCAAGCAGGTGTTCGAATTCCTTGACCGGATTTCCAGGGAGTTGCCCGGTGGCGCCGAGATAGAAACCGTAGCCTGCCGGCAGCAGGCCCAGGCCATAAAGTGCCCATACCGAGGCCGAGTGGTAGCGTTTCGGGAGGGCAGGCAGATGGACCATGATCAATAATTCGCTCTGAGGTCCATGCCGGCATAGAGGCTGGCAACCTCATCGGCATAGCCATTGAAGGGCAGGGTGTCGCGACGATTGGAGCCGAAGAAGCCACCGCCACCGATGCGGTTCTCCGTCGCCTGGCTCCAGCGCGGGTGATCGACGGCCGGGTTGACGTTGGCGTAGAAGCCGTATTCGTGCGGGGCCGAGAGGTTCCAGGTGGAGGGCGGTTGCGTTTCGGTGAGCGAAATCCGCACGATCGACTTGATCCCCTTGAAGCCATATTTCCACGGAGTAACGAGCCGGATCGGCGCCCCGTTCTGGTTGGGAAGGGTCTTGCCGTAGACGCCGACGGACAAGAGAGTGAGCGGGTGGCGGGCTTCATCCAGCCTCAACCCTTCGCGATAGGGCCAGGGCAGCGGCTGAAAGAAGCCGGATTGGCCCGGCATCTCCGCGGGGCGCACGACCGTTTCGAACGAAACATACTTGGCGCTGCCAAGCGGCTCGACCCTGTCGAGCAGGGTCGAAAGCTGGAAGCCGGTCCAGGGGATCACCATCGACCATGCCTCGACGCAGCGCATGCGATAGACGCGTTCCTCGATCGGGAACTTCAGCAGGTCTTCCAGCCCGAACTCCTGCGGCTTGCCGACGAGGCCGTCGACCTTCACCGTCCAGGGCGTTGGTTTGAAATTGCCGGAATTGGCGGCGGGATCGCCCTTGCCGGTCCCGAATTCATAGAAGTTGTTGTAGCCCGTGACGTCGGCCTCCGGGGTCAGATCCTCGTCGACGACGTACTTGCCTTTCGGTGCGCTGAGCGCAGCCGCCATACCTGAACTGCTTCCGGCGAGGAGGATGCCTCCGGCGGCAACGCCCAGGAATGCGCGACGGTTGATGAAGATATTCTCCGGGGTGATTTCGGAGGAAACGATTCGCGGTGGACGATAGGATGGCATGGTCTTATCCGAGAGCGGTTTATGAGCCTGGGCTTGTAAGAACTCAGCAGACTTTCGATCACCGTGAAAGGGGTGCCGAACCACGTTTTCGTGCGTAGCGCGTGAAGCCGGCAAGTTTGCGTATCTTGCGCCAACATTTGCCTTTTTTCCCGCGAAATCCTATCTGAACGTAGCCGCGACGAATAGGAGAATGCTTCACATGATCGTTAGTCGAAGAGCGCTTGCCGCGCTCGTCATTGCTGTTTCTCTTGCCTGTCCGGCATTGGCTGAAGAGGCCAAGACCGTTCCACAGTCGCGCACCGAAATGCAGCTTTCCTTCGCGCCGCTCGTCAAGCAGACGGCAAATGCGGTCGTCAATGTCTACGCCGAACGGGTCGTCGAGCGCCGCTCGATCTTTTCCGGCGATCCCTTCTTCGAGGAATTCTTCGGTCAGCGGATGCCGAACCGTTCGGAAAAGCAATCCTCGCTCGGCTCCGGCGTGATCGTCGGCAAGAACGGCATCGTCGTGACCAACAATCACGTGATCGAGGGCGCCGACGACATCAAGGTGGCGCTGGCAGATGGCCGCGAGTTTCCGTGCAAGATCGTGCTCAAGGATGACCGGCTCGACCTTGCGGTGCTGAAGATCCAGTCGGACGGCCCGTTCGAGATCGTCCCGCTCGGTGATTCCGATGCGGTCGAAGTCGGTGATCTCGTTCTGGCGATCGGCAATCCCTTCGGCGTCGGCCAGACGGTAACGAGCGGCATCGTCTCGGCACTCGCGCGCAACCAGGTCTCGTCGGGCGATTTCGGCTTCTTCATCCAGACGGATGCGGCAATCAACCCGGGCAATTCCGGCGGAGGCCTCATCGATATGAATGGCCAGCTCATCGGCATCAATACCGCGATCTTCTCCAAGGGCGGGGGCTCGAACGGCGTCGGCTTCGCCATTCCAGCCAATCTGGTGAAGGTCTTCGTCGCCTCCGCCGAAGGCGGCAACGGCACCTTCGTCCGTCCCTTCATCGGCGCAAGCTTCGAACCGGTGACCTCTGAAGTCGCCGAGGCTCTTGGTCTCAACCGCGCCCGTGGCGCGCTGGTGACTGCTGTCGTGGCGGGTGGCCCGGCCGAACAGGCGGGCATCAAGCCCGGGCAGGTGATCACCGCCGTCAACGGCATCGACGTCGAGCACCCGGATGCACTCGGCTACCGCTTGACGACGGTCGGAATCGGTCACGAAGCCCGCGTCACCGTATCGGAAAACGGCAAAACCCGTGACGTGACGCTGAAGCTCGATCGGGCGCCCGAGACGTCGCCGCGCGACGAACGGTTGATCGAAGGGCGCAACCCCTTCGCCGGCGCGGTCGTCGCCAACCTGTCGCCGCGCCTTGCCGACGAGTTGCGCATGTCGACCTCGCTGCAAGGGGTCGTCGTCATGGAGGTCAACCGCGGCTCGCCTGCGGCACGCATCGGCCTGGAGCCGAAGGACATCGTGCGTTCGGTCAACGGCACCGCAATCGACACGTCCAAGACATTGGAGCATGTGCTGGCCGATGATGCCTCCTTCTGGCGCGTCGAAATCGAGCGGGACGGCCAACTTATCCGTCAGTTCTTCCGATGAGCGATCTCTTCTCCGCCTCCGAACCTCCTGAGATGGCGTCGGCAAGACCGCTTGCCGACAGGCTTCGTCCGCGCACGCTTGCCGAAGTCACCGGCCAGGAGCACCTGACCGGGGACGATGGCGTGCTGTCGCGCATGATCGCGTCGGGTTCTCTCGGATCGATGATCTTCTGGGGGCCGCCGGGTACCGGCAAGACGACCGTGGCGCGGTTGCTTTCGGGGGAGGCGGGGCTCGCCTTCGAGCAGATCTCTGCCATCTTCTCCGGTGTCGCCGATCTTAAGAAGGTGTTCGAAGCGGCGCGCGCGCGGCGCATGTCCGGCCGGCAGACCCTGCTGTTCGTCGACGAGATCCACCGCTTCAATCGCGCCCAGCAGGATAGCTTCCTGCCCGTCATGGAAGACGGCACCGTCATTCTCGTCGGTGCGACGACGGAAAACCCGTCCTTCGAGCTCAATGCCGCTCTGTTGTCCCGCGCCCGCGTGTTGACGTTCAAGCCGCATGGCGAAGACAGCATCCAGGAGCTGCTGTCGCGAGCCGAGCAGGCGGAAGGCAAGACGCTGCCGCTCGATGTGGATGCGCGTGCCAGCCTGATCCGCATGGCAGATGGCGATGGCCGGGCGGCACTGACACTGGCCGAGGAAGTCTGGCGGGCGGCCCGGCGCGACGAAATCTTCGATGCGGCAGCACTTCAGAATATCGTGCAAAGGCGGGCCCCGGTCTACGACAAGGGCCAGGACGGCCACTACAATCTGATCTCCGCACTGCATAAGTCGGTACGAGGCTCCGATCCGGATGCTGCCCTCTATTACCTCTGCCGTATGTTCGACGCTGGCGAGGACCCGCTTTATCTTGGGCGGCGCCTGGTGCGCATGGCGGTCGAAGACATCGGCCTTGCCGACCCTCAGGCGCTGGTGATCTGCAACGCCGCCAAGGACGCCTATGATTATCTCGGTTCGCCGGAGGGCGAACTGGCGCTCGCCGAAGCCTGCGTCTATCTGGCGACCGCGCCGAAGTCGAATGGCGTTTACACCGCCTATAAGGCGGCGATGCGCGCCGCCAAGGAGAACGGCTCGCTGCTGCCGCCGAAGCACATCCTCAATGCACCGACCAAGCTGATGAAAGGCGAAGGCTACGGCGACGGCTATCGTTACGATCACGACGAACCGGATGCTTTCTCTGGCCAGGATTATTTTCCGGAAAAGATGGGCCGCCAGACGTTCTACGACCCGCCGGAGCGCGGTTTCGAGCGCGAAATCCGCAAGCGGCTGGAATGGTGGGCGAAACTGCGCCGGGAGCGCAATGCTCCCTAGCGCCTATCCAGGAAAGCGTAAGATCGCTTCCCTTGCGAAATACCTGGCTCGCCGGAACCCCGCTTGTGTTCAAGGAATGCGTGAAGCGACCTAGCTTTGCCACCGGTGCAGAGCTGATCTGCCCGTGAGTGCCTTGCTGTCGGTACCGGGGTGTGAGATAGAGCCTGCATTGCAGACGGCTGCACGGTTCGCAAAGTCGATACCGAACATCCGCGGGGACGGCCTCGCTCCAACCTTGGGAGTTTGACATGGCCTGGTTCCTTCTTCTGCTTGCCGGTTTCCTCGAAATCGGCTGGGCAATCGGTCTCAAATACACGGATGGCTTTACGCGCGTCACGCCGACGATCCTGACAGTAGGGTCGATGATCCTCAGTATCGTGCTGCTTGGTCTTGCCGTGCGCAGCCTGCCTCTCGGCACGGCCTACGCGGTCTGGACCGGTATCGGCACCGTCGGCACGGTCATCCTCGGCATCTTCCTGTTCGCTGAGCCGGCGACCTTCATCCGCCTCGGCTGCATCGCGCTCATCGTCAGCGGTATTGCCGGGCTGAAGCTCGCTGCCTAACGCTGCGTACTGCATTGTCGTAGCGTCAGGCTCTCGAAGCGGCAGCATAGTTACAAACGAAGCGGGCTGCGCGTCATGAAGGACGCGCAGCCCGCAATCGTATTCGGCGATATCGCGTTCTCTCTTAACGCAGGGCGTCGAGCACCGCGGCGGTCGCCTGCATTTCCTGCCAGCGGTTCTCCCGCCGGCGGAAGGCCTCTTCGTCGGTTCCCCAATGCTCGATCTGCCAGTCCTCGTCCACATGCGCGGCCGTCCAGGCCTCTTCGGCGGAGAGCCTGCCCGAGGCGAAGGCGAGCGCCAGCAGGGCCGAGCCCGTCAGGCTCGTCACCGTGTGGATGCAGGTGAGGCCGAGCGGCGTTGCGAAGGCACGCAAGCCTTCCGCATAGGCAGCGAGCGCTTCTTCCGGCTGTTCCTGATGGATCACGCCTTCGGCAAGGATGAAGCGGGCGCCGAGCGTTTGTTGCGCCCAATCGAGCACCGGATTCCAGATCTCGTTCTGGCGGGCGACGAGACCTGCCGGACTGTCGGCGCGGTAGCAGAGCATATCGGTTCCGGCGAAGCGCAGGATGTCGTCGAAGACCGAGCGCTGGTCCTTGGCGACGCCGTCGAGCGCCGTGTTGACGATGCGGGTGACCGGCATCTGGCCAGGGTCGATGACCTCGGTCTGTGCTTCCCATTCGGCGGCGAGAATCTCTGCGAGCTTCAGCGTCGGCACGGCAAGCGGCTGTTTTGCCGGCGTGCGCACCGTCCGGCCATCGAGCAGCACGCTGTACGTATCTCCGTCGGCTGCAGCGACGCTGACCTCTTTGTAGAAGCGCTTCGGCAGCGGTTTCAACATCTGGATCTGTGCGCGGCGGACCGGATCCTCGTGGCTCATCGCACCGCTGAGTTCGTCGCGAATATCAGGCATGATTGTGTTCCATCCATTCAATGATGTCAGCCGGCGTCTGGGCAACGAAATCCGCGCCTGCCTCAATGAGATCAGGGACGGACGCATAACCCCAGGCGACGCCGATGGCGGCGGCACCGGCTGCCTTGGCCATCTGCATGTCGTAGATCGCGTCGCCGATGACGACCGTATCCTTCGCATCGATGCCGGCTTCCGAGCAGCACTCCGTCACCATTGCCGGATGCGGCTTGGAGGGGCAATCGTCGGCCGTACGGGAAACGAAGAAGATGCTGTCGAAGCCGTGGGTTGCCGCGATATGGGTCAGGCCGCGCCGCGACTTTCCGGTGACGGCGCCGATCACTAGTTCATTGCGCGACGAGAGCGTCTGCATCATGTCGGCGATGCCCGGAAACAACAGCTCCTGGAAGCCGGCTTCGCCGCGCACGCCGGCGAAAATCGCCTTATAGTGTGCCGTCATCGCCAACGCCAGGTCGTCGACGTGCTCGCGGCCGAGCAGGCGGGCAATGGCGATGTCGAGTGTCAGGCCGATGATGCCCTTGGTCGCCGAAAGGGGCGGGCGCTCGAGATCGAACGCTTGAAAGGTGCGCGCCATCACTTCATGGATCAGGCCACCGCTGTCGACCAGTGTCCCGTCACAGTCGAAGAGAGCCAGTTTCATCAGTCTTCCTCGCTCGCAGCATTCTCGTCGAAACCGAGCAGGTTCCAGCTCTGCACCATGTGCGGCGGCAACGGCGCGGTCACCTGCAGACGACCGCCGTTCGGATGCGGGATGTCGATGTGCCGGGCATGCAGGTGCAACCGGTTCTGAATACCGCCCGGGAACGACCAGTTGATGTCGGCCTCGAAATATTTGGGATCGCCGATGATCGGATGACCGATATGGGCTGCGTGCACGCGCAGCTGATGGGTGCGGCCGGTATAGGGCTCCATCTCCAGCCAGGCGAGGTTCTGGCCGGCCTGTTCGACGATCCGGTAGTAGGAGATCGCGTGATCGGCGCCGTCGTCGCCGTGCTTGGCAATACGCATGCGGTCGCCATCCGGCGTCTGTTCCTTGACGAGCCAGGTGGATATCCGGTCTTCACGCTTGCGCGGCACGCCTTTCACCAGGGCCCAATAGGTCTTCTTGGTGTCACGCTCGCGGAAGGCGGCCGTCAGTTGTTGGGCAGCACCGCGGGTGCGGGCGATCACCAGCACGCCCGAGGTGTCGCGGTCGAGCCGGTGCACCAGGCGCGGCTTTTCACCCTTCTGGTTGGTCCAGGCCTCGAGCATCTTGTCGATATGACGGTTGACGCCGGAGCCGCCCTGGACGGCAAGGCCGGCAGGCTTGTTCAGCACGATGACCTTCGCATCCTCGTGCAGCACCATCCGCGACAGAAGCTCGCCATCCGGAGAATGCCTGAGATCGCGGCCACCGATCGGGCCGGTCTTGGTTTCCTTCGGGTCGACGCCGAGCGGCGGAATGCGGATCGTCTGGCCGGGCTGGATGCGGGTGTCGGATTTGGCGCGCGCGCCATCGACGCGAATCTGGCCGGAGCGCAAGAGCTTCTGCAGCGGACCGAAGCCCAGCCCGGGAAAGTGCACCTTGAACCAGCGGTCGAGGCGCATGCCGGCCTCGTCACCATCTACTTGTCTGTGTTCTATACCTGCCATTTGAGCGAACCTGCCTTCTGTTTCCGCAGCGTCGCGCGTCAGTCCGAAGCTCCTGCGCTGGGAAGGACGCAGGAAAACGCTTCAGGCGCGCAGGGCTGCCATAATCCTTTAGCCGCTGCATAACGATGCCCTCGAAGCGATGACGGTCGAGGACCAATGCAGTAACGCGCCGCGTTTCTCTTCGGAGACGCAGCGCCTGTAGGAGCAGCCTTTAGACTATTGCGCGCACCAGAGCCAGCCCGCAGAAGACCGCCAAGATCGAAAGCGCGACGCTGGCGATGATATAGACGATGGAGAGCATGACATCGCCGCGCTCGGCGAGCGTGATTGCGTCCAGTGAGAAGGCGGAGAAGGTCGTGTAACCACCGAGAACACCGGTGATGAGGAACACGCGCATTTCCGGCGACGCGCCGAACTTGCGCATGATCATCTCCGCCAACAGACCGATCAGGAACGAGCCTGTGATATTGACCCCGAGGGTGCCCCACGGGAAGCTGGGCCCGAAGCGGTGGATAGCCCAGAGACCGGCGATGTAGCGCAAGATCGAGCCGATCGCGCCACCGGCGCCGACGAGAAAGAGGTGGGTCATCAGTCGCTCCGGGTCAAATCGGCTCAGGCCAGCCGGTCGGCATGCCACTTCAGATGATCGTCCATGAAGGTCGAGATGAAGTAATACGAGTGGTCGTAGCGCTCATGCATGCGCAGCGTCAGATCGATGCCTGTGCCCTTCACTGCGTCTTCGAACAGCCAGGGGCGCAATCCGTTTTCGAGGAAGCTGTCTGCCTTGCCCTGGTCGATCAGGAATTCGGGGAAGCGTGCGCCGTCCTGGACGAGGGCGCAGGCATCATATTGCCGCCAGGCTGCGCGATCGGTTCCAAGGTACTTCTCGAAGGCGCCGATCGACCAATCAGCCGTCGAAGGCTCGACGATCGGCGCGAATGCCGAGCAGCTCCTGAAGCGGTCCGGGTGTTTGAGTGCGATCGTCATCGCACCGTGGCCGCCCATTGAATGTCCGAAGATCCCCTGGCGGCTCATGTCCATGCGAAAGTGCTGGCTGACATAGGCGGGCAGCTCTTCGGTGATGTAGGTGTACATCTGATAATGCTCGACCCAGGGCTTCTCGGTGGCGTCGAGATAGAACCCGGCACCTTTGCCCATCTGCCAATTCGTCAACTCGTCGGGCACGTCGGCGCCGCGCGGGCTGGTGTCCGGGCAGACGATGATGAGACCGAGTTCGGAGGCCATGCGCCGGTATTCGCCCTTCTCCATGACGTTCGCATGCGTGCAGGTGAGGCCGGACAGGTACCAGACGACCGGCCTCGGCTCCTTGATCGCCTGTGGCGGCACGAAAACGGCGAAGGTCATCTCACCCTTGCAGGCCTCGGACTCGTGCGAAAAGACGCCCTGCATGCCGCCGAAGGCGGTGTTTTGCGAAAGGACTTTCATGGGATGCTCCTTGGATAATGATGCTCAGCCGGCAAGCTGCACGGCCGCGTTGACGGCGGCGGCGACGAGCACGGTGTTGAAGAAGAACGAAACGACGGCGTGCATCAGGTTGATACGCCGCATGGTCGTAGTCGTGATGGCGACATCAGATGTTTGCGCCGTCATGCCGACGACGAAGGAAAAATAGAGGAAGTCATAACCGCCAGGATCGGGGGTCCCGGGAAAATCGAGGCCGCGCGCCGGCTCCGCCGCCTGCTGATTCTGGTCAGCCACCCAGTAGACATGGGCATAGTGCATGGCGGCCATCATGTGGATCGTCGCCCAGCCAAGCACGACGGAGGCAAAGGCGAGGGCGAGGGCCAGTGCGGAGCCCGTTTGCTGGGCGTTGAGCGCAATGAACAGCGAGACGAGTGCAGTTGCGGCGGCCGCGAATGTTACAAGGAAGATGACGGCTTCCGGCTCGTCGGTGTTGCGGGCATGCGTTTTCAGATGTCTGCCCGTCATCATTCGCAAGCGCCGCCAACTCATGAAGAGATAGACGCAGAAAAAGGTGATGGCAGCGACCACGAGGACAAAGGGGCGCGCAACGAACCAGAGGACTGGTACGGTCAGAACTCCGCAGAAGAGGGCGGTGTAGAAGGGCCAGTGCCTGAGCCTTGTCGTCGCTTTCATTGAAATGCCCCTGCGATTGCGGTTGCCCGCGGGCTTGCTCGTCGCGCCGTCATTTTTTCGACTGGCGTGCGAGTCGGTCAAGTGTTTCAAGAAAGGCAGAGCGATCCCGTGGGGTGAAGGCGGCGTTGTAGCCCTTGCTCTCGCCGGTTTCGCGCAGATGTTGGCCAAGATCACGCATGGCGGACGCCATGCCGATATTGGTCTTGTCGAAGAGGCGGCCCGAAGGACCGGTGACCAGCGCGCCGGCGACAACGCAGCGCGCGGCCAGCGGCACGTCGGCGGTGACGACAATATCGCCCTCATGCGCCCGTTCCGCGATCCAATTGTCCGCGGCGTCGAAGCCCGCCGAGACGATGACGTTGTGCACCATCGGGTCGCGCGAAGGACGCAGGCCGGAATTGGCGACGAAAGTCACCTCAATTTCATGGCGCTCGGCCACTTTCAGGATTTCCGCCTTCACCGGGCAGGCATCGGCATCGACATAGATCATCTTGAATCTGTTTCTTAACGGGACTGAAAAAGGCGCCGGAAATCAATCGACTCCGGCGCCGTTCTGAATCGGACTGTGAAGCAATTCCAGGAAAAGTGCGAAGCGGTTTTCCGTCCGGGATTGCGTCAATCGAGTTGTGAAACAATTCCAGGAAAAATGTGAAGTGGTTTCCGCCCGGAATTGCGTCACTTGGCGGTTAGTAAAGCACGACCGAGCGGATGCTTTCGCCGGAGTGCATCAGCTCGAAGCCCTTGTTGATGTCTTCGAGCGGCATCACGTGGGTGATCATCGGGTCGATCTCGATCTTGCCCTGCATGTACCAGTCGACGATGGCAGGCACATCGGTGCGGCCGCGGGCGCCGCCGAAGGCGGTGCCCATCCACTGACGGCCGGTGACGAGCTGGAATGGCCGGGTCGAGATCTCCTGGCCGGCGCCGGCGACGCCGATGATCACCGACTTGCCCCAGCCCCGGTGGGCCGATTCCAGCGCCTGGCGCATCACCTTGGTGTTGCCGGTGCAGTCGAAGGTGTAGTCGGCGCCACCGATCAGGTCGCCATGGCGTTTCGTCATGTTGACGAGATAGGGCACGATGTCGTCGCCGACCTCCTTGGGGTTGACGAAGTGGGTCATGCCGAACTTCTCGCCCCAGGCCTTCTTGTCGTTGTTGAGATCGACACCGATGATCATGTCGGCGCCGGCAAGCCTGAGGCCCTGGATGACGTTGAGGCCGATGCCGCCGAGACCGAAGACGATCGCGGTCGCGCCGATCTCCACCTTGGCGGTGTTGATGACCGCGCCAATGCCGGTGGTGACGCCGCAGCCGATGTAGCAGATCTTGTCGAAGGGCGCGTCCGGGTTGACCTTGGCAACGGCGATCTCCGGCAGCACCGTGTAGTTGGCGAAGGTCGAGCAGCCCATATAGTGGTGGATCTTGTCCTTGCCGATCGAGAAGCGCGAGGTGCCGTCGGGCATCAGGCCCTGGCCTTGCGTCGCGCGGATCGCGGTGCAGAGATTGGTCTTGCGGCTAAGGCAGGAATAGCACTCGCGGCACTCGGGCGTGTAGAGCGGGATGACGTGATCGCCCTTCTTCACGCTCGTGACGCCCGGGCCGACGTCGACGACGATGCCGGCGCCCTCATGGCCGAGGATCGCCGGGAACAGGCCCTCCGGATCGGCGCCCGACAGGGTGAAGTCGTCGGTGTGGCAGATCCCGGTGGCCTTGACCTCGATCAGCACCTCGCCGGCCCGCGGGCCGTCGAGCTGAACCGTCATGACCTCGAGCGGCTTGCCGGCCTGAACGGCAACGGCGGCGCGTACGTCCATTTAATTTCTCCCTTGAGCAAAAATGGTTTCGGGCCACCAGGACGGCGGCCCGTTGGAATCGGTAATAGCTAACGAATGTTCTGTTGAACGCGATTGAGTTCCATCTCAAGAGCCGCGATGGCCTTGCCCGTCTGTTCATGCAGCTTCTTGATCAGTGCAAGCTGCTCGCGAAGACTGTCGCGCTCGTCGTCGCACGTGTCTGAATCCGGGGCCTTGCCGAGGCCGGCAATCAGCCAGGCGGGCGTAACGCCCAGCACGCCGGCCAGCAGAAACAGCCGGTTCGTCCGGGGTTCGGCGCGATCGCGCTCCCAGGCTGAGACCGTTTCAGCGCGCACTCCAAGCTGGTCTGCAAGATCCTTGGTGCTGAGGTTGGCGGCATCGCGCGCCCTCCAGATGCGTCCACCCAGCGTGTCACCGTCGCTGGTGTCTCGCAGGCGAGCAATCATCGTTTCGGTGGACAAGCGCATGGATATCTCCTTTGCCACGGTTACGTTCAAAGGTCCCGGAGATCCGGCAGACAGCCGCTTTTGATTTCCGGGGCGGAAGATGGTCCTGAACTTATAGGCATTTGGCTGGCGAGGGACCACCCCGAAGCGCCAAAAACACCGTCAATTGCGGCTTACTGCATGTCTCTTTAGACCGACTTCGATTCGAGGACGAAGACAGGCAGCAAATCAAAGTGCTACAGCGACCTTTGCGCATCTGATAAAACGCGCGGCGCTGCGGGCGCGGATAGTTCGTTCTCCGTCTTGTCTTCTGCCGTTGAAAACCACAGCGCTGCCACTAATCTGCCGCGGCCAACCGGAGCTTTCCCATGACCGACGTCCGAACCGCGGCTGCCGAGCCTGCCAATACCGTGATGCAAGGCGTCGCCATCATGCTCTTTGCGATGGTCATCTTGCCCGGCATGGATGTGATCGCGAAATATATGGCCGTTTATGAAGGCATGTCGCCCGGCCAGGTAACCTTCTATCGCTTCTTCTTCCAGCTGGTGGCGACGTTGCCCATGCTTCTCGGCGCCGGCGGCCTGCGCGCGCTGAAGCCGAAGCGTCCCTGGGCCAATCTGCTGCGCGGCGTGCTGCTGGCGACCGCCGCCTTGTTCTTTTTCATTTCCGTGAAATACATGCCTTTGGCCGACACCTTTGCCATCTACTTCGTCGAGCCCTTCATCCTCACCTGCCTTTCGGCCGTGTTTCTCAAGGAGAAGGTCGGCTGGCGGCGCTGGCTGGCGATCGTCGTCGGCTTCGGTGGGGCGATGATCGTCATCCAGCCGAGCTTCGCGGTATTCGGCCTGACGGCATTGCTGCCGGTTGCCTGCGCCTTTGTGTTTGCCTGCTATCTGCTTCTCAATCGTGCGGTCGGTACCGGCGACTCGCCGCTGGCGATGCAGACCATCGCCGGTATCGGCGGCACATTGATGATGGCGCTGGTGATCCTGATCGGCAACGGCATGGGGAGTGCGGACTTCGTGCCGTCCTTGCCCCATTCGGCACTTGGGTGGACGCTGGTGGTCGTGCTCGGCACGCTTTCCGGCTACGGCCACCTGCTTGTCGTCAAGGCCTTCAGAGCGGCGCCTGTCTCCTTGCTGGCGCCATTCCACTATTTCGAGATCGTCACGGCGACGGCGCTCGGCTATCTCATCTTCGGAGACTTCCCATCGCTTTCCAAATGGCTCGGCATCGCCATTATCGTCGGCTCTGGCCTCTTCATCATCTGGCGCGAGCGGCAGGCCGGGCGACGGGCAGCAAACTAGGCGGGTTCAGGCCCCGTCGCTCTTCGTCGGGCCGAACACGCTCTCGAAGGCTTCGCGCAGACGGATGTCCACGTCCGGCATCATGACCGGCAGACCAAGGTCGACGAGGCTCGTGACACCATAACCGCGGATACCGCAGGGCACGATGCCGCCGAAATGGTCGAGGTCCGGATCGACGTTCAGCGCGAAGCCGTGAAAGCTCACCCATTTGCGCAGGCGGATCCCGATTGCGGCAATCTTGTCTTCTGCCATGGACCCATCGGGCAGGGCTGGCTTTTCCGGGCGGCGAACCCAGACGCCGACCCGATCCTCGCGGCGCTCGCCTCTGACATTCATGGAATCGAGCGTGGAGATGACGACGCTCTCCAGCGCGGCGACGAAGGCGCGCACGTCCTGTCGCCGGCGCTTGAGGTCGAGCATGACGTAAACGACGCGCTGTCCCGGACCATGATAGGTGTATTCGCCGCCGCGACCGGTCGCGAAAACCGGAAAGCGATCTGGTATCACCAGGTCGGCGGCATCGGCGCTGGTTCCGGCCGTATAAAGCGGCGGATGCTCGACCAGCCAGACGAGTTCGTCGGCCGTTCCGGCGGCGATCGCGGCGGCTTCCCGCTCCATCAATTCGACGGCCTGTGGATAACCGACCAGTTCGGAGGCGATCCGCCAGCGAACCGGCGGTGATTCCGGAGGGGCGAACATGTCCTGGCTCAGATTTTCACGCTGCATTCGCTCGGCATTCCTGTTTTTCAGAGCCTGTACATGGGACTGCGTGAGACAAGAGTCCAGCGTTTCCACGGCTTCCCGAGCGGGCTGTTGAAATAGTTTCAATTCCCGTCAAATTTCTGTCGTCATCCTCTTGTGCCCCCCAGGGGCTTTTGCTACATGCAGCCGCGTCGGCGCAAGTCGGCACCTACCACGATGCGGTCGTGGCGGAATTGGTAGACGCGCAGCGTTGAGGTCGCTGTGGGGCAACCCGTGGAAGTTCGAGTCTTCTCGACCGCACCAAAAAAACCCGGCTTCGGCCGGGTTTTTTGTTTTTTATCTTCAGCTTAGCGAAACGGCGTTTTGCCCGCGCTGCACGTTTCCGATCAAGGGCAGGCGTTCGACAAGGGGGACGGAGCGTGTTCGCCTTGCTCGCGATTGGTCGAGAGCTGCCGCGATGCAAACGGCCGGTCCCGGCGCGGTGGCCGATAGCGTGCGTGCGCACTTGGTCTGCGAGAGGCGGCCGGGCCCTGGCCTCTTCACACCGAAATGCGACGGCTGCTGCGTTCCGTCGCGATCGTCCGAATTGTGCACAGCGGTCCCTTGTGCACCTCGGGGGCTTTTGCTAAATGCAGCCCCGCCGGCGCGAGTCGGCAGCTACCACGATGCGGTCGTGGCGGAATTGGTAGACGCGCAGCGTTGAGGTCGCTGTGGGGCAACCCGTGGAAGTTCGAGTCTTCTCGACCGCACCAAAAAAACCCGGCTTCGGCCGGGTTTTTTGTTTGTAATCCAATAGTTAGCTTTGAACACGCGCATGGACGGACCTGTCCCGGCGCCTTGCGTTCGTCTGTACCGTCGATCGCAAGGCGCCATTGAGGTCGAACACGACCCCGCGGCTCTCGTCAGCTGTTGCCGGCCGGCCCGCTCTGGTCCATGCGGCGCCGGACGAGCTTGTAGCTGTGATCGGGCTGAACCTCGTAGGTTTCGTAGACCATTTGCCCTTCATACATGAAGCGGTTCTGGACCATCGTGCCGGGAGCGGCCTGCGTCTTTCTCTTGCTCGCGTTCTCGCCGTAGGTCAGGCTTTCGGGCAGGGGTTCAAGACTCTGCTGGGCACTGTTGCAACCGGCAAGAGCCAGGAGGCCGATGACTGCAAGATATTTTGGCTTCATTGTCAGATCCTTGGTGGAGTCATTTGATACTGTCTACGGGGCACGGCTCTAGCCGCGTGTCTGTTCCCTTGTCAGCTTTTCGAATTTCTTGATCGCCCGATCGCGTTTCAGGCGCGAGAGGCGCTGGGTCCAGAATATGCCGTCGAGCTGGTCGATCTCGTGCTGCAGGCAAATCGCCATCAGCCCTTCGGCCTCTTCTTCGATTGTTTCGCCGGAGAGTGCCTGAAAGCGAACCCGCACTGCTTGCGGACGTTCGACGTCTTCCGTGACCCCTGGCATCGAAACACTGCCTTCCGCATGTTTCATGAGCTGGGCAGAGTGCCAGACGATCTCCGGATTGACGTAGATCCTAACACCGCTCTCCTGATCGAGCTCGATCACGGTCACCCGCTGAAGGACACCAATATGCGGCGCGGTGATACCTATACCCGGTGCCGCTCGCATCGTGTCGAGAAGATCGCCCGCAAGGGCCTCGAGCGTCGCGTCAAAGCGGGTGACGCTGTCCGCCTTCCGGCTCAGCATTTGGTCTGGAAAGCGCACAATGGGGCGGATCGCCATCAGATATTCCTCGACTGCAGCGGTCTGGGGCGGCGTGGTCGTCCCGTCGAGGAACGCAAGAGGCGCCGTAAACCTTGAGCTGCTGTTTCGCTCGCTGAAATCGATTCCGGCTCCAGGGAACGAAGAAAATTGCTAACCGATCATGCGCTCGATGTCGACTGTATCGAGATGCGGCCGGTTTCTTATGTATTTGCAACAGCTTGAATAAATCTGTTGTTGCCACACGCGGGGTGATAACTGTGCTGTGGACCTCGGCGGGGCTTTGCGGTAGCAGGCTCTAGAGCCCGACTCCGGACCACGGCGGCGGAAGAAGGCCAGCCAACCGTCAGTGACGCATTCTTTCCGGTCTGCAAAGATGGACCACCGGAAAGCAGCAATCGTTTCGAGGGCGCCCATGAGCAATATCGGCGACGACGACAGCGGTCTCGAAGACGTCAAGACCTTTGACGGTTCGGACATCTATGCCGACGACGGTTCGGTCCGTTCCGATTTCCTCATGCATGTCGGCGCGGCGATTGCCGATCGCGACACGATCTATCTGCGCCAGCACGTTGCCGGCCTGCATTCTTCGGAGCTCGGCGACCTGCTCGAGGCGATCCAGCCGGAGCAGCGTCTGGCGCTGGTCTCGCTGCTCGGCAAGGAGTTCGACCTTTCGGCGCTGACCGAGGTCGACGAGGCGATCCGTCTCGATATCGTCGACCATATGCCGAACGAGCAGATCGCCGAAGCTATCGGCGAGATGGATTCGGACGATGCCGTCTACATTCTCGAGGATCTCGACCAGGAAGACCAGGACGAGATCCTGGCAAAGCTTCCCTTTACGGAACGGGTTCGTCTGCGCCGCTCGCTCGACTATCCCGAGAGTACGGCCGGCCGGCGCATGCAGACCGAGTTCGTGGCGGTGCCGCCGTTCTGGACCGTCGGCCAGACGATCGACTACATGCGCGAAGACGAGGACCTGCCCGAGAGCTTCACGCAGATCTTCGTCATCGATCCCACCTTCAAGCTGCTCGGTGCCGTGGACCTCGATCGCGTGCTGCGTACCAAACGCTCGGTCAAGGTCGATGCAATCATGCACGACACGAGCCACGCCATTCCTGCCGAAATGGACCAGGAAGAGGCGGCTCAGCTCTTCGAGCAGTACGACCTGCTCTCCGCGGCGGTGGTGGACGACAACGGTCGGTTGGTCGGCGTTCTCACCATCGACGACGTCGTCGACGTGATCCAGGAAGAAGCCGAGGAAGACTTGCTGCGCCTAAGCGGCGTTGGCGACGAAGAACTGTCGGACTCGGTGGCGGAAGCATCGCGCTCGCGCGTGCCCTGGCTGTTCATCAATTCCATGACGGCCTGCATCTCCGCTTCGGTCATCGGCCTCTTCGATGCGACCATTCAGCAGATCGTGGCGCTTGCCATCCTGATGCCGATCGTCGCCGGCATGGGCGGCAATGCCGGTTCGCAGACGATGACGGTCACCGTGCGCGCGCTCGCGACCCGCGGCCTCGATATTCACAACGCTCCGCGCATCATTCGGCGCGAAGCCGGGGTGGGGCTCCTCAACGGCATGATCTTCGGCACGCTGATCGGCTTGGTGGCCGGTCTCTGGTTTCAGGATCCGAACATCGGCGGCATCATCGCTACCGCGATGCTGATCAACATGATGGCCGCGGCGCTCGCCGGCATCCTCGTTCCGCTGTGCCTAGACCGCTTCGGCGCGGATCCGGCCGTCTCTTCCGCCGTCTTCGTGACCGCCATTACCGATATCACCGGCTTCTTCAGTTTTCTCGGCATAGCCACCTGGTGGTTCCACGTCACGTAAGCGCCGTTGTTTGACTTTTACGTCAAGGTCAACGATAGTGGACTTGCGAAAAATCATGGAATGGCGGCGTGAATAAATACTATAGCATCACCGAATTGACGCGGGAATTCGGCATTTCCACCCGAACGCTGCGGTTCTATGAGGACGAGGGCCTCATTCATCCCGAGCGCCGCGGACGGACGCGGCTGTTCCGGCCGGCAGATCGGCGACTGATCCAGGAAATTCTGCGTGGCCGGCGCATCGGCTTTACGATTGCCGAGATCCGCGAAATCATCCAGGTCTACAAGGACCCGCCCGGTGAAATGGGCCAGCTTCGGCTGTTGATGAGCCGCGTCGAGGAAAAGCGTGAGGAACTTCGGCAGAAGCGCAAGGATATCGAAGACACCCTGGCAGAACTCGACAATGTCGAAGAGGCGTGCCTCACGCGTCTGGCGGAGATTGGCGTCGGCACCTGATCCTCCAATTGTATTGCAGATGAGGAATTCGAAGGGTGGCGTCTGCGCCGCCTTTTTTGTTGGCTTTACCGGGCTGCCAGCTCAGATCCAGCGGCTGGTGTGCCGGCAATAGCGCTCGAATTCGAAGCCGAAGCGCGAAAGCAAGTGCCGCTCTTCATTGCGAATGGCAAAGAGTGTCGTCAGCATCACCGCCGCGATCGCCGTGATGAAGAACCACGGATTGAGCGTCGCAAGGCCAAAGCCGACCATCATCAAGGTATAGCCAAGATAGATCGGATTGCGCGTGAAGCGGAAGGGGCCGTAGGTGACAAGGCAGGTCGCGGAGCGGTAAGGCATGACGGCCGTGTGGCGGTCGAGCAAGGTCTTGACCGCCCAGAGGTCCAGCCAGATGGCGACAGTGATCAGTGTGCCGCCGATGATCCAGGGAAACCAGCTATGTCCGTGTGCCACCGGGATGGGGGAATATCGCCCCAGAACAAGGGCTGCGAGCGTGGCGACGCCGTAGAGCAGGGCGGGCCACGGGAAGGTCAGCGGCTTGGCACGATAGGCATTCATGTCCTAGTCCCCTGATTGCACGTCCATTGTGCACTGTCGCGCGATTCGCGCAATGCGTTCATCGGTGCGCACGTTGATCTCTCCCCTGTTCAGGCTGTCGAACAGGTTCTGCTGTACCAGAAGGTCCAACGTACAGCCGCAGAAGGCCTCGCACGGCACGGCCGGGTTGCCCTGGTTGCAGGCTGCGACGCAATTGCTGCGATAGGCTTGCTTGGGATCCGGCAATGTCGGCGGTGAGATCAGCGAGAAGAGATAGACCAGTCCGATGAGCACGGGCTGGTGAATGAGGTATATGGCCAGACTGTGACGGCCGCCGAAGACGAAGGGCCTCATCCACAGCTTGCCTTTGTCGCCTGTGGATGGGCGGATTGCCAGGGCTGCAACGAGCCGCGCGTGGAAGAGCTTGGCTGCGGCAAGGCCGAGCAGGAAAGGCCCGAGCCACGGTAGCAGCGGCACGTAGTCGTTGGAGCGCGGCAGCGTTTCGGACAGTCCGACCCACCAGAGCCAGGGTGCGTCGAAGGCCGACGAGCGCAGATAGAAGGGCGCTGCGATGGCTGCCGCCGCCGCAACGAGGGAGATGACCGCGGGAAGCCGCAGGAAAACGAGGCCGATCACGCTTGCCGCGGCGATGGCATGCAGGATGCCGAAGAAGATGAACGAGTCCGGGAAGGCGAAATAGGTCGCGATGGTAATCAGTGCCGCGGCACCGGCGATCTTGACGAAGCGGCGCATGAACGCGTCGAGGCGCAGCTTCGGCCATTGTCCGAGCACCAGGCTGTAACCGGCGAGGAACAGGAAGCTGCTGGCGATCAGCCGGGCGAAGATCTTCCAGCCGCCGGTACCGGCGGTTCCCGCGGCAACATAGCCGAAGAACTCGAGATCCCAGACGAAGTGATAGGTTGCCATGGCGAGCAGCGCCACGCCGCGCGCGACATCGATGAAGGCAAGCCGCCTCCGTGCGGCAGGTTGAGCCGGTATCTGTGTTGCCGGTGAAGTCACGTTGCTGTCGGACATGGGCATTCGCCATCCTGTGGGCGTGAGGAAGAATGACAGGCTTGGCTTGCGCCAAACACGCGTCGCTGGTTGATGGTGGAACTGAGCAGACCTGGCTTGTTTCTGTTCGGCGCGAAAGGCGTGCGTGCCGTCAGGGCGCTACGTCCTGCAGCAGCGCCGCGCGTGCCTGCGAGTAGAACTGCCGGCGGGTCAGCACGAAGATGACGAAGACGGTAAGCCCGACGAACACATAGGGGCTGACGAACCAGCCGAGATAACCGATCGACAGGAAAATCGCCCTGAGGCCGGCGTTGAAGTGCTTGGCGGCCAGCACGTTCATGCGGATCGCCCGTTCGGCAGCCTTCTCTGCCGCCCGCGGATCTCGCTGCATGTCGGCGGTCATCGGAATGCCGCCCATCAGGATCGAGCAATAGTTGAACAGCCGATAGGACCAGCCGAACTTGAAGAAGGAATAGCCGAAGAGGCAGGTGAGGCCGCCGACCTTGAGCTCGAATGCGGTTCGCCCGCCATGGAAGACATAGGGCATGTCCGCGAAGATCATCTGCGCCTGTTCGGTGGCCCCCAGCAACGCGAAACAGCCGCCGAGCGCGAAAATCGTCGTCGAGGCAAAGAAGGCGGTGCCGGCCTGAAGCCCTGCGATGATTTGCGTGTCGATCATCTTCAGGTCGCGGTTCAGCGAATTGCGGATCCAGCGGCCACGATGCTCGTTCATGAGACGGGTGAGACTCACGCGCTTGAAGCCGCGCGAGCCGTCGGTGGCCCAGCTGAAGCCTGCCCAAAGCAGGATGAACACGACAAGCGCTATGTAATCTTCGAAGGTCATACACGTGTTTTTGGCATGGCTTTTGGAAATTGCAAGGTGGCCGCGGCGGCGCGGGAATCGGCGGCGCGTCAACTACTGTGATGAAATTGCGGCGGAATTTCTCTCCGTCGCCGTCGGCCGATTGCGCGGTTTTCACCAGCTTGACATTCGCTGCGGCAAGGCCAGGACACCTTTTCGCCACATTTCCCCATTGCGCATTTACGCTTTCTTCAATATGCATGGCCCCCAGACGCGGGGCGCGCCACTTGTGCTGCCCGCGGCCGTTGAGAGTGTTTCGGAGACATCATGGACAATACAATTCAGAAGTCTTGCTGGGGTGTGACTGCTCGCGCCGTAGCTGGTTTCGCGGGCGTTCTTGTTCTTGCTTATCTTTTCGGCGGCCTTTGATATCTAGTATCTAGAAAAGTCCACTGATTGACGGCGCGGCTTCCCAAGAGCCGCGCCGTTTTGATTCCAGATGGCGGGACCGCCTGCGCACGGCAATGTCGCACGGATGGGATCGAATGTCGGTTGACCGCCTGACCGTCTACTATGGGATCGCTTAGGCTTCGTTCCTATATTCGTTGCGGATTTCCTTAAATCGGGACCGATCTGAGGATAAAATCGTCCAGCAAATATGAGGATAGCGCGCCGGTTCGCACGGACCGTGAAGCGTGATATCGAGGCAATCGTGAATGCGGCGTTCAGGCGGTCATGCCGGTACGCTGCGGGTCAGTCTCCGGGGCAGGCAGCTTATGTTTCTTTCCGTCTTCGACGTGTTCAAGATTGGTATCGGGCCTTCGAGCTCGCACACGATGGGGCCGATGTCGGCCGCCAACCGCTTTCTCGATCTTATCCTTTCTGATGACTGGCCGCGCCCGTCCCACGCTGCCGTAGCGGCGATCAAGGTCAGCCTGCATGGTTCGCTTGCCCATACCGGCATCGGCCACGGAACGGGCAGGGCGGTGATCCTTGGCCTCGTCGGCGAACGCCCCGATCTGGTCGACCCTGATCGCATGGACGCGTTGATCGACGAGGTCGAGCGCAGTGGACGCATTGCGCCATCAGGACATCCGTCCTACGAATTCCAGCCGAGGACGGACCTGATCTTCGATAAGAAGGTGCCGCTGCCCGGTCACGCCAATGGCATGTCCTTCTCCGCCTTCGATCGGGATGGCAGGCTGCTTTTGAAGCGGATCTATTACTCCATCGGCGGCGGCTTCGTTGTGACCGATACGGAACTCGAGGCCATGCGTGCCTCGAAGAACAAGGCGGCTGGCGTCAAGGTGCCTTTCCCGTTCTCGACAGCGCAGGAGATGCTGGACATGGCGGCCCGCTCGGGCCTGACGATCGCTCAGATGAAGCGGGCGAACGAAGAAGCG
The DNA here is from genome assembly GCF_050474445.1 of Ensifer sp. B1-9. Lineage (NCBI taxonomy): Bacteria > Pseudomonadati > Pseudomonadota > Alphaproteobacteria > Hyphomicrobiales > Rhizobiaceae > Ensifer > Ensifer sp. B1-9. The sequence continues at coordinate 61,518 of NZ_JBCHVG010000013.1, forward strand.
ACCATGTCGCCGGATGAGCTCAATGCCGGGCTCGACCGCATCTGGGGCGCGATGAGCAACTGTATCGACCGGGGGCTCAGCCAGGAAGGCATCATGCCCGGCGGGCTGAAGGTCCGCCGCCGTGCCCGCTCGATCCACGACAAACTGCAGGAAGAATGGCGCTCCAACAAGACCAACCCGCTGCTCGCCAACGACTGGCTGAGCGTCTACGCAATGGCGGTCAATGAAGAGAATGCCGCGGGCGGCCGCGTCGTCACGTCGCCCACCAACGGTGCCGCCGGCGTCGTTCCCGCGACGATCCGCTACTACATGCACTTTCATGACGATGCCGATCAGGAGGGCATCCGCGACTATCTGCTGACGGCTGCCGCGATCGGTGGCATCATCAAGCACAACGCCTCGATTTCGGGCGCAGAAGTCGGCTGTCAGGGCGAAGTCGGTTCAGCTTCCGCCATGGCGGCTGCGGGGCTTGCTGCCGTCATGGGCGGTACGCCCGAGCAGATCGAAAATGCCGCCGAGATCGCACTCGAGCATCACCTCGGCATGACCTGCGATCCGGTGGCTGGCCTGGTTCAGGTGCCATGCATCGAGCGCAACGCACTCGGCGCGGTCAAGGCCGTAACGGCGGCGTCGTTGGCGCTCAAGGGCGACGGCAAGCATTTCGTGCCGCTCGATGCCTGCATCGAGACGATGCGCCAGACCGGCGTCGACATGAACGAGAAGTACAAGGAAACATCGACCGGCGGTCTCGCGGTCAACGTCGTCGAATGTTGAGCCATACAGCGCCGCGCGCCTTTTAAGGCGCGCCAAGGTCGCTGTATCACTTTGGAGCGCTGCATAATTTGTCCCTAAATCGATTCCGGTATAAGGAATTATGCAGTGGCGGTGATTGTGGATGAACAGCGCCTGGCCGCTTGACCGCAACGGCCGGACGGGTGTTCAAAACAGCTATGTCTCTGCATCTCATAAAGCTCTGTGTCGGAGCGGAATCGATCGAGGACCTGCGCGAATGGGTTTCGCGCAAGGCGATGGCTGCCATGGCCGCCGGCCTTGAGCCCCACTCCTTCCACACGACCCGCATGGTGCCGAAACGGGTGGAGGAATTGCTGAACGGCGGTTCGCTCTACTGGGTCATCAAGGGGACGGTGCAGGCGCGGCAGCCCTTGATCGGTATCGAGACCTTCACGGATGGCGAGGGTATCGGCCGCTGCAATCTGCTGCTCGGGCCGGAAGTGGTCGAGACGGAGCTGCAGCCGCGGCGCGCCTTTCAGGGCTGGCGCTATCTCACCGACAAGGACGCGCCCCGCGACCTGGCGTCGCTCTCCGGCGGTGGCGCCGATATGCCGCTCGAACTGCGCCGTGAACTGGCGGAACTCGGGCTTCTCTAGAGCGCCGTGCGTCCGGATGAACGCACGACGTTTGCTCTAGCCTTCAACTTTGACAATGTGGCGAGCCACCGGCCGGATGGCTGGTCGAGTGTAATCTGCGCGCATCGTTGTAGCGACACTGCTGAAAGCACAAAGGCGGCATAGGCCGCCCTTGCAACTTCGCGAACTTTCAGGAGATCCGCATCTTCAAGGGATGGCGGCGGTTCGGCCCCGTCACGTGAAGATGAATGCCGGCGCGCGGCTGCGTCGATCGCCAGGCGCGCGCTCCATGCGTCAGGAGCATCCCGACCAGATCGCGCGTCTTCGCCTTCGATCTGTTGAGCCCGAGATCGGCAATGCGCATGGCCGCCTCGTGCAGGGGATGCAGGTTGATACGCGACGGCTTAGCGCGCCGTCCCGGCAGCGGGGTAACACCCGGAACGTTTTCGTTCATCGCCATGATTAACCTCGTTACGCTGTACAAAACCGAGGAAGGCGGCCGGAAAACAAACACATCCGGCCGCCAAAACTTTTACCTTACTGCTGGCTCGCCCAGCAGGAGATGCCTTTCTTCTTCAATGCCTTGCAGGCGTTGACGGCTGCGTTCTGGTCGTCGAAGCCGCCGAAGCGCGCGCGGTAGACCTGGCCGAAGGCCACGGTGAAGGGCTTTGCGTTCTGCAGAGCCTTGCCGCCCTTGTCCTTGGCATTGCCGAGAAGGGTCATGGCCTGATCCTTGTCCGGCGTCGCGCCGATCTGGATCACCCAGCCCTGCGGCTGAGCCGGCATCGGTTCGGCCTTTGCGACCTCGACCGGCTCCGCCTTTGCGCTGGCTTCGGCCTTCTTCGGCACGGAGTTGGTGACCTGGGTGTCGACCATGCCCGCGGCGACCGGCTGGCGGAGCTTCAGGCTCTGCGCATCGAGCGTGTTGGGAACGATCTTCGGCGAAAGGACGGGGTTGTCGGACGCGCGCGTGTTGCCGGCATAGGCCATCTGCACGCTGCTCGCGCTCTCGCCGTTGTAGCGGAAGTCCGGAACCGGGCCGGTGTTGGGCAGGTCATGGCCGCTGGCGGTCGCGGCGACAACGGGCGTCTCGGCAACCGGCGCTGCCCAAGCGACCTCGGTTTCTTCAGCCGGAACCGGAGCAGACTTGGTTTCGGCAATCAGGTTGCCGTCGCCGCGACGGGACGCTGCGGGCATGTATTTGGCGACCAGTCGGCGCATCTGGGCGTCGCGGCTGCCGCCGGAGGTGCCGCCCATGACGACAGCGACGATGCTGCGGCCTTCGAGCTGAGCCGATGTCACGAGGTTGAAGCCCGATGCACGGGTATAGCCGGTCTTGATGCCGTCCACGCCGCGTACATTGCCGAGCAGGCGGTTGTGGTTGCCGATTGTCTGTCTGCCAAACTGGAAGCTGCGGGTGGAGAAGTAGTCGTAATATTGCGGAAAGTGCTGGCGAAGCGCGAGGCCGAGGCGGGCCTGGTCGCGCGCCGTCGTGCGCTGTTCCGGGTTGGGCAAGCCGTTTGCGTTGCGATAGGTCGTGCGCGTCATGCCGAGCGCACGGGCCTTGTTCGTCATCATGCGGGCAAAACGCTGCTCGGAGCCGCCGAGATATTCACCAAGCGCCGTCGCCGCATCGTTGGCCGAGCGGGTGACGAGCGAAAGGATCGCCTGCTCGACGGTGATCGACTGTCCTGCGCGTACGCCAAGCTTCGACGGCGGCTCCGAGGAAGCGTTCTTCGAGAATGGGATGGGCGTCGATTTCGTGATCCGGCCGGCCTCGAGCGCTTCGAAGGTCAGATAGAGCGTCATCATCTTGGTGAGCGACGCCGGATAGCGCAGTTCGTCGGCGTCCTCGCCATAGAGGATCTTGCCCGTCTTCGCATCGATGACGATGCCTGAATATTTCGGACTGGCGTAGTTCGAGGAGGCCGCGAAAGTCGGCGCCGCAAGCGCGACCGAGGCAATGGCGCCCGCAAGGACGATCCGTCCTACCATCTTTGAAAGAGCACCGAACGGGCGCTTCGCGAGATCAAAAAAACCGGATTGGGACACTACGCTACTCTTTATTCTCATGTCATGGGGTTGTCCGGACGCCGCCTCCGGGAACGACCGTTCTCGAGACAGTATCGGCATAGCGTTACCAATCGGTTTATGATGAATGATTGGTTTCCGGAATCGAACGCATTTGTACAAGGGCGATGCCGGTGTGGCGCAATGGCGCGGCGGGCTGCCTGCACCACACCAGTTAGTCGAAATCAGGGCACGAGACGGCTTTTGACGAAGGTCGCGATCGCTTGGTCGATTTCGCGCCACTGCGGCAGCAGCCTGTTCGAAAATCTGTAGAGCACGACGAGATCTTTTCCGGCGTGAATGTCGCGCTGGCAGTCGGCGCTTGTCGAGATGGCTTGTGGGTCTGGCTTGAGACAGCGCACCACATAGGGGGACTGAGCGGTCGTCTCAGCGGTCAGGAAGACTTCGCCCGCATAGCTGGATGTCGCCTTGACTGCGTGCTCCATCAGCCCCGCAGGGCCAGCCGTGGGCGCGCCGTCGAAGATCTGTGCGTAGATCGGCTCGAGCCGCCCGGACATGTCACGAGACATCGTGCTTTGCGAAATCTGCAGGAAAATGAGCTTTTCGGGTGCGTCGACATTGTTGAAGAGTTCCCGGCTCCGATCGCTGTAGCCTTCGAGCCCCGGCCAGGTCAGGTAGAGATCGACGCGCTCGGCGATCGAGGTGGCGCGCTGAGCTTCGAAGCGGATCATGTTTGCCGGAAGGCGCAAGTGATCCTGGCCGATGAAGATGTCGAAAACCTCATTGCTCGCGGTGTGGCCGGCAAGAGCGAGATTTTCGCCGAACCAGCGCCCCGCGAGCGAGATGGCGGCCGTCAGCGTCGCGAGCACCATGACGACTGCCGTCACCCGGTAAACGAAGCCGGACGACAGCAGCGGTCGGAGGTCCGGTTCGTGAGTATCATTTGAAGTGCTGCTCATCGTTGGACTGTCCCGTAGCGCGGGCCGAGCCTGGCGGTCCAGTGATCGGCGTACGCTTTCCTGCACATCGAAGGATGGACGATGTCGCTTGCCCGACGCTGGTCGAGGATGGTTAATTTCCGATGAAGGCGCCTTCCGGCTGCCAGGGCATGTGGCGCAAAAAGTGCGCAGCGGTTTGCGATCAAAAACTAAAGTGCAAGAGCAAATCTGAAAGGTCGCGACGCGGTTGGCGGCGGGGACATCGCTGATAAAAAAAGCCGGTTCCGAGGGACACGGAACCGGCCGAGGCCCGGTCTGGACGGGGATAGTGTGACCGGAGCCCTGTAATTGCGGAGGCCGCTGCGGCAGGCGCGCCGCCTCGCAAGTCTTCAAAGGTTACTGCGTCCGTACGCTGCCGACCGCGACTGTGCGGCCGTCCTGTAGCTTGACCCAGCGACCGGAGTGTTCGGTCGATTGGCGCTTGAGGTAGGTGTATTCAGTGTCCGACCACAGCAGCACCTTGTTGCGCATGTTGTCGAGAATGAAGTCGCCGCGGTCGGTGCGCACGGTCAGGACGGCATGGCCGTCGCCATTCGGCTGCAGAACGACGGTGATCAACAGATCCGACGGAGAGAAGCCGTTCTCGATCAGTTTGCGGCGCTTCAGCAGAACGTAATCTTCGCAGTCGCCAACCGTCTCCGGGTAGGACCATTTTTCTTCGACGCCGTGAATTTCCATGTCGGTCATGGGCGTGATCGCCTGGTTGACGTCGTAGTTGACCTCGAGAATCTTCTGCCAGCCTTCGCGGGTCAGCACCATCGGGCCGCCGTCCTTGCCGTTGGAGGCGCACTCCGACGGATAGATCTTGCAGAACTCGTAGTGACCGATCGGCGGGTTGGTGGCGCCGGTGACGACCATGTTGGCCGGAAGTGCCTGCGCCGTTTCGATCAGGCCGGCGGTGAAAAGGACCGCAGCCGCGATCATCTTGGTGATTGTCTTGAGCATGATTGTCTCCCCGTTGTGGTTCGACAATGGCACAGACGTTTTCATCGATCGCGAACTTGCGAACTAAAAACAAGTACAAATGAAAGTCGTATAAGAATAAAATAAGAATAGATTTTGATTTTTATTTAAATCGAATTTGACTCAAATTTTATCGATTTTCCAACGGGACGACCTTCCGTTCATGTTTCCTTGACCATGTAAGTGATTGTAATCAATCGCCCCATATCGATCCACGGATCGGCTGGCGCAGCGGTTAGGGGAAAATGGCGGCCGCGATGTTTGGCTCGCGAGGCGAAATCCGGCGATTGTGTCGACGCTTTTCGACTTGGAATATGCGTCTTGCCTTGAATTTGTTCGAAAAAATATTTGCGACTGTCGAAAGCACGGTTGGAACGTGATGTTCCGAAATGAGGCAGTCTCCGCCTCGAAACGATTTCGATCGGCTGGGCTTCACCGGCAGCTTCGTTGCGGCCTATGGGGCAGATCTACCGTGAAAGGCCGAGGATTAAAGCATGTCGCGCAAAAATGGGCAGCGGTCTTGCGATGCCGACATGCGAAATGTCAAAACTTACAGCGCAGGAATCGAATCCGAAAGTTCGCGACGCACTCTTGTTTCGTGCGGCAGCATCAGCCAACGAACTTGATCCGGGGTACGGCAGGCGCGGTGGCGCGGGCGCGCCTCAAAGGAAATCTGTCAGCGCTTCGCGGGACTGTACGCCCGAGAACTCGATGGCGCAGCCTTCCTGGAAATGGCGAACGATCTTGCCCTTCATATTGCCGAGCATGACCGGGGTGCCGATTGGCGGGCGGTTCTCGATGTCCACGGCAGCGCCGGAGAGAGAGAGGTCGATGATGCGGCAAGGGAATTTCTCGCCGGTGTCGAGCGTCAGCTCGGTAGACGTCTTGCGCGGTGCAAGGCGATCATGACGCCGGTCTTCCGGCAGTCCGAGTTCGTGTTTGTTGGCGATCCAGGTGAGCTGCGCGGCCAACTTCTCGCGCTTGCGCTCGGTGGCGTTGAGCTGGATCACGAAGGCATCGTCGGCGACGCGCGACACCGTGCCCTCGAGGCGGCCGACATGGTCGATATAGGCGATGATACGCTCGCCGGCCCGCGGCCGTGCCGGTGAGGAAAACAGCACGTCGCCGGGCGACATGTCGACGGCGGTGCAGTCATATTCGTCGTGATTGGCGAGCATCAGCCGTCCAGCAAGGTTCACGGAAACGCGCTGGAACGCACCTTCGTGATGCGGCTTCGGAGCGGTATTCTGAGCGTGCTGGAACGAGAACATGATGACTCTGCATGACGTAATTCGGCAGGCAGAGTTTAGGACGTTCGGGTTAATAGAAGGTTCGTCCTCCGGTTGGTCCACGTGGCCAGCCCGGGACAGCGGCGGCGATCAGCCGCGGCGCCCGCCCTCCAGGATGCGGAGATGCCGGACACGGCGGAACTCGCCGAAAACCCCTTCGCGGCCATGTGAATCTGCGCGGGGCGGGACATATTCCGGCGCCTGTTCTTCGCGAAACACGGCTGTGCGATCGGGATCGAGGATTTTCATGCCGGTGACGTCAAGACCTTCCACCGATGTCGCATGCAACCAGTACGGGCGGGAAAGTGGCGAGAGCGCACCCAGGATTCGGTCGCTTGCCCCCTCGGTCGAGGCGAGCGGCAGCAACAGCGCTTCGACCTCGATCTCGCGTGCATCGGCCGTACGACCCTTGGCGGACAGCATTACAGGCACCCGGTGCGCCATCACTTGGCCGGCCATGTGCTGCGCCCTAGCGGCTTGCGCGTTCAGCCAGAGCATGCCGAATTGTCGCCCGCGCAACTCAAGGCCGAAGAGGGCGCAGACATGGGTTCCTGCCAAACGAAACGAGATGCCGGCGTTACGGTCACGCTCGAGAATGAAAAGGTTGGGGAGCAGCGTGCGGATGTCCCCTGGCTCGAGTTCGTCCCGACGCGGAAGGTCGCGCTTGCCGCGAATGGTGTTCCAATATCGGAAAAGCTCCGTGCTCGTATTGCTGCGCATCTTTGCGTTCATTCCATTTCTGCGAGCCGTCTGTGCCGGTCTGGCACATGTTTGGCCGTTCATTGCGGTCTTGAGATCAATGGAGCGAAAACCATGCCAGCTCGAGATTAAGGTTAACGAACGGTTTCGATTGCACGCGGGCACCGCGACTGGCACTGGAAGACATGACTTCACGAAGCGTTGGCTTCGGCACTTGAACTGGAGCTCGGATTTGAGCTTGGCGACCGTTCAGTTTTTACTGGACGGTCTTTTTTTGTTTGCTTATGGCTGGTCGCCCCAGTCCGGTCCGAATCCGGCGATGTCATGCCATCGCCTCGATCGAAAGCGATCGAACGGACCAATCGATGGAGAAAGCAGCAGCCATGGAACGAGATCAGGCGGCAACGCCACCGGAGACGGACCGGGACAGCGCCGCCGGTCCATCGCGTGAGCCTGCCTTCAATCTGCCGGCCGGGCTGACCGGCATCCTGCTGTTTCTGATCGCCATTCACGCCTTGCGCACCTATGTCCTGCCGCCTGCGATCGATCAGGAGATCATCTTCAACTTCGCCTTTTTGCCGGCGCGCTACGATCATCCCTTGGCCGAGCAGGGTCTCGCCTGGCTCTGGAGCCCCATTACCTATTCGTTCCTGCACGGGAGCTGGGAGCACCTGATCTTCAATATCTTCTGGATGGTCGCTTTTGGTGCTCCGGTCGTGCGCCGCATCGGCATGGGGCGGCTGGCGGTGTTCTGGTGCCTTTCGGCTGCGGCTGCCGTTGCGCTGCACACGGCATTTCATTGGGGTGAGATGATCGTGGTCGTCGGCGCTTCGGGTGTCGTGTCCGGTTTCATGGGCGCGGCGGCGCGCTTCGTCTTCTCGCCAAGTGGACGGATCAGCCGGCAATTTGCCCATCTCAATCGACGGCTGCCAATCAGCGAGTCGTTGGCAAATCGCTCCGTCGTGATCTTCGCCGGCATCTGGTTCCTCACCAACTTTCTGATCGGGCTTGGCGTGTTTACGCCCGGCGGCGCGGGCAGCATCGCCTGGGAGGCCCATATCGGCGGTTTCCTCTTCGGCTTTCTTCTCTTCGGCCTTTTCGACCCTCGCGACTGACGGCCGGGGAAAGATCGGCGGACGAGTTCCTGAGCGCTTGATTTCCCAAGGGTGCTGGCGCACCATTTGCTGCGGTCGCCGATTGTCGAGAGGCAGGCGGCCTGTGAAGGCCGGGTATTGAAAGCCCATTCGCGTCTGAGGAGCACGCGGGCAGGCGATCGTAAGCGGCCAGGGTACAGGTTCCATCGCCCGACCGTACCGCACGAGAGGCGGCTGGACCTTTCCCTGCCGACCCGGTGTTGTCGCAACGGGAGATGTGCGCATGTCAGTAAAAGCAATACTCGATGAGAAGGGCCGCAATGTCGTAACGGTCGGTCCGCAGATGACAGTCCAACAGGCTGCCATCCTCTTGCGTGACAATCATATCGGTGCGGTCATCATCGTCGATGCGGACGATCAGATCGCAGGCATCCTCACCGAGCGCGACATCGTCGCAGCGATCGCCAAGCAGGGAGCCACCTGTCTCGAAAGGCCGGTCGCGGCTGTCATGTGGCAGAACGTCTATAGTTGCACCGAGGAAATGTCCGTTCAGGCTCTGATGGAAATGATGAGCAAGCTCAGGGCTCGCCATCTGCCGGTCGAAAGAGATGGCCGGCTCGCCGGCATCGTTTCGATCGGTGACGTGATCAAACACCACATCCGTGCGATCGAGCACGAGACCGAACAGATCAAGGCCTATATCGCTGGCTGACGGGTAGGGCGGCCAGCGCCGCCCTCTTATCCGCCTCGGGTACGTCGCCCTGTTTGTCGCGACGATGCGCGAGGTGCCTCGTTCGGGCTTTGCGAAGCGGTTCCCTCAAATGGGCAATGCCCCGCGCGCAGTCACCGCGGGGCCAGCGCAGAAGATTGACGGAACGCGCGTCAGCGCACGAGTGCGTCCTGCATTCTGCGGATTTCCATGAGCTTGGCCTTCGCTTCGTGGTAGCCCCGGTCGATCGCCTCACCTGCACGATGAAACTCCGACAGGCCGATATCGTTGAGCTTGGGGTGCAATGCCAGATCCGGCGGATCACCGGCAAGGCGGGCCCGCGAGATACGATCCTGGATGATGTTGAAGGCCTGAACCATCACGCCAGTCATGCCGAGGCGGGAGTGATGGGTCGCTTCCTTCTCCTGTGCATCCGGAGTTTCCATGCCAGCGCTGTGCTTGACGACGGCGGAGCGGCCATAGAGGTCGTAGTTGAGGTTGACGGCGACGACGAGTTGCTGCTCGTGAGCGCGGCAGACCGAGACCGGAACCGGATTGACGAGCGCGCCGTCGATGAGCGTGCGCCCGTTCGCCTTGATCGGTTCGAAGATGCCGGGCAGCGCGTAGGAGGCGCGGATCGCGGTAATGAGTGATCCCCTTTCGAGCCAAACCTCGTGACCGCTATGCACTTCGGTCGCAACGGCTATGAACGGTCTGTCGAGACCTTCGATGCTGAGACCTTCCAGGTGTTCCTGCATGCGTTTGGTTAGTCGCAGGCCGCCGAAGAGACCGCCGCCGCCAATGGCGAAGTCGAGCAGGCCAGCGATCCGCCGAACGGTGAGGGAGCGCGCGAAGGCCTCGAGTTCGTCGAGCTTGCCGGCAAGGTAGCAGCCGCCGACGAGCGCGCCGATCGACGTGCCTGCAATCATGCCGACTTCGATGCCTTCCTCGTCGAGGGCGCGCAGCACGCCGATATGCGCCCAGCCGCGGGCGGCGCCGCCCCCAAGCGCAATAGCGATCTTCGGTCTTTGTGGGGGTGTCGCAGGTTCTGGTGGTGTTGTTGAAATCGATGTTCCGTCCGGGCCGGACAGATCTGCAATCTGATTGTTACGCGTAAAAGTCCAGTTCAACATCCGGCACCTCCAACACCGCCGAATACTCCGCAGCGCGACACGTCGATGAGAATGCGCGAAGGTCGCTGTGGCAATTCATCATTGACTTAACTTCCCAGGACCGAATTCGATCCTGGAGAGAGGCAAATTGATGCGCGCGTCTTGGGAGGCTTCGCCAAGCCGGCGCAGGTGCCGGCCTCGTCCTATTCCATTGCTGAAAGACTGGCACCGTACTTAGGTATATCACCGATCCCGTCGCCGATTGCGGCATGACCGATAAATATTGGATACAGTTTGCAATACAATTGGGAACGTTGCCGCTCCCTCGTCGCGCCGCATCCTTGCTTAAGGATTAGGCGCTCGCTTGGTTTCCAAATGATAAATATAGCATGTGGCCGCATCAAAAAGATGCGCGATCCTTAATTTTTATCATAGATTTCGGCAGGGTCGAAGTGCCTGTGGTCGTCGGTGATTGTGACGACGGCCTGGCCGCTCTCGACGCCGACCGTGCGATAAAAGCAGGACCGGCGACCGGTGTGGCAAGTGGCGTCGTGACCGCCCACGGAGACCTTCAGCCAGATTGCATCCTGGTCGCAATCGGTGCGGATCTCCTTGACGGTCTGAAGGTTGCCGGAGCTTTCGCCCTTCTTCCAGAGGCTCTTGCGCGAGCGGCTGAAATAGTGCGCGATACCCGTCTCGATCGTCAGGGCCAGAGCCTCGGCGTTCATATGGGCAACCATCAAGAGTTCGCCGTCCCGCACATCCGTGACGACAGCGGTGATCAGGCCCTTTTCATCGAACCGGGGAGTGAAGGCCGGTCCGGATTCCAGTTCGGCCTTGTTGGAAGAGGGGGCGTCGAAGATGAGCGTCATGGAAGGCTCCGTCTGTCGGAGCCTTACTTGAAGCCCCTGATCATGGTCATGAACCGCGCCTGTTCGGCCGGTTCCGTTTGGAACGTACCCGTAAATGTGGTGGTGAGCGTTGTCGAGCCTTGCTTCTGCACGCCACGCATCGCCATGCACATATGTTCGGCTTCGATCATCACGGCGACGCCGCGCGGGGCGAGCGACTCGTCAATCGCCCGGGCGATCTGCGCCGTCATCGATTCCTGCGTCTGCAGCCGGCGGCCGTAGATATCGACCACGCGGGCGATCTTCGAGAGGCCGAGCACCCGGCCATTCGGCAGGTAGGCGACATGCGCCTTGCCGATGATCGGCACCATGTGGTGTTCGCAATGGGAGTAGAACGGGATGTCCTTGACCAGCACCATGTCGTCGTAGCCGGCAACCTCTTCGAAGGTCCGGCCAAGCACGTCTTCGGCGGCAAGATCGTAGCCGCTGAAAAGCTCGCGGTAGGACTTCGCCACGCGCGCCGGTGTGTCCCTCAGGCCTTCGCGCTCCGGATCGTCGCCGGCCCAGCGCAACAGGACACGTACGGCATCCTCCGCTTCCTTCTGGGTCGGGCGGCCGCTCGCATCGTCGAGCACAGGAAAATTCTTCACTATGGCATCCATAATGGCCTCTTTGAGCAATACGGGATTGCTTGACGTTTTATCTTTCGGACAACTCGCCACTGGCCATTCGCCTAACCCTGCAGGCTTGGGTTCCGTTGGCGGGCTCCGGGGCTTTCGGGTCCTGGCTTAGCAGTGCACTGGACCTTCCGGCACGGTTTCCCAAACAACAGGCGACATTGTTCCTCTTGCGGAACTGTCGCCCCAACACGACATAGCATATAGTATGGTGCCACAGAGATGAAAGAGGCGGAGCGTGTCGCGTCGTGCTTTTTTCCTGCCTACCGGAGAAAATCATGCGTCGATCACTCAAAACCGCGAAAAATCAGTCGGATCGCGTCAAATGATGGATGACATCTACAACAGCCGAATTCTCGAATTTGCCGGCAACATTCCGCGCATCGGAGCGCTCGCGGACGCCGACGCGGACGCGACCGCGCATTCGAAGCTCTGCGGTTCGAAGGTGCATATCTGGCTGAAGATGGACGGCGACGTGGTCACCGATTTTGCCCATGATGTGAAGGCCTGCGCGCTGGGTCAGGCATCTTCCTCGATCATGGCGCGCCATGTCGTCGGCGCCGGCGCGGAGGAAATCCGCCAGGCGCGCGAGGATATGCTGGCGATGCTGAAGGCTGATGGCGAAGGTCCGTCCGGGCGCTTCGAGGACATGCGTTTCCTGCGCCCCGTCAAGGACTACAAGGCGCGCCACGCATCGACGATGCTGACTTTTGATGCCGTGGTCGACGCCATCGAGCAGATCGAAGCCAAGCGGCTGCTCGCGGCGGTCTGACATGTGCGGCGGACCGAATTGTCGGCATTCGCCGGACAGCGGTGCGAAGCCGGCGGCGCATGGTCGAAACTGGAGCGGCCCGTTTCGCAAGACTCCGGGGCGGCTGATCGGGATGGCGCTGATCCGCGCCTACCAGCTCACGCTTTCGAGCTTCATCGGCAACTCATGCCGGCACCTGCCGACCTGTTCGGAATATGGCTATGAGGCAATCGCCCGTCATGGCTTGTGGGCCGGAGGTTGGATGACGCTGTTTCGCGTCGCCCGCTGCGGGCCGGGCGGGACGCACGGCTTTGATCCGGTGCCGGAACGGCTTGAGTCTCGCCTCGTGTGGTATGCGCCGTGGCGCTACTGGCGACCGCGGCCGAAGGTTGGTTGATCACGATGCCTATGCCGATGGAATACCGCCAGGCCTCGGTCGACTTCGATCGGTTCATCCTCGACGCGCGCGAGTTGGCCGGGCTACAGACGACGAACCAGGCCTACACGATGGTTCAGGCGGTGCTCCAGACTTTCCGGCGGCGATTGGACCTTGAGGAGGCCATCGTGTTCGCAGACGTCTTGCCGCCGGTGCTGCGCGCGATTTTTGTCGCCGAATGGGACCTCGAAGAACCGAAGAGCCCGTTTTCGGGTCGTATCGCCATGACCCGCGAGGTGCAGGCGTTCCGGCCCGATCACAATCTTTCGCCGGACAGCGCGATCGTCGATGTGGCTGCCGCCCTGCGTCGCAACATCGACGAGGCGAAGCTTGATCGGGTTCTCGCCCGCCTGCCGGCGGGTGCTGCGGATTTCTGGCGTGCGTGAACGGGAGAAGAGATGAACAGCTACGTTGCCTTGCTCTACAGCATCGTTCTTGGTGCCGGGCGACGGGTCGTGATGGCCGATCTCAGAGAGATGGCCGAAGGCCTCGGCTGCCGTTCGCCGCGAACATGGGTTGCGACAGGCAATCTCGTGTTTGAGGCCGGACAAACCTCCAGCAGAGACTTCGAATCGCCGCTTGAGACGGCCTTTGCCAAGACATTCGGCCGGCATGTCGACATTATTGTCCGGTCCGGCGCCGACTGGCGGAAGCTTGCCGCATCAAATCCGTTTCGCCGCGAGGGCGAAGAAGACGCGACGCGTGTCCATGTGCGGGTGATGCGCGATCCGCTGACGGAGGCCACGCTCGCAGGTCTCGAGCGTTACTGTGTCGCCGGCGAACGTCTAGCAATCGTCGACGGCGATCTGTGGGTCCATTTTACCGGCAAGGCGAGCGAATCGAAACTCCTGGGTGCGATGACGACAAAGCGCCTCGGTATCGGAACATTCCGCAACTGGAACACGGTGACGGGGCTTGTTGAGATGTTGCGCAGCTAGTTTCCAGCGCAGCCTTCGCCTTTACTCACTTTCGAAAACCCTTTATCAGGCTACGCGTGTTTCCCCGGGTCGCCTCCGGCCTGGGGCAAAACACGCAGCAATCCAAAGCACTACAGCGATCTATGCGCGTCTCACGGATGCGACGCTGTATCGTCAATTCACCGGTCTTTACCGGTCAACCATACCACCCGCATTCGTTGGCGGGACTGGATAGGAGATCATTATGTCGAATTCCGTTTCCCTTACATTTCCCGATGGCTCGGTGCGCGAATATCCCTTCGGCACGACTGGCCGTGACGTGGCAGAATCGATTTCGAAGTCGCTCGCCAAGAAAGCCGTGGCGATTGCGCTCGACGACGAACTGCGCGACCTGTCCGACCCAGTGACCGATGGCAGGATCGAGATCGTCGTGCGCGACGACAAGCGCGCGCTGGAGCTCATCCGTCACGATGCCGCGCACGTGATGGCCGAGGCCGTGCAGGAATTGTGGCCGGGAACGCAAGTGACCATCGGCCCGGTCATCGACAATGGCTTCTACTACGATTTCGCGCGCAACGAGCCCTTCACTCCCGACGATCTGCCTGTCATCGAAAAGCGGATGAAGGAGATCATCGCGCGCAACAAGTCCTTCACCAAGGAAGTCTGGTCGCGCGAGAAGGCTCGCCGGGTCTTTGCTGAAAAGGGCGAGAGCTACAAGGTCGAACTCGTCGACGCTATCCCCGAGGGACAGGATCTCAAGATCTATTATCAGGGCGACTGGTTCGACCTTTGCCGCGGCCCGCACATGGCCTCGACCGGTCAGATCGGCACGGCCTTCAAACTGATGAAGGTGGCCGGTGCCTATTGGCGCGGCGACAGCAACAACGCGATGCTGACCCGCATCTACGGTACGGCCTGGCACACCCAGGAAGAGCTCGACCAGTACCTGCACGTACTCGCCGAAGCCGAAAAGCGCGATCATCGTCGCCTCGGCCGCGAGATGGACCTGTTCCATTTCCAGGAAGAGGGCCCGGGCGTCGTCTTCTGGCACGGCAAAGGCTGGCGCATGTTCCAGACGCTGGTGGCCTACATGCGCCGCCGGCTCGCAAACACCTACCAGGAAGTCAACGCGCCGCAGGTGCTCGACAAGTCGCTCTGGGAAACCTCGGGTCACTGGGGCTGGTACCGCGACAATATGTTCAAGGTGACGGTCGCCGGCGATGAGACCGACGACGATCGCGTCTTCGCGCTGAAGCCGATGAACTGCCCCGGCCATATCCAGATCTTCAAGCATGGCCTGAAGTCCTATCGCGAACTTCCGGTCCGCCTGGCCGAGTTCGGGAACGTCCACCGCTACGAGCCGTCGGGCGCGCTGCACGGTCTGATGCGCGTGCGTGGCTTCACGCAGGACGATGCGCACGTCTTCTGCACCGACGAGCAGATGGCGGCGGAATGCCTGCGCATCAACGACCTCATCCTCTCGGTCTACGAGGACTTCGGCTTCAAGGAAGTGGTGGTCAAGCTCTCCACTCGCCCGGACAAGCGCGTCGGCTCCGACGAACTCTGGGATCGTGCCGAGAGCGTGATGATGGATGTGCTGAAGACGATCGAGGCGCAGTCGGAAGGCCGCATCAAGACCGGCATCCTGCCGGGCGAGGGCGCCTTCTACGGGCCGAAGTTCGAATATACGCTGAAGGACGCAATCGGCCGCGAATGGCAGTGCGGCACCACCCAGGTCGACTTCAACCTGCCGGAGCGTTTCGGCGCGTTCTACATCGACAAGGAATCGGAAAAGCGCCAGCCGGTCATGATCCATCGCGCCATCTGCGGCTCGATGGAACGCTTCCTCGGCATTCTGATCGAGAACTTCGCCGGCCATATGCCGCTCTGGGTTTCGCCGCTGCAGGTCGTGGTCGCGACGATTACCTCGGAAGCCGACGACTATGGTCGCGAGGTTGCCGAACTCCTGCGTGACGCGGGCTTGACCGTCGAAACCGACTTCCGCAACGAGAAGATCAACTACAAGGTCCGCGAACACTCGGTCACGAAGGTTCCGGTCATCGTCGTCTGCGGCAAGCGCGAGGCGGAAGAACGTTCGGTCAACATCCGCCGTCTGGGTTCCCAGGCCCAGACCGCGATGTCGCTCGACGAGGCGCTTGCTTCGCTTGCCTCGGAAGCCATGGCGCCGGACCTCAAGCGCAAGGCCGAAAAGAAAGCCCGGGGTTGAGACCCCGGGCACTTGCTTTGTCAGCAAACTGTCATATTAGCGGAATATCCGGATACGAGATGATCCATCGGAGATTTCCGTGCAGTTCAAAGAGCTGTCCTACGCCAACGCAAACGACCGACGCCTGAAGCGCTGGTTCATCCGCTCCATCGAAGGCCTGTCGGGCCGCAACCGTTACGCAAAGCTCTACGCGCGCTGGCGGTCCGACATCGTCGGCAAGAGTGATCGGGTCTTCGGCGAGATGCTGCAGCTCATCGATGTGAAGCTGCGCACCCAGGGCGAGTGGCCGCCGCGGCACTTGCCCGACACGCCGATCGTCATCGTCGCCAATCATCCGTTCGGCATTGGCGACGGCATCGCCGTGCTGGCGCTGGCCGAACAGCTTGGCCGACCGTTCCGCGTCCTCATCAACAACGAACTGTTGAAGGTGCCGGAAATGGCGCCTTACTCCCTGCCGGTGTCGTTCGAGGAGACGAAGGAGGCGCTGGCCGTCAACATGGCGACGCGCCATGAGGCGTTGCGGCTGCTGAAGGAAGGCGTGACGATCGTGATCTTTCCGGCAGGCGGCGTCGCGACCGCGCCCAAGGGTTTTGGCCGCGCCGAGGACCTGCCCTGGAAGATCTTTCCGGCGAAACTGATCCAGGCTGCACGCGCGAGCGTCATCCCGATCTACTTCGAGGGGCAGAACGGTCCCGTCTTCCATCTTGCGAGCAAGATTTCACTGACGTTGAGGCTGTCGCTGCTGATCCGCGAGTTCCGCCGTCTGTCCGGCACGACGATCGTGGCGCGCGTCGGCCGGGTGCTGACGCCCGAGGACCTCGGCGTCTGTAGTGATCGCAAGGATCTGCTGGCCCGCATCTATGACGCGGTCTTCTCCATGGCGCCGCCGCGCCGGCGGTTCATGCGGCGAGCGGGCTGACGTAGCGTCAATCGCATGCCGTAACGCTGGAGTTAGAGCGCTGTGCGTTCATATGAATGCACAAAGGATGCTCTAGCACTTTGATTCTAGAGCATCTTTCTGCAAGTGATACACTTCAAAGCAGGATGCTCTAGTCCTGTGCGTCGGAGACGACGCCCGGGGTTGTGTTCGCATCGTTGCCGCCGCTGCTGAGCAGCACCTCCACGTCCGTGTTGACGCCGGCCTTCACGGTGAAGTCACGTTCGTAGATCTTGTCCTTGTAGCGCGCGACGGCGGAATAGCTGCCTTCGAGCAGAACCAGCGTCGGGAAGGCGCCGTTTTCTTCGTCCACGGTGTCGCCGGCCGACGTCAGGATCGTCCAGGCGGTGTTGGCGATGGCCTCGCCGCCTGGTTCCGACACCAGCTTGAGCGTGAGCTTGGCAGCGCGGTGCTGAATGGTCGCTTCCGTCAGCTTGCCGGCTTCGACCTGAATGTCGGCGGCCGTCGAAGCGTTGGTCGCACCGTAGCTCGAGGTCACGTGATAGGTTCCGGCGCCGAGCCGGATCACCGTGTTCGGCTTCACATCCGACATGATGAGCGCCCGCTCGCCGTCGCTCTTGGTATCTGCGGAATAAACGGAGAAGCTGAGTTCGGCCGGCGGAATGCGCACATCGCTGCCGGAGACGGCGTTCAGCTTGATGCCGCCTGCATCCAGGACGAGAGTCTGCTTTTCGAGCGTGCCGTCCTGGGGCACGCGGATCTTGCGCGTCGCCGAGGCGCGTCCGAAGGAAACATTGACGAAGTAATCACCCGGCGCGACGTTGAATGCCGTCGAGCCGCCTTCCGACGTCGCCAGCAGCGGCAGCTTGCCGTCGCTTCCCGGGATCGGGCTGAACATGCGCCAGGTCAGGCCGGCTTCGACGGGCGCGCCCTTCTCCGTGAGCAAGGCTTCGAGCTTGACATCCTTCAAGGTGCCTTCGGCGATCGGATCGCTCGTCATCGGGCTGAAGCCCATAAGCTTCGGCATCTTGCGCGGGCCGGCGATCGAGGGAAAATTCTCGAAGGCCTGGGTCGCATCCTCGGCACGCACACTTCCCGTAGCAGCGCCGGCGACAAGGATCGCGAGCCCGGTTCCGAGGAAAATACGAGAGCATGCACGCATGAGAGCAGTTGACTTCCTGACTGAGTGACTCCACTTGGGACGCCGATATGGCATTTTCGTGGCTTCCGATGCTGCGGCAAATTAGTGGAATTCATCCGACATGAAAACCGAAATTAAGCTTGTTGACTACCTCGCGTCCCGCCGCTCGATCCCCGCTTTCCAGATGGGTGAACCCGGCCCCAGCAAGGTCGAGGTCGAGGAGATGCTGAAGCTCGCCTCCCGCGTGCCGGACCACGGCAAGCTCGCTCCCTGGCGCTTCATCGTCTATCGCGGCGAGGAAAGGGCGCGCATCAGCGCCGAATTGAAGGCGCTGGCGCTGGCGGTAAAACCGGATCTTTCGGAGGAAATGATCAAGGTCGAGGAAACGCGGCTGACGCGAGCGCCGGTCGTCGTCGCCGTGGTCAGCAAGGCTGCGCCGCATTTCAAGATCCCGGAATGGGAGCAGTTGATGTCAGCCGGCGCCGTGTGCCTCAACCTGCTGATGGCCGCAAACGCACTTGGCTATGCCTCCAACTGGTTGACCGAATGGTTTGCTTTCGATGAACGCGCCTATCCCTTGCTGGGTGTCAATCCGGGTGAGAAACTTGCTGGCTTCATTCACATCGGTACCGCGATGGTGCCGCCGACGGAACGGCCGCGGCCGGAGCTCGCCGAGATTGTCACCTGGGTCGGAGAGGACGCCTGATGTTCTACGATACGGCCTCGAATCGTCACGGCCTGCCGCATGACCCTTTCAAGGCCATCGTCTCGCCGCGGCCGATCGGTTGGATCGGCACGCGCGGGGGCGACGGTACGCATAACCTCGCGCCCTATTCTTTCTTCAACGCTATCAGTGATCGGCCAAAGCTCGTGATGTTCTCGTCAAGCGGCCACAAGGATACGGTTCGCAACATTGAGGCGACGGGTGAGTTCACGGCGAGCTTCGCCAGTCGCAATCTTGCCGAGGCCGTGAACAAGACGTCTGTTCCCGCAGCGCATGGGGAGAGCGAATTCGAGATCGCCGGGCTCACTCCGGTCGACGGCACCTTGGTGAATGCGCCGTTCGTCGCCGAGGCTTTTGCTGCGCTCGAGTGCCGGATGACCGAGATGTTTCAACCAAAAGGCCTTGATGGCGCGGTGACCGACAACTATGTCGTCATCGGCCAGGTCGTCGGCATTCATATCCGGGAAGAGGCAATCCGCGACGGCCGCTTCGACATGGCGACGGTCAAGCCGCTCGCCCGTCTTGGCTACATGGACTATTGCGATGGCGGTGATGTCTTTCAGATGACCCGCCCGACCCGTTGAGATCCGCGACTTTGAACGCGCAGGTCACGCCCTGCCGAGAATGGTTGCCTGTTCGATCGAGTTGCAAACGACCGAGGCAAAGCCGTTGTCGCGGCTCTGCGATTGCGCCCACCGCGCCGCGGCTTCGTCAGGGGTGGCAGGCAATACCTCATAGGAGGGCACGCCGGCTTCGAACGCCCTCAAGACCACATTTGCTCGTCCAGTGAGGATAGGCGCTGCGATGCGCTGATGGCGAGCGCTGGTCGGCTCCTGACAACCGATGGACTTTGCCAGCGCTACGCCATTGAAGATCAGAGCCCTCAGGCGGGGCGACGAGTCCGTCAGCGGATGGGTTGACAACAAACCCTCCGGCGAACTGCCGTATTCCCCATAAATCCGGATAGGGTCGGGCGCTGCACCATGGGCGGCTTCCGCAACCCGCAACATCACATCGAGCTTCTGTATATCGGCGCGCCCGCGGCATCCGGAAAGTACGATGCCGTCGGCACCGCTTTCGAGCAGCCGTCGCAATACGTCCCCGCTCAGCCGCTCCAGCGGTTCGACGCGCGCCAGAAGCGCGAAGGTGCGGCCTGCCAAACGTGCCATTGCGGCAAGCGTTTCGGCGTTGGCATCAATATCGACAATGACGCCGGCGAGCGCATTGAGTGCAACGATGTCCACGGCCGGGAAAGGGCTATCGACGATCAGCAGGGGCTTCATGGTTTGGGAGCGGTTAACAGACATGGTGAACCAATCTTAAACCTTTGCCCGCTAGGGTTTGAACATCGGTGGCATTGGCGTGGTCTAGTGGGGCGTAGGTGATCATACAAGCATTTCTTCGCTGGGTGGAAACGGCGAGAACGGGTGAGCGCACCCGCGCCGCCAGTGCGCTTGGTCGCGCCTATGTCGATGCGCAGATGAATGGCCTGGACCGCCGCGCCGCGGAGATGGCGATGACCTTCCTGCTCGACGATCCGTCGCCAAAGGTTCGGCACGCACTTGCCGATGCGCTTTGCGGCTGCGCGTCGGTTCCGCGCGCCATCATTCTCGGCCTTGCCGAAGACCAGCCCGAAATTGCCTATGTCGTCATATCCCGCTCGCCGGTGTTGACGGACGAGGACCTCGTCGACCTCGCGGCCAGAGGAACGCCTGAAACGCGGGCGCTGATCGCCGCGCGCAGTTTCGTCTCCCGTGCCGTATCGGCCGCGATCGCCGAGATCGGCGGCGAGGAAGAAGTTCTGATCCTCCTGGAAAACGCCGGCGCCAACCTGTCGCGCCGGTCGTTGAAACGCATTGCCGAGCGTCTTGGCTGTTGCGCGGCCGTGCGTGACCTGTTGCTTGCGCGGCCGGATCTGCCGAGCGACGCCCGCCATGCGCTGGTGGAAGAGGTAGGCTCGGCACTGGCCGCCTTCGGCCTGGTGCAGATGGCGATCGGAGAAGCCCGCGGTCGGCGGATCACGCGGGAAGCTTGCGACATCGCTGCCGTCGGCATGGCCGGCACGCTGGCGGTGGAGGAATTGCCCGGCCTTGTGGCGCATCTGCGCGAGACTGGACGCCTGACCCCGGCTTTCCTGCTCCATGCGCTCGTCACCGGCCGCGCGGAATTTTTCTCGGCAGCGATCGTCGATCTCTCCGGCGTTTGCGAAAAGCGCGTGCGCTCCATCCTGTCCGGCGGCCGCATTCATTCGATCCGCGCCCTGTTCGAGAGCGCAGGCCTCGGCCACGATGTCAGCGAAACCTTTGCTGCGGCCGTGCTTCTCTGGCGCCAGGATGCTTCAACTGGAAACGGCAGTGCTGCTTTCGTTTCCACAGCCCTGCTTGCACGCCTCCGGAATGAGCGGTCATCGTCGCCGGTCAATACTGCGATGATCGACCTGCTCGAGCGCCTGGCCTTTGCCGAGGAGCGGCAGTCGGCCCGCGACTATGCGGAGCTCGCCGCGCGACAGGCCGCCTGACTTCGATTGCGGTCAAGCGCGTCCCGCAACGTCTCCACCCATTTCTCTGCAGGCGCTCCGGCGACGGCGGGCCTCCGGTCGACAAGGAACTGACGCATGAGCATGAAGGCGGCCGCAACCGTTGCTGTGACCGGCATAGGCGGCTTTGTCGGGCGTCACGTCGCGCTCCTCTTGCTGCGGCGGGGCTATGACGTGCGCGGCACCGTTCGTAGCCTGGCGCGCGCGGAGGAAATCGAACGATCGATCCGTGCCGCCGGCGGCACGGACCTGGCGCAATTGACCTTTGCCGAAGCGGACCTGCTGGGGGAAGGGGGCTGGGCGGAGGCCTTCGCCGGCGCCTCCTATGTCATGCATACGGCATCGCCGTTCCCTGCACGACTGCCTGCGGACGAAGCCGAACTGATCGGGCCGGCGCGCGACGGCACGCTGCGCGTTCTGCAAGCCGCCCGCTCGTCCGGCGTTCGCCGCGTCGTCCTGACCTCCTCGGTCGCTGCGGTCATCTATGGGCCTGGAAGCGCGCCGTTCACTGAGGACGACTGGACGGACCCACATTCGCCGCTGGCGACGCCCTACTATCGCTCGAAGACCTTCGCGGAACGCGCGGCATGGGACTATGCAGCCGCGAACGGGCTCGAATTGGCGGTCGTCAATCCGGGCATGGTTCTCGGGCCGCTGCTTGGGCGTGAGATCGGCACCTCTGTTGCCGTGGTCCGCAACCTCCTGAGTGGGGGCTACCCCGCTCTGCCGAAGTTCAGCGTACCCGTCGTCGATGTCCGCGACGTCGCCGACGCCCATCTGCGGGCGATGACCGTTGACGGCGCGGCGGGCGAGCGTTTTCTGGTCGCTGGAGAGACCTTGTCTCTTGCCGACATGGCGTCCATCCTTCGTCGCCAGTGTCCGGAATATGCCGCCAAGCTGCCGAAGTTCATTCTGCCGAACTGGCTGGCAGGCTTGGCCGCTCCCTTTGATGCCGGCTTGCGCCTGATCGTCGGAGAACTCGGACGCGACTCCCGTATCTCCAACGAAAAGGCGCGTCGCGTTCTGGGGTGGCAGCCACGAGCCGCGGAAGAGGCGGTCATGGCCAGCGCGGAAAGCCTGATCGGCGCCGGTCTCGTGTGAGTGTGCCCGTCCGCTCTAGTTGGTGAAACGGCGGGCGACCCAGGAATAGCCGTCCTCGATGTAATGCACCGGCCTTGTCACGATGGTCTTGAGCTTTTCCCGATCCGGGATGGCACCCGACAGGAAGGCCAGTGTCCGTTTCGGCAAGGTTGGTTCAGGCTCCGGCTTTGCCACCTGCGCGGGCGGCATCTGGCTCTGCTGCGAGCCGGCCGGTGGCGGGGGCAGGTCGGCGAGGGCCGAGCCGGAGCTTTCGCAAACGGCGACGACAACCGGATAGTTGGCGTTCGAGAACTTCGGCAATTGCGCCTGCGAGTCCGTGTCGCATTGGGCGATCGACGGCCATGTGCCGTTGACCGTCGAGATGTACTGGCATTGGCTGACATCGTGGTCGCAGCCGAGAATGGTCATGACAATCAGCGCCGCTTGCATGGTGTTCCTGTCGTTGGTCCCTGGAGCTTGTAAGGGATCAACCTATGCCTGTGCGATTCTCTCCGAATTGGGGCGGCGCTGCGGGTGACGCGGAACAAATTGTTTCGGCCTATTCGCCGGATTGATAGGACCGGGCGTCTGCGTCATTTGACGTATTGGCTGGCGGAAAAGCTGACACTAACGTCCGGCAGAAATAGCTGAGATCGAGAAGGACGAAACAAGTGCCTGCCGTAACCATAGCCCTGGAGTCGCCGCGCCAAGCTCAGGTCGTGCGTCTGTTGGAACTCTCCGACGCCTATGCCGCTTCGCTTTATCCCGCCGAAAGCAATCATATGATCGACTTGTCGAGCCTAGAGCAGCCTGGCGTTTCCTTCTATGTGGCACGGCGTAACGGCGACATCGTCGGTTGCTGTGCCCTGGTGGAAGCCGACGACGGTACGGCAGAGATCAAGCGCATGTTCGTCGATCCGGAGGCGAGGGGGCTGAGGATCGGCAAGCTGTTGCTGCAGGCGCTGGAGGCGCGCGCGGGTGAACTCGGATACACGGCAATTCGCCTCGAAACCGGCATCTACCAGCCCGAGGCGATCGGGCTTTACAAGGCGGCCGGCTATGTCGACCGTCCGCCCTTTGGTGGCTACCAGCCGGATCCGCTGAGCCTGTTCATGGAAAAGCCTGTTCGCCGGGCGGCATGATATCGGCGCGCCGAACCGCAATGCGCTGAAGATCAAAACGGCAGCACTCGCGCCACCGTCTCTATCTCGATCGCTGAGGGGGGAGTGCGACGCGCAAGAACGTCATGCGTCTTCGCGTCCATCCCCGATCAGATGTCTAGGTTCTCGGCGAACACGGCGCGCTCCTGGATGAAACGGAAGCGGGCGTCGGCCTTCGTGCCCATGAGATTGTCCACCGCCTCGCGCGTGCCCTCGAAATCGATCTCGTCGATCTCGACCTTCAGCAGCGTGCGATGAGCCGGGTCCATCGTCGTTTCCTTGAGCTGTGCCGGCAGCATTTCGCCCAGACCCTTGAAACGACCGATCTCGACCTTGCCGCGGCCGGCAAATTCGGTCCGCATCAGCTCTTCGCGATGCGCATCGTCGCGGGCATAGAGCGTCTTCGAGCCCTGGCTGATGCGGTAGAGCGGCGGCACGGCGAGATAGAGGTGGCCGCCGCGGATCAGCTCCGGCATCTCCTGGTAGAAGAAGGTGATCAGCAGCGAGGCAATATGCGCGCCGTCGACGTCGGCGTCGGTCATGATGATAACGCGCTCGTAACGAAGATCCTCGCCGCGATACTTGGTTCTCGTGCCGCAGCCGAGCGCCTGAACGAGATCGGTGATCTGCTGGTTGGCACTGAGCTTTTCGCGGCCCGCACTCGCAACGTTGAGGATCTTGCCGCGCAGCGGCAGGATCGCCTGGTTGGAGCGGTTGCGCGCCTGCTTTGCCGATCCGCCTGCCGAATCCCCTTCGACGATGAAGAGTTCGGCGCCTTCCGCGGTGTTCTGCGAGCAGTCCGCCAGCTTGCCGGGCAGGCGCAGCTTGCGTACGGCCGTCTTGCGGTTGACTTCCTTCTCCTTGCGCCGGCGTACGCGCTCTTCGGCGCGCTCGATCACCCAGTCGAGAAGCTTGGCGGCTTCTCCCGGATTGTCGGCCAGGTAGTGATCGAAGGGGTCACGAAGCGCGTTTTCGACGATGCGCTGCGCCTCGACCGTCGCGAGCTTGTCCTTCGTCTGGCCGACGAACTCCGGTTCGCGGATGAACACCGACAGCATGCCCGCCGCCGAGATCATCACGTCGTCGGTGGTGATGATCGCCGCCCGCTTGTTCTGCGTCAGCTCGGCATAGCTCTTCAGACCCTTGGTCAGCGCGATGCGGAAACCGGCCTCGTGCGTGCCGCCCTCGGGCGTCGGGATGGTGTTGCAGTAGGAATGCACCTGCTGGTCGCCGCCGTACCAGGTGACGGCCCATTCGAGCGAGCCGTGCCCGTTGGCTTTCTCCGACTTGCCGGCGAAGATCTCGCGGGTGACGGTGAATTCTTTGCCGAGCGTCGCGGCGAGATAGTCCTTCAGGCCGCCGGGAAAATGGAAGACAGCCTTGTCCGGGATTTCCGAACCTTCCTGGAGGAGCGACGGATCACAGGACCAGCGGATCTCGACGCCGCCGAAGAGATAGGCTTTCGAGCGCGCCATGCGGAAAAGTCGCCCGGGCTCGAAATGCGCGTGCGGCCCGAAAATGTCCGGGTCCGGATGGAAGCGAACGCGCGTGCCGCGGCGGTTGTGCACGTCGCCGAGTTCTTCGAGCCCGCCCTGCGGGATGCCGCGGGAGAAGCGCTGGCGATAGAGCTTGCGGTTGCGGGCGACCTCGACTTCGAGCGCATCGGACAGGGCGTTGACGACGGAAACGCCCACGCCGTGAAGACCGCCCGAGGTCTCATAGGCCTTGCCGTCGAACTTGCCGCCCGCGTGGAGCACGGTCATGACGACTTCGAGCGTGGACTTGCCCGGGAATTTCGGATGGTTTTCAACCGGGATGCCGCGACCGTTATCGGTCACCGTCAGATAGCCGTCGGCATCGAGGTTGACTTCGATGAAGTTCGCGTGGCCGGCGACCGCTTCGTCCATCGAGTTGTCGATGACTTCTGCGAAGAGATGGTGCAGCGCCTTCTCGTCGGTGCCGCCGATATACATGCCCGGACGACGACGAACCGGCTCCAGCCCTTCGAGCACCTCGATCGCCGAAGCGTCATAGTCGCTGCCATCACTGCCTTTCGGCGCAGGGCGCGGTTCTTCCCGCGCGACTGGTGCCGCTGGCACCGCCGGCTTGGCGCTCGGCTGTGCAGGTTTCGGTTGCTCGGGCATTGAAAAGAGGTCGCTGTTGTCGTCCATGGGGCCGTTCGGGTCGTTCCTGTCGTCTGGGGATGCCGGAGGCCATAGCAAGACCTCGGCTCTGCCGCCATCCCCCGGCGGTCGAATCACCTGAATTCTGCCAGACTCTCACAGGATACGCGAACAAAAGGAGAATGCTGGCCGTGGCCGGGGGCGAAATGCCGCCTTCATGGCCATGTCACGGCGCAAGTGTTGCTTTGGCGTCCGGGCGATGGCAAGGCTTTCGGCGAACGAGGGAGCCCGTCATTGGCCGTGTCCACAATTGTTTTTCCGTTTCGTCGGCTTTTGCTGGCCGTTGCCTTGTTTTCTGCGACTTCCGTCGCCCAGGCACAGGCTCTGAAGCCCTTCAAGGACGAACTCTTCTCCTATGGCAAGGTGCTGCAGCAAAATGATGACGGCGATGACCTGACCGTCGATTACCAGGAACTGCGCGACATCAACGAACGGGACGATATCCCGGAGCGCCGGGTGAAGCGGGCCTATGTTTCGCTTGGCGTGAAGGGCGAGCAGGTCAACGAGACGCTCGATATTGGCGGCCGCTCGCTTGACGTGACCCGCGTCGGTCCCGACCGTGGCGCTGCCTTTACGGTGATCTTCATCCACGGCCGCGGCGGCGATCGCCGGCTCGGCGCCAACGATTTTTCCTTCGGCGGTAACTTCAACCGGCTGAAGAACCTCGCCGTCGCCAATGGCGGCACCTACTACGCACCGAGCGTCCGCTCCTTCGATACATCAGGTGCTGCGGATATTGCCGGCCTGGTCAAGCAGGCTTCCGAGCGTTCCGGCGGTCGCCCCGTGGTGCTCGCCTGCGCCTCGATGGGAAGCTTCATCTGCTGGGGCGTTTCGCGCGATGCCTCTGCCGTCGCGGCTCTCGGCGGCATGATGGTGATGGGCGGCGTGAGCGACCCCGATTTCACCAAGAGCGCCGCCTACAAGGCGAAGCTGCCGATGTTCTTCAGCCACGGCAGCCGCGACAGCGTCTACCCGGCTGAAAGCCAGAAGGCGCTCTATCGTACCCTTAAGGCCCAAGGCTACCCGACACGCTTCGTGCTTTTCGAAACAGGCTCGCATGGCACGCCCGTGCGTATGACCGACTGGCGCGATGCGTTGAACTGGATCGGTCGCCACTGACCTTTGTCGGCGCCGCTGACATTTGTTAACCAGCCCGACAGTTTCCGGGCGAGATTGTAGGCCGTGTTTCCACTCTGGAAAGTTGAAGCCGTCATCATGCCCCGCAATTATAGCTGGGGTGGAATGCATGGACGCGCGCACCGAAACACGGCACGTTCCGCTGTGTGTGGATCTGGACGGTACCTTGTTGGCCGCCGATACGCTGTGGGAAGGTGCGGCGATCATCCTCTTGCGCAATCCGCTGATGCTCATTCCCATGCTGTTCTGGCTGGCGAAGGGCAAGGCGCGGCTGAAGCATGAGGTGGCCTTGCGTTCCGGCCGCCAGGCGCAGGACTGGCCTTACCGCCAGGCCGTCATCGATCGGCTCGCGGAGGAGAGAAAATCCGGGCGCGAACTGGTGCTCGTCACCGGTGCGGCGCCGTCGGTCGCCAGAGACGTTGCCGATCACGTCGGGCTCTTCTCCTCGGTCATGCATTCGACCGACGCGCTCAATCTGACGAGCGGCCGCAAGCGCCAGGCTCTGGTCGAACGCTTCGGCGACGGTGCCTTCGACTATATGGGCAACAGCCGTGACGACATCGCCGTCTTCGAGGCGGCGCGGCGCGCGATCGTGGTTGCTCCGGACGCCGCCGCCGAGAAGTGGCGCCGCAATCATGATGCCGAGCGCCTGGATACCGGCAAGGTGAGCATGCTCGCGCCGCTGAAATCCATTCGGGTGCATCAATGGGCGAAGAACGTGCTCATCGGTGTGCCGATGATCCTCAATCACGAAGTCCTGCATCTCGACGCGATCGTCAGCGTCATCATTGCCTTCTTCGCGTTCAGTTTCCTCGCCTCGGCGGTCTACGTCATCAACGACCTTTCGGACCTTTCGAATGACCGCCGCCACGCGAAGAAGCGTCACCGGCCGCTCGCAAGCGGCCAGATGTCGGTGCCGACGGCGCTCATTCTTGCCGCCTGCCTGGTCCTGGCGTCGCTGTCGCTGACGCTCTTGCTGCCGTGGAAATTCGCCGGTGTGCTGGCGTTCTATGCCTGCGCGACGACCGCCTATACCTTCGTGCTGAAGCGCAAGCTGCTGGTCGACGTCTTCACGCTTGCCGGCCTCTACACCACGCGCATTGTTGCCGGTGCTGCGGCCACGGGCACGGAACTCTCCTTCTGGCTGGTCTCCTTCGCGATCTTCTTCTTCCTCAGCCTGGCGCTGGTGAAGCGCTATGTCGAGTTGCACGAGTTCGACGACAAGGACGGCGGCAACGTCCCGGGCCGCGGCTATCTCGCTGTCGATTTCGAGATGGTGGGGCAGGCCGGCGTCGCTTCCGCCTTCACCTCGGCCCTGGTCCTTGCGCTCTACGTGCACAGCAAGGAGCTCCAGGAAATGTACACCACGCCCTGGGCGCTGTGGCCGCTTTGCCCGTTGGTGCTCTATATGTTGTTGCGCATCTGGATGCTCGCGCGTCGCGGCATGCTGCATGAAGACCCCGTTGTCTTCATCATGCGTGACTGGCGCAGCCAAGTGACCATGCTGGTCGGCGCGCTGTTGATCCTGTTTGGAGCCATCGGGCCGCAATGAGTTTGCTAGATCATGAAAGCTGGGGTCGGCTCGACAAACGCGCGCGGCCGGCCATCTCGCCCGACGACTATGAGGATCGTCTCGGCAGCCTGGAGGCTGAGGGCTACTTGCCCTTCGGCAACGGTCGCAGCTATGGCGACAGTTGCCACAATGACCGGGGCACTTTGATCGAAAGCCGCCGACATGGCCGGATCATCGCCTTTGATCCCGGCACCGGCAAGATGACCTGCGAGGCCGGCGCGACGTTGCGTCAGGTGCTCGAACGCGCGATCGAGCATCGCTTCTTTCTGCCGGTCACCCCGGGCACGGCTTTCGTCACTATCGGCGGCGCCCTTGCCAACGACGTGCACGGCAAGAACCACCATGCGCGCGGCACCTTCGGCAATCACGTGACAGGTTTCATGCTCCTGCGTTCGAATGGGGATCGGCTGACCTGTTCGCCGGAAGAGAACTCTGAACTCTACGCCGCTACCATCGGCGGCATGGGCCTGACGGGCTTGATCCTGACCGTGGATTTACGCCTGATGAAAGTGCCGTCGCCGCATGTCCAGCAACATGCGATCCGCTTCGACAATCTCGACCAATACTTCGCTCTCGTCGATCGCGTCGACGAGGAGCACGAGTATTCCGTTGCCTGGATCGATCAACTCGCAACCGGTTCCCGCACGGGCAGAGGTGTATTGCTGGCCGGCGACCATGCTGATGGCTCCTGCGAGCTGCCTGATATTCCCAAGGGGCTGAAGCTATCGGTGCCCTTCGCGCCACCCTTCAGCCTTCTGAACCGGGCAACGCTCAAGGCCTTCAACGAATATTACTTCCGCAAGGAAAAACCGGGTGAAACCGTGACGACGGTTCCCTGGACCTCCTATTTCTATCCGCTGGATGCGATCGGCGCCTGGAACAGGCTTTACGGTCCGCGCGGTCTCTACCAGCATCAGAGCGTCTATCCGACGGAGCGTGCGCCGGAGATCACGGCGAAGCTGATGGAGACCGCTCGGCTTGCCGGCCACGCGTCGTTCCTGACGGTTCTGAAGCGCTTCGGCGACATCGGCTCGCGCGGTATTCTGTCCTTCCCGCGACCCGGTTTTACTTTGACATTGGACTTCGCCAATCAAGGTGAACGAACGGTAAAGCTCCTGGATGCGCTCGACCACATCGTGATCGAGGCCGGCGGTGCGATCAATCCCTACAAGGATGCTCGCATGAGCCCGCAAGTCTTTGAAAAATCGTTCCCTTCCTGGAAAAAGCTCGAGGCGCTGCGCGATCCTGCGCTCGTTTCCAACTTCTGGAAGCGCACGGCTCTGGCTTTGCCAGAATGAGAATGCAGACAATTTTATTCAATTAAACTTTCAAACTTCACGGAAAATCCGTCTCTTCCCCATAAGTACATTTGCGGGACTGGGAGTAAAACAATGAAATATATTCCATTCATTCTCTTTACTGTGCTTACCAACGCTGCCGCTCAACTCATGCTGAAACAAGGCATGCTGACGCTCGGACCGATATCGATGACCGCTGAAACGGCGATCGTCCGGCTGTTCCAGATCGTCTTCAATCCCTGGGTCTTCGCCGGCCTCGCGACCTTCGTCATTTCGATGGCGTCGCATCTCTATGTGCTGTCGAAGGTCGAGCTTTCCTTTGCCTATCCGTTCCTGAGCCTCGCTTACGTCGCCGTCGCGGTCTTCGCCTATTTCGTTTTCCGCGAGGACCTCAATGCCTGGCGCATCGCCGGCATCGCGCTGATCTGCGCAGGAACCGTTCTTATCGCCCAGTCGGGCATCTCATCCCACGCCGATGACAAGCCGGCGGATGCAGCCGGGGTGAGTACCGCAGAATTCGGGAGCAAGTCATGAAACACATCATCTTTGGTGGCGACGGCTTCGTAGGCCGTCACCTGGCGGAACGCCTCGTCAAGGACGGCGAGGAAGTCGTGATCGCCGACATCGTCAAGTCCGACCTGCCGCATTACGGCCGCGCCCGCTTCGTCCATTGCGACGTTACCGATCTGGAATCTGTTCAAAAGGTCGATATTGGCGCGGACGATATGGTTTACAACATGGCGGCGAAGATGCTGTCGCCGTTGCAGATCCGCTCGAAGCGCTGGGAATTCTTCTGGCCGGTCAACTATTACGGCGCCGAAAACATCATGAAGGCCATGGACGCGGCCGGTGCGTCGCGTCTGGTGCAGTTCACCACCGACATGATCTACGGCCATACGGTCCAGTCGCCGCAGACGGAGGATCACCCGGCAAAGCCGCTCGGCGAGTACGGTAAATCGAAGTGGGCGACGGAACAGCTTGCGGTGCAATGGCGCAAGCAGGGCATGAACATTTCGATCTTCCGCCCGCGCCTCATCATTGGCCCGGGCCGTCTCGGCATTCTCGAAAAACTGTTCAAGCTGATCGATATGAACCTGCCGGTGCCGATGATCGGCTCGGGCAAGGTGCCCTATCAGTTCATTTCGGTCTTCGATTGCGCCGAAGCCGCGCGCCTTGCCTGGAAGGGTGGCGTGCCGAACGAGGCCTACAATCTCGGCTCCGACAATCCGCCCTCGGTGCGCGACCTGCTCGGCAATCTCATCAGGCACGCGGGTTCCAAGTCCTTCCTGCTGCCGACGCCCGCCTTTGCGGTCAAGCAGACACTGGCCTTCTTCGACCTGATCAACAAGCCGATCATGGACCCGGAGCAGTATCTGATCGCTGACGAGATGTGCGTGCGCGAAACCGGCAAGCTGAAGCGCGAGCTCGGCTGGCGCGCCGAATACAATGATGGCGACATGCTGATCGCCGCCTACGACGAATATCGGGCGAAGAGGGCGGGCGCAGTTTCCGCCGCTGCCGTCGCCGTGCCGGCCGAATGAGGGGAGATATCATGCTGGACATACCGAACCGTATCGCCGTTGCCGCCCCTTCGCTTGACGGTGGCGTCGCCAAGCCCGATCTCATCACCGTCGAACAGGCCAAGGCCATGTCGATCGGCGACATCACCATGGCTTTCAAGGAGCACCTGAACCCAGGACAGCTCCACTTCATGAAGCTTCTCGGCTTCCACAAGGTGAAAATCGAGAGCGCCGAGGGCATGTTCTACACCGACCAGAACGGTCGCAAGATCCTCGATTTCTTCGGCGGCTTCGGTTCGCTCGCCTTCGGCCACAATCATCCGCGTATCCTCGACGCCCGCCAGAGGTTCCAGGACGAAAAGCGCCATGAGATCGCGATCGCCTTCATGTCGCAATATGCGGCGGCGCTGGCGAAGAACATCGCTGCCTGCTCACCCGGCGATCTCAACATGGTCTTTCTCGGATCGTCCGGTTCGGAAGCGATGGAGGCTGCGGTCAAGCTCGCCGAGCGCGCTGCCGGTCCGAAGCGACCAAAGGTCGTCTATGCGGAGAATTCTTTCCACGGCAAGACCAAGGGCGTGCTCGCCATCACCGACGGCCAGCTTTACCGTGCCGACTTCAAGGTCACCGACAATACGGTGCGGGTGCCCTTTGCCGATATCGAAGCCGTGGAGAACGCCTTCAAATCCGATCCGGAAATCGGCGTCATCGTGCTCGAAACCATCCAGGGCGGCGGCGGCATCATCCAGGCGCCGGCCGAATACTGGCAGAAGCTGCGCGCGCTCTGCGACAAATACGGCGTGCTCTGGGTCGCCGACGAAGTGCAGTGCGGCTATGGCCGCTCCGGTCGCTTCTATGCCTTCGAACACTACGGCGTCGTGCCCGATGTGACCGCGCTTGCCAAGTCGCTCGGCGCCGGCAAGGCGGCCGTTGGCGCGATGATCGCGCGCCGCGAAGTCTACATGAAGGCCTATGGCACGCCGAAGACCGCGATGATCCACGCCATGGCAACTTTCGGCGGCATGGGCGAGGCCTGCGTGACGGCGATCGAGGGCATCAACGTGCTCTACGACGAACACCTGATCGATCGCGCCGCCGACAGCGGCGATTATCTGCTCGAGCGCCTGCAGGCGCTGAAGGACAAGTATCCGAAGATCATCAAGGACGTGCGCGGCAAGGGGCTGATGGTCGGTCTCGAGTTCCAGGACTTCAGCCAGACGCTGCCGATGGTGCTGCGCCCTGTTGTCTCGATGCTCGACGACAAGCTCAAGGGCTCGCTCTCGGGCTTCATCGGCGCGCTGCTGCTGCGCGACTACGACGTGCTGGTTGCTTTCACCGAATACAATCGCAACGTCATCCGCCTCGAGCCGCCGCTGATCTGCGAGCGCGCCCATGTCGAACAGTTCATCGCTGCGTTGGACGACCTGCTTGGCCGTGGCATCGTACGCATCGTCAAGGATTTCGTCGGCAGCCAGATCGGCTGAACGACGAACCCATCCTTTTGCGAAGGGCAGGGGCGTTCAGCGCCTCTGCCCTTTGATGTTCATGTCGAATTCGACGACGTTGGAATAGATCGGCGTGCCGACATCCATGCCGTAGGGCGAACGGTGGATATTGCCGCGGATGTTGAAGGCGATCGAACTGCGATTCCAGTCAAGCAGCGTGACGGAGAAGCGCTCCTTGCGGGAGGTGCCGCGGGCCGTCAATGTTCCCTCGACCGCCGCCGTATCGGGGCCGGTTTGCTTCACGTTCGTCGAGCGGAAGGTGACGGTGCTGTAGTTGGCGGCATCGAAGACGGCGCTCGATTTCAGGAAATCCTCGACACGCTTTTCTCCCGTTTTCACGCTCTCCGGATAAAGCGTGAACTCGACCGTCGAGTGGCCGACATCATTTCGGTCGATGCGGAAACTGCCGGAGAATTTGCCGAAGTCACCCACAATTCCTCCACCGCCGGCCTGCGCCACCGTGAAATGGATGCGCGAGGCAGAGGTGATGCCATAGTTGCCGGCGGCGTCGGCAAGGTCTGGCGCGGCGGCGAATGCGAGTGACGGATCGACGGGCATGACCGCCAGAAAGGCGAGCGCTATTGCCCTGGGTGATGGTTGCAGGCGCAGTGTCATGGTTTTTTCCTTCCAGCGATCACCGGATCCGAGCCCGCCGCTTGGGAGTGTTTGCGACGGTGCGATCCGGCCGACAGCATGCGAACGAGGACGTCGTCCCGGCGCGCAAAGTGGTGGTAGAGGGCGGCCAACGCGTGAAACGCGACAAAAGCGAGGAGCAGGTAGGCGAGCGTCATATGGACGAGCGTCCAGAAGTCCTCGGCCGGCGCCGATTTCGCCATCGGTAGATGCGGTATGACGAACCAGTTGAAGTAGAAGCTGGGAATGTTCAGCGTCGAGGTCGAGGCGACGGC
The DNA here is from genome assembly GCF_050474445.1 of Ensifer sp. B1-9. NCBI lineage: Bacteria > Pseudomonadati > Pseudomonadota > Alphaproteobacteria > Hyphomicrobiales > Rhizobiaceae > Ensifer > Ensifer sp. B1-9. The sequence continues at coordinate 95,302 of NZ_JBCHVG010000013.1, forward strand.
CCAGCCGGCGAACGGGACCGCGAGAGCAAGCCCGAGGAGCATGATATGGGTGACGCTGCCGGCACGCTGTTCAAGTGGGCTGAGGCCCGCCGGCGGCTGGGGGCGAAGCTCGACCACATGCCAGAGGGCGCGGATCGCCGCCAGGCCAAGCGCGGTGAAACCCAGCGACTTGTGCCACTGGTAGAGCGAAAACTGCAGCGCTGGATCGATCGGAACCCGGCGCATGATGAAGCCGAGGGCGAGCAAGGCAAGAATGATCACCGCAATCGTCCAGTGAAGGACGATGGTGACCCAGCCGAACCCGGCCTTGTCGTTGCGCAACATGATCGTCTCCGTGTTCACCAGCCCGGCCGCTACAACCCGGTTACGGCGATGAGACCCATGAGCCCATGCTTTTATTCGCCGATAATACCGTAAAATTGCACTGCGATCTTGTTGCAGTCGGCAAGCTGTGGTCCACTTGCAGTGGAGGGGGACACGGAGGAGTTGTTCCCGGGAGCAGTTGGGCTGGCATACATGGCGAAGAAAAAAACGACACCGATGAGTCCGCACGAGCGGGAGGCCTACGAACATGCACGTAAGGGCATCCGTTTTGGAACCGAAGCCAAATATGGCGAGGCGATCGACGCCTGGCGTCTGGCGTCCGACATAGCCGACGCGCACCTCGCTTTCACGGACATGTATTACTGGGTCAAGAGCGGCTACGGCGCGGCACTTTGCGATGCCGGGCAATACCGGGAGAGCATTGCCGTCTCGCTGCTGGCTCGAGAATGGACCTTGCAGCGGCGCCAGCCGCTCTCGTCGCTTTCGATCGCGCGCTCCTACCTCGCTCTTGGCGAAGGCGAGGCAGCCGCCCCTTACCTCCGCGAGGTTCACGGCTTGATCGGCGATGCGATCTTCGAGCAGTTCGACGAAGAGTTGGAGGCGGACGTTCACGCGGCGATTGCCGGCCTGGAGAACGGCGGAACGCAGCCGACAGCGGGTCGACCAAAGTGAGGTCGGGTTCCTGAGCCGGAGCCACGACCAATAGCGAACCGGATTTCACCGGCGTTCGCCACTGCGAACGGGCGGGTTTTTCTCGCCATAATTTCATTTTACGCGCCAATAGCCCTTTTGGCAGGTGATTCGATGCCGACCGTCCTGGCCTCGGATTTTTTACGTTTTGATTTTTCTTAGGAGTTTCCCAATGCGTGAAACCGTATTGCCGTCTGATGCCGAGGTTAGCCTCCGGCGCATTTCAGCCGCGACCGTCTGTGACGTCTGCGAGCTCAGCGAAACGCTGAGCGACGAACAGCGCAACATGGTGGCGGACAACGGCACCTCGATCGCCGAGGCCCATTTTTCCGAGAATGCCTGGTTCCGCGCGATCTATGCTGAGGAGACGCTGGTCGGCTTCATCATGCTGCATGAGGGATCCGACTGGGACGACGGCATCGATTGCCCCGGCGTCTATCTTTGGCGCTTCATGATTGCCCGTCCGTTTCAGGGCCGGGGCTTTGGCAAGCAGGCGATCGCCCTCGTCGTGCGCGATCTGAAAGCCCGCGGTCTTCGCGAACTCTACACGAGCTATGGGCAGGGGTCCGGCAGCCCCGATGGATTTTATCGTGGCCTCGGCTTTGAGCCGACGGGCGAGCATTATGATGGCGAGCTTGAGGCCGTACTGAAGTTTTAGAACCGTGCGGACATGGCTCGCCGGCGTCATCTCTGCCGATCAGATTTTATGAATACGATTATGAGTAACGATCTACACGAGGCCAATCGCCTCACCTGGAACGCGGCGACGGTCGCCGCCGGCGCCGTGCCCGTCGCCATTCGCCCCTGGCGTCCGGAGGAAGGCGAACGGTTGCTTGCAATCTGGCTCGCCGCATCGCGTATCGGCCATCCGTTTCTCGGTGAGGCGCGCCTTGTCGAGCAGCAGCAGCTGGTGCGGGACACTTACTTGCCGATGGCAGACAATTGGGTCGCCGAAATCGACGGGCAGGTCGTGGGCTTCATCGGCCTGATCGAGAACTTTATTGGCGGACTGTTCGTCGATCCGGACATCCACGGCGCCGGCGTCGGTCGCGCCCTTGTCGAGGATGCCGCGGCGCGCCTCGGGCAACTCGAAGTCAGTGTCTACGCGGACAATCGGGCGGCCGTCGACTTCTATCGTCGCCGCGGCTTCGTCGAAACCGGGCGCCGAGATACGGACGATGAAGGACTGCCTTTCGCCGTGATCGCCATGATGCGCAGCGCATGACAATCCCAGCGCAGTGGGGTGGTGCAACTCGCCTCACCGTACGGGAATAATCGCCGGCAGCGCTTTTATTTGCCTGCCGCATTTGCTAGGCCGCTTCCGGAGAAAAGCATAAGATCCGGAGGAAATTGCATGACGCCCGATATCCGCCCGCTCGTCGCCGGCAATTGGAAGATGAACGGAACCCGCGCCTCGCTCGATCAGATCAAGGCGATGGCCGAAGGGGTCAAGGGCGAACTTTCCGCGAAGGTCGAAACCCTGATCTGCCCGCCCGCGACCCTGCTCTATGTGGCAACGGCGCTTTGCGACGACAGCCCGCTGATGATCGGCGCGCAGGATTGCCATCAGAAGCAGTCGGGCGCCCACACCGGCGACGTTTCCGCCGAAATGATCGCCGATTGCTTCGGCACCCACGTCATCGTCGGCCATTCCGAGCGCCGCACTGACCACGCCGAAAGCGATGCGCTGGTTCGCGCGAAGACGGAAGCGGCGCATGCCGCCGAGCTCGTGGCGATCGTCTGCATCGGCGAGACCGGCGATGAGCGCAAGTCCGGCAAGACGCTCGATGTTCTGCAGCGCCAGCTCGCCGAGAGCCTGCCGGATGCGGCGACCGCCGAAAACACCGTTATCGCGTACGAACCCGTCTGGGCGATCGGTACCGGCCTGACCCCGACGGCAGCCGATGTCGAGGAGGCGCATGCCTTCATGCGCAAGGAACTCGTTTCGCGCTTCGGTAACACCGGAGCCAAGATGCGCATCCTCTACGGCGGCTCGGTCAAGCCGTCCAATGCCAAGGAGCTGATGGGCGTCGCCAATGTTGACGGCGCCCTGATCGGCGGCGCGAGCTTGAAAGCGGAAGACTTCCTCGCCATCTACCGGGCTTATGAAGAATTGACGGCCTGATCGCCCGCATCGCCGGGCAGGGGCTTGGAATGGCGCACGGCATGGTATAAAGAGGCGCGAAAATTGCGCCCGGCCATGCCGAGTCTGCGCAGGGTTTGATTCGTGTGCCCAAAGGGCAGGACTGGAAGCTGATGCAGACCGTACTACTCGTCATCTATCTCATGGTCGTCGTCGCCCTGATCGGCGTCGTTCTCATTCAGCGTTCCGAAGGCGGTGGTCTCGGCATCGGCGGCGGCTCGGGCTTCATGTCCGCGCGCGGCACGGCCAATGCGCTGACCCGCACGACCGCAATCCTCGCGGCCCTGTTCTTCGCCTTGGCGCTCGCCATGGGTATCCTTGCACGCTACCAGCCGCAGGCGACCGACATCCTCGATCGTATCCCGGGCACCAGCTCCAATGGCGGTGGCGTTCTCAACTCGCTCGGCGGCGGCAATACCCAGGCTCCCGCCGGTGGTGCGACGCAGCAGCAGCCGGCAACTGCCCCGGCAACGGGCAACGGTGTCCCCTCGACGGCACCCGCAACGTCGGGCCAAGCTCCGGCAGGCGGCGCAACGACCGAGACGCCCGCCAACAACAATTCGGGATCGCAAGTTCCCAGCGGCCAATAAGGTCGCACTTCTAAAGAATCCGCCGGCGGATGTTTCATCCGCCGGTTTTGTTTTGTGTGAAATCTGCCTTCATCCCTAGGCGAAAAGTTCTGGAACATGAATTTTTCGGTGGCGGAATCATTTGTGAAAAGGTATCCGGTGACTCCCATGGCGCGATATGTATTCATCACTGGCGGCGTGGTTTCCTCCCTCGGAAAAGGCATCGCTGCAGCGGCTCTCGGAGCACTGCTGCAGGCGCGTGGCTACCGGGTGAGACTGCGCAAGCTCGACCCCTACCTCAACGTTGATCCGGGCACCATGAGCCCGACCCAGCACGGCGAGGTTTTCGTAACCGACGATGGCGCGGAGACCGATCTCGATCTCGGCCATTATGAACGCTTCACGGGGCGTTCGGCGACGAAGACCGACAACATCACCACGGGCCGGATCTACAAGAACATCATCGACAAGGAACGGCGCGGCGACTATCTCGGCGCGACGGTTCAGGTGATCCCGCACGTCACCAACGAAATCAAGAACTTCGTCACCGAAGGCAATGATGATTACGACTTCGTGCTCTGTGAAATCGGCGGCACGGTCGGCGACATCGAAGCGATGCCGTTCATGGAGGCGATCCGCCAGCTCGGCAACGATCTGCCGCGCGGCACCGCAGTTTACGTCCATCTGACGCTGATGCCCTATATTCCGGCAGCCGGCGAGCTGAAGACCAAGCCGACGCAGCATTCGGTCAAGGAACTGCAGGCGCTCGGCATTCATCCCGATATCCTGCTCGTTCGCGCCGACCGCGAAATTCCGGAAGCCGAGCGCCGCAAGCTTTCGCTGTTCTGCAACGTCCGCCAGTCGGCCGTTATCCAGGCGCTCGACGTTGCCTCGATCTATGACGTTCCGATCGCCTACCACAAGGAAGGCCTCGACAACGAAGTGCTCGCCGCCTTCGGCATCGAGCCGGCGCCGAAGCCGCGCATGGAAGCCTGGGAACGCGTTGCCGATCGGATCCGCACGCCGGAGGGCGAGGTCACGATCGCGATCGTCGGCAAGTACACGGGCCTCAAGGATGCCTACAAGTCGCTGATCGAAGCGCTTTACCACGGCGGTATCGCCAACCGGGTGAAGGTCAAACTCGAGTGGATCGAGTCCGAAGTCTTCGAGAAGGAAGATCCCGCACCCTATCTCGAGAAGGTGCACGGTATCCTCGTTCCCGGTGGATTCGGCGAACGCGGCTCCGAGGGCAAGATCAATGCTGCGCGCTTCGCCCGCGAGCGCAAGGTGCCCTACTTCGGCATCTGCTTCGGCATGCAGATGGCGGTCGTGGAAGCGGCCCGCAATCTCGCCGGCATCGAGAAGGCTTCGTCCACGGAGTTCGGTCCGACCAAGGAGCCGGTCGTCGGCCTGATGACCGAATGGGTGAAAGGCAACGAACTCGAGAAGCGTTCCGCCGCTGGCGATCTCGGCGGCACGATGCGTCTCGGCGCCTATCGCGCGTCACTCAAGGGCAATACCAAGATCGCCGAGATCTATGGTTCGACCGATATTTCCGAGCGTCACCGCCACCGCTACGAAGTCAACGTCGACTACAAGGACCGCCTGGAGTCCTGTGGCCTCGTTTTCTCCGGCATGTCGCCGGACGGTGTGTTGCCGGAAACGGTCGAATATCCGGATCATCCGTGGTTCATCGGCGTCCAGTACCACCCGGAATTGAAGTCGCGCCCGCTCGACCCGCATCCGCTTTTTGCGAGCTTCGTCGAAGCGGCACTGGAACAGTCCCGCCTCGTCTAAGTCGGGATTGCAAGAACCGAGAAAGGCCGGTCGCATGATCGGCCTTTTTCATATGCGCCGGTGTCCGCAACGTTTGCGCGTTCAAGGCCGTAGGGGTGAAGGCAATGGTGCTGACGGGAAAGATTCCGAGCAGAAGCGCCACGCCGTAACCATTTGATAGTTGAGCGGCGAAACATCAGGGCGGCGTCCGCGGGGTTTGTCGCGCGGGAGTCGACCGGTGGCGGCGATAGGGATGCGGTCAGCCTTTCTGGATGGCGTTCTGCCGGAGCCAGGTGATTTGGCGGCGGGCGCGCAAGAGGGCGGTCAGCGCCGCCCCGATCGAGACCAGCAGCAGCGCTGCCCAGAGGATTTCGCCGTCACCAAGCCAAAGCCCTTCAAGGGACGATAGGACAGCAGCGGCCGTCATGGTCGCCATGCGGTGCTGCTTGGCCATCGGGCCGGAGAAGTCGCTCGGAGCGCCATTGGCGCGGCCAAGTTCGCGCACATAGGCCGTCAGCACGGCGAAGGCGGCCGCGGCAAAGCCGAGCGCAGGCAAGCCGATGCCATATCCAGCGCCGACGAAAATGAAAATGTCCGCGATGCGGTCGGGAAATTCGTTCCAGAACGGGCCGTCGGCCTCGCCCTTGCCGCCCTCGACGGCGACCATGCCGTCGAAGAGATTGCAGAGCAGGCGCAACTGGCAGAAGAGGGCGGCGGCAATGAACAGCGCGCCCCTCATCCCATCCTGAGTTTCGCCCGTCAGCCAGAAGGCAAGCCCTGCAAAGGCGGCGGCCAACATGCTTGCCTGCGAGATCCGGTTGGGCGTGACATTCATCGACGCCAGCCGTCGCGCGATCGCCTGTGCCCAGCGGCTGTTGCGGCTTGCGAGCGGCCTGCGGTCACCGGTCTCGGTCATGCCCAGGCTCTCCTCGGCTGATGGAATAGTTATAGATGGCGGCGTAGGTGGTCGACACCGCGAGCGGCAGGGCGATCGTCCTCAGGATCTCCGGCGTGCCGCTGGCCGTGTGGATCGCGGCGAGCATTGCTGACGAACTGAGGCAGGCGAGAAGTGGCGGCAGGAACAAACGTTTTGCCCCGCGAAACCGCCTGGAAAGCGCGTCGATCACTGTCTTGAGGTAGAGGGTCAGAAGTGCCGAGAGTGTACCTTGCACGATCGCGGCAAGAAGCGGCTTGGGCATCGGATGATGGCGATTGGCGAAAAGCGCCCAGCCGCCCATGGCAAAAAAGGCGAATGCCACGTGCACCATGCCGTTGCCCGCCAGGCCCCTCAGCTTCGCCGTCATGTCAGTGACCACCAGTAACGTGTCAGGTGGAAGAAGATCGGTGCGGAGAAGACGACGGAATCCAACCGGTCGATCAGCCCGCCATGGCCCTCGATCAGATGGCCCCAGTCCTTGACGCCGCGGTCACGCTTGATCGCCGACATGACGAGTCCGCCGAAAAAGCCCATCAGGGTGATGAGCAGCGACATCAACGCGGCCTGGGACGGCGTGAACGGAGTGATCCACCAGAGCGACGCGCCGATCAGGGTGGCGCTTGCGACCCCGCCGATAAAGCCCTCGACCGTCTTCGAGGGCGAAAGGGTCGGTGCGATCTTGGTCCTCCCGAAGAGCTTGCCCCAGACATATTGCAGCACGTCGCTGGACTGAACGACGATGACCAGGAAGGCGATGAGAAGGACGTTGCGCCCTTCGTAATCCGGGATCTGCAGTGTCAGGAGTGCTGGCACGTGCGAGGCGCAGAAGACGCAGATCATCAGCGCCCATTGCACCTCCGCGATCCTGAGCAGGAAATCGCGCGTGTCGCCACGCATGACGGCGATGATCGGCATCAGCAGAAAGGCGTAGACCGGCACGAAGATCGAGTAGATGCCGTATTGCTCGGCCCACAGCAGGACGTAGTTGATCGGCAGAACAACGAAGAACGCGGCAGCAATCGCCCAGTGGTCGCCGCGGCGGGTCTTGATCAGCGTGATGAATTCGCGCAGCGCCGCGAAAGAGCAGAAGGCGAAAAGCAGGAGCACGCCGACCCGGCCGGCAACGAAGGCGATGGCGATCAGCACCACCATTGCCCACCATGCCTTGATGCGGGCGTTGAGGTTCTCGATTGCGCCGTTCGACCCATCCGGCGAGAGCTTTTGCTTCAGGACGTAGCCGATGCTCGACGCCAGGACGAGAATGCCGCCGACGCCCAGGAGCAGTTTGAGCATGTCCAAGGTCGCCGCGCTCATGCGTCGTCTTCCGTCGATGAAGGTGAGAGCGCGAGCATGGCTGCCTCGGCGCGGGCGATGAACTCGTCCTTCGTCTCCTGCGCCTTGAGATGCATCGGTTCGCCGAAGGTTACGGTACAGATGAGCGGGATCGGCACGAACTCCCCCTTCGGCATGACGCGGTTGAGATTGTTGATCCAGACAGGAACCAGTGCCACATCCGGCCGCTTGCAGGCGAGGTGATAGAGCCCGCTTTTGAAGGGCAGCAGCCGTGCCTCGGTCTGATTGCGCGTTCCCTCGGGAAAGAGAATCAGCGACGAGCCGTCGTTAAGAACGGCCGTCATTTGCTCGACCGGATCCTGGGTGCGGGCCGCCGGGTCGCGCTCGATCAGCACCGCATCGAAGACGTCGCGGCCGATGAAGGCCGACAGCTTCGATTTCAGCCAGTATTCCGCGCCGGCAACCGGCCGCGCGCATTCGCGAAGCCAGGGCGGCAACACCGCCCAGATCAGCACAAAATCGCCGTGGCTGGAATGATTGGCGAAATAGATGCTCTGCTTCGGCGGGAGACCCGTCTCATGCCAGATGGCGCGCGCCGCAGTCAGCGCGCGCGCAAACATCATGATCGCAATGGAAGCCAACTTGGCCGTCAAGTCGCGGATCATGTCGATTCATATCCAAGCGGAAGCCAGGTCAGCGTCCCGACGCGCCTTGCGCAGCCCATCGGCCGTGCCCGGATGCGTTTCATGCCTTGCAACAAAAAGATCAAGCGCTGCCCCTCAGCCTGCCGCCCGGCGTAACTCCAGGCTGCATCGAACAACATTACGCGATTGTATCCGCTTCTCAAGCGGTCGAAATCACGTGCAGGGTGATAACGTGCCGGGCGCCTTGGATATTCGCTCTCGGCAGGCGGGGGTGGATCGCAAAATGATGCGATGCCCTGCCACAGCAATCGACCGAACTGAGATTGACGGGCAATTGCGGGCTGGCTTCGTGCTCGCCGGCTTTCACGAGGATTGGCAGCCGTCACCTCGTTTCCTGATCGACAGGTTCGTGCCGACCTTCATCGCCACCTGCGCCATCAAGAACGATCTTGGTCTTTGAGGTAAGCGAGCCGAGAACCGTGCGCGCCTCGTGCGGCGCACCGGACGATCAGAGCGATCGCGGCGTCTGCGGTGACCCGCGGTTGCGTTCCCGGGGTAAGCTGCACGTCGATCATCGACCCTTGTTACGTCGCGTTACTGTTACGTACTCGCCAAATCATCGGTTTCATTCTTTTCTGTTCGTCAGCGAAACTGGAAAGGGGCAATACGCATGCGCTTCATCACCTTGTTATTCGTGCCGTTGGCGATCGTGGCGGGGCTTGCCGGCTGTGCCTCCACGTCCTCGACCAATACGACCTACGCGCAGCCCCAAACCTTCGCCCCCGGTCTCGGGGCGGGAAATACGGCCAACGCGACGGCGGCTCCGGGTTACTACTGAGGCAGTCCGACACTCGCTAGGCAAAGGTAACTCTGCGGCGGGCGCGGCCCGGCGCGGAGCGTTTCTGTTTGCGGCCCATGTTCGGACGCCAGCGACCAATCGCTCCAGGGCCGCGACCCGACTTGCATTCGCCGGCCAAAAGTTGCAAACAGCGGCGAACCATCAGGGAAAACGCCATGAGCCTCTCCAAGCGCACCACCCGCCCGCTCGATCACCTCGTGCTGCCGGTGGATACGCTTACCCAGGCACGGCGTCGCCTGTCCGAGCTCGGTTTTACCGTTGCCGAGGACGCTCGCCATCCTTTCGGCACCGAGAATGCCTGCGTCTTCTTTTCCGATGGCACCTATCTCGAACCGTTGGCCGTTGCTTCCCGCGAGGAATGTGAAGCCGCCGCACTCGATGGCAATGCCTTTGTCGCTCGCGATCAGGCCTTCCGTTTTCGCCAGGGGCCAGAAGGTCTCTCGGCGCTGGTCTTCGGCACCGAGGATGCCGCGAGCGATCACATCCGCTTTCGGGCACGCGGCATTTCCGGCGGCGACATGCTGGAGTTTTCCCGCCCGATGAAGCTGCCGGATGGCCGTGAGGGACTGGGCTCCTTCCGCCTTGCCTTCGCGGCTGATCTGCGCTCGCCGGATTTCTTCCTTTTCAACTGTCAGCGTGTCCGGGCGCTGCCCACCGATCGGGCCGCACTGGAGCAGCATGAAAACGGCGTGATCGGCATCGCCGAGGTGGTCCTGTCGGAAACGAACCCGACCGATTTCCAGTACCTCCTGCAGGAGGCGGTCGACGAACGCAAGGTCACGGCCCATTCCTTCGGCATGGATGTGTCGGCCACCAACGCCAAGATTTCGGTGCTGAACCCCGCCGGTATGGAAGCCTTCTTCGGCCGTTCGGTGCGGGGTGCTGAGCGCGGCCTGCGTGGTCGCGCCGTCGTTTTCCGCGTCACCGACCTGGAGGCGACACGCGCTCTTTTCGCTGAGAACGATATCGAATTTGCAGAAATGGGCGGACGCCTCATTGTCCCCGAAATGCCGGGGCAAGGGGTGATCTTCGCTTTTGGAGCTTGATGATGAAAACCAATGCCAGAGTAGTAGTCGGCAACGGCGCCCAGCAGGTCGCCTTCGCGCAAACCGAGAAGCTGTCGCTGATCGCCGGCCCCTGCCAGATGGAGAGCCGCGAACACGCCTTCATGATCGCGGGCGCCCTCTTTGAACTCTGCAAGAAGCTCGGTATCGGCCTCGTCTACAAGTCTTCCTTCGACAAGGCGAACCGTACGTCGCTCTCCGGCAAGCGCGGCATCGGCCTCGCGAAGGCGATGGAGATCTTCGCCGATCTCAAGAAGGAATTCGGTTTCCCGGTATTGACCGACGTGCACACCGAAGAGCAGTGCGCTCTGGTCGCCCCGACAGTCGACGTCCTGCAGATCCCGGCTTTCCTGTCGCGCCAGACCGACCTTTTGGTCGCTGCCGCCAAGACCGGCCGCGCGATCAACGTGAAGAAGGGCCAGTTCCTGGCGCCCTGGGACATGAAGAACGTGCTGGCGAAGTTCACCGAAAGCGGCAATCCGAACGTCCTGCTCTGCGAGCGCGGCGCCTCCTTCGGCTACAATACGCTGGTCTCCGACATGCGCTCGCTGCCGATCATGGCTTCGCTCGGCGCACCTGTCGTCTTCGACGCCACCCATTCGGTGCAGCAGCCGGGCGGGCAGGGCGGTTCTTCGGGCGGCCAGCGTGAATTCGTCGAGACGCTGGCCCGTGCGGCCGTGGCCGTCGGTGTCGCCGGCGTCTTCGTCGAGACGCATGAAGACCCGGACAACGCACCGTCGGACGGCCCGAACATGGTGCACCTGAAAGACATGCCGCGGCTGCTCGAAAAGCTGCTCGCCTTCGACGCGATCGCCAAGGGTTGAGCCCTCAGCGACGCTTCGTGAAATTTTCATGAACCGCAATGGCGCGAACTGTTTTGCATCTTGCGCGCCATTGTAATTTAGAGGCCTTGGCGTATGACAGGCCCCGACCACCCACCGTCCTCAACAGGGAAGAGATCATGACTGCAATCATCGACATCATCGGCCGAGAAATTCTGGACAGCCGCGGCAACCCGACCGTCGAGGTCGACGTGTACCTGGAAGACGGAAGCTTCGGCCGCGCGGCGGTCCCGTCGGGCGCCTCGACCGGTGCGCATGAGGCTGTCGAACTGCGCGATGGTGGCACGCGTTACCTCGGCAAGGGCGTCGAGCGCGCCGTCGAAGCCGTCAACGGCGAGATCTTCGAAGCGATCGGCGGTCTCGATGCCGAGAACCAGATCCAGATCGACAAGACCATGATCGAACTCGACGGCACGTCGAACAAGTCGCGTCTCGGCGCCAACGCCATCCTCGGCGTTTCGCTGGCCGTCGCCAAGGCCGCGGCCGAAGCTGCCGGCCTGCCGCTCTACCGCTACATCGGCGGTCCGAACGCCCACGTGCTGCCGGTCCCGATGATGAACATCATCAACGGCGGCGCCCATGCCGACAACCCGATCGACTTCCAGGAATTCATGATCGTTCCTGTCGGTGCCGACACGATGCGCGATGCGGTCCGCATGGGTTCGGAAGTGTTCCACACGCTGAAGAAGCAGCTTGCGGCCGACGGCCACAACACCAATGTCGGCGACGAAGGCGGCTTCGCCCCGGGTCTCGCCTCTGCTCCGGCGGCGCTCGACTTCATCATGAAGTCGATCGAGAAGGCCGGCTACAAGCCGGGCGAAGACATGTTCATCGCGCTTGATTGCGCCGCAACCGAATTCTTCAAGGACGGCAAGTACGTGCTCGAAGGTGAGGGCCGCACGCTGGAGCCGGGCGCCATGGCCGAATACCTGGCGGAGCTCGCTGCCAAGTACCCGATCTTCTCGATCGAAGACGGCATGGCGGAAGACGACTGGGATGGCTGGAAGGCCGTGACCGACAAGATCGGCTCGAAGGTCCAGCTCGTCGGCGACGACCTGTTCGTCACCAACTCGGCGCGCCTGCGCGACGGCATCAAGATGGGCGTCGCCAACTCGATCCTCGTCAAGGTCAACCAGATCGGCTCGCTCTCCGAGACGCTCGATGCCGTCGAGACGGCGCACAAGGCGCGCTACACCGCCGTCATGTCGCACCGCTCGGGCGAAACCGAAGACGCCACGATCGCCGATCTCGCGGTTGCCACCAACTGCGGCCAGATCAAGACCGGCTCGCTCGCCCGTTCGGACCGGCTCGCCAAGTACAACCAGCTCATCCGCATCGAAGAGCAACTCGGCCTGCAGGCCAAGTACGCCGGCCGCTCGATCCTGCGCGGCTGATCCCAGAGCGGGATGAAGAAAAGTGTGCGCGGTTTTCCGCCCGCGTCCCGCTCCAACTTACTAAAGCGCCGCGCGTCCGGTCGGACGCGCAATGCAGCAGCTAACAAACGAACCCGCTCACGTTTCCACGTGGGCGGGTTTCTGTTTTCCTGCCATTCATGGTCAACGGTCGGTTAATCAATCGCCGCTAATCTGATTTCCGTATTGCGTATCAGGGCGTGAACGGATGTGGACACGGCATCATAAGAAACGGAAACTGGGTCGGCTGGTGATGCCGCTGATCGCGGTCGCCTTTCTCTCTTACTTCGGCTATCATTCCATCCACGGCGGCTATGGCCTGAAGGCGACCGAGCAATTCGATCGCCAGATCGTCGAGCGGCAGGCGCGGCTGGATGAGCTCACGAAGCGGCGAATGATCCTTGAAAAAGAGGTTCAGCTGATGAGTGACGGGTCGCTGGAACGGGACATGCTGGATGAAAAAGCTCGCCTCGCGCTGAACATGTCGCGAAGCGACGAGATCGTTATTTTTCACCGCGCCGCAAATTAACCTGAATTCAGTTAACTGAGATTTGTAAAGTAAATTCAACTATTTGCGTGGAATGCGAGCCATGCAAATATGGCATTGCTGTGGCCGCTTTCTTTCCCTATGGTAACCGCAAAAGGCTAACCATTGGGAGGAACGAATGGCTCCGCGAAAATCCGCGTCCGTTTCCAGCCGCAAGAGTGCCGCAAAGCCGGCGAAGAAAGATTTCAACGGCGGCACCTTCGCCGAATTCTCCAAGGAAGAAGATCTCAATGCCTACCGCGAGATGCTGCTGATCCGGCGTTTCGAGGAAAAAGCCGGCCAGCTCTACGGCATGGGCTTCATCGGCGGCTTCTGTCACCTCTATATCGGCCAGGAAGCGGTCGTTGTCGGCATGCAGGCGGCGCTGAAGGAAGGCGACCAGGTGATCACCGGTTACCGTGATCACGGCCATATGCTGGCCTGCGGCATGAGCGCCCGCGGCGTGATGGCCGAACTCACCGGTCGTCGCGGCGGTCTTTCCAAGGGGAAGGGCGGCTCGATGCACATGTTCTCCAAGGAAAAGCACTTCTACGGCGGTCACGGCATCGTCGGCGCCCAGGTGTCGCTCGGCACCGGTCTCGCTTTCGCCAACCGCTACCGCGGCAACGACAATGTTTCCGTTGCCTACTTCGGTGACGGCGCGGCCAACCAGGGCCAGGTTTACGAAAGCTTCAACATGGCGCAGCTCTGGAAGCTGCCGGTGATCTACGTGATCGAGAACAACCGTTACGCCATGGGCACCGCCGTTTCCCGCGCCTCGGCACAAACCGACTTCTCGCAGCGTGGCGTTTCCTTCAACATTCCGGGCTTCCAGGTGGATGGCATGGACGTTCGCGCCGTGAAGGCCGCGGCCGACGAGGCTGTCGCCCATTGCCGCTCGGGCAAGGGCCCGATCATTCTGGAAATGCTGACCTACCGCTACCGCGGCCACTCGATGTCCGACCCGGCGAAGTATCGTTCGAAGGATGAAGTGCAGAAGATGCGCTCGGAGCATGACCCGATCGAGCAGGTGAAGGCCCGTCTCATGGAGAAGGGCTGGGCGAGCGAAGACGAGCTCAAGCAGATCGACAAGGAAGTCCGCGATATCGTTGCCGATAGCGCCGATTTCGCCCAGGCCGATCCGGAGCCGGATGCATCCGAGCTCTACACCGACATCCTGCTTTGATCCGGGGAGGGACAAACATGCCAGTAGAAATTCTTATGCCCGCCCTTTCCCCGACGATGGAGGAAGGCACGCTCTCGAAATGGCTGAAGAACGAGGGGGACAAGGTGTCCTCCGGCGACGTCATCGCCGAAATCGAGACGGACAAGGCGACGATGGAAGTCGAAGCCGTCGATGAAGGCACGATCGGCAAGCTGCTGATCGCGGCCGGCACCGAAGGCGTCAAGGTCAACACGCCGATCGCCGTGCTGCTGCAGGACGGTGAAGCCGCCGGTGATATCGCCGTTGCTCCGAAGGCCGAAGCGCCGAAGGCGGCAGCAGCCGAGGCTCCCGCCGCTTCCGCGCCGGCTCCGGTTGCAGCCCAGCCGAAGGTCGAAGTTGCCGCCGATCCGGCAATCCCGGCCGGCACCGAAATGGTCACGATGACCGTTCGCGAGGCCCTTCGCGATGCGATGGCCGAAGAAATGCGCGCCAGCGATGACGTTTTCGTCATGGGCGAAGAAGTCGCCGAATATCAGGGCGCCTACAAGATCACCCAGGGCCTGCTGCAGGAATTCGGTTCTCGCCGCGTCATCGATACGCCGATCACCGAGCATGGCTTTGCCGGTGTCGGCGTCGGCGCTGCCATGACCGGCCTGCGTCCGATCGTCGAGTTCATGACCTTCAACTTCGCCATGCAGGCGATCGACCAGATCATCAACTCCGCCGCCAAGACGCTCTATATGTCCGGCGGCCAGATGGGCGCCCCGATCGTCTTCCGCGGCCCGAGCGGTGCCGCTGCCCGCGTGGCCGCCCAGCACTCGCAGTGCTATGCTGCCTGGTACAGCCATATCCCCGGCCTCAAGGTCGTCATGCCCTACACGGCAGCCGACGCCAAGGGTCTGCTGAAGGCGGCGATCCGCGATCCGAACCCGGTCATCTTCCTCGAGAACGAAATCCTCTACGGTCACTCCTTCGAAGTGCCGAAGCTCGACGATTTCGTTCTGCCGATCGGCAAGGCCCGCATCCACAAGCAGGGCAAGGACGCGACGATCGTCTCCTTCGGCATCGGCATGACCTATGCCGTCAAGGCGGTTGCCGAGCTCGAAGCCTTGGGCATCGACGTCGAACTGATCGACCTGCGCACCATCCGTCCGATGGACCTGCCGACGGTCATCGAATCCGTCAAGAAGACCGGGCGTCTCGTCACCGTCGAAGAAGGCTATCCGCAGTCATCCGTCGGCACCGAAATCGCCACCCGCGTCATGCAGCAGGCATTCGACTACCTTGACGCCCCGATCCTGACGATCGCCGGCAAGGACGTGCCGATGCCTTACGCCGCGAACCTCGAGAAGCTGGCGCTTCCGAGCGTCGCAGAGGTCGTCGATGCGGTGAAAGCCGTTTGCTACAAATAAGGGGAGGGCCCTTCGATGCCTATCAACATCACAATGCCTGCCCTCTCTCCGACGATGGAAGAAGGCAATCTGGCCAAGTGGCTCGTCAAGGAAGGCGACAAGGTCAAGTCCGGTGACGTGATCGCCGAGATCGAGACCGACAAGGCGACGATGGAAGTCGAAGCCGTCGACGAAGGTACGGTCGCCAAGATCGTCGTTCCCGCCGGCACCGAAGGCGTCAAGGTCAACGCGCTGATTGCCGTTCTCGCCGCCGATGGCGAGGATGTCGCAGCCGCTGCCAAGGGTGGCAACGGTGCAGCCGCACCGGCTCCCGCGGCCAAGGCGGAAGCGCCCGCGCCGGCAGCGCCGAGCGCTCCGGCGGCCGCTCCTGCACCAGCCGCGTCCGCCCCGGTTGCCGTGCAGCCGGCGAAGTCCGAGGGAGGCGCACGCGTCTTCTCTTCGCCGCTCGCACGTCGCCTGGCAAAGGACGCCGGCATCGACCTTTCGGCAATCGCCGGTACCGGCCCGCACGGCCGCGTCGTCAAGAAGGACGTCGAGGCTGCCGTTTCCGGTGGTACCGCGAAGCCCGCAACCGCTCCGGCTGTCGGCGCTGCTGCTCCTGCGGCCGCACCGCTTGCCAAGGGTCCGTCGGACGACGCCGTTCTCAAGCTCTTCGAGCCGGGTTCCTACGAACTCGTGCCGCATGACGGCATGCGCAAGACGATCGCCAAGCGCCTCGTCGAATCCAAGCAGACGATCCCGCACTTCTACGTGTCGGTCGACTGCGAACTCGACGCGCTGCTGACGCTCCGCGCCCAGCTCAACGCCGCTGCTCCAGAACAGGGTGGCAAGCCGGTCTACAAGCTCTCCGTCAACGATATGGTCATCAAGGCCCTGGCGCTGGCGCTCCGTGACGTTCCGAATGCGAACGTCTCCTGGACCGAGAGCAACATGGTCAAGCACAAGCACGCCGATGTCGGCGTTGCCGTGTCGATCCCGGGCGGCCTGATCACCCCGATCGTGCGCCAGGCGGAACTGAAGAGCCTGTCGGCCATCTCCAACGAGATGAAGGACCTCGGCCAGCGTGCCAAGGACCGCAAGCTGAAGCCCGAGGAATACCAAGGCGGCACCACTGCCGTTTCCAACATGGGCATGATGGGCGTCAAGAACTTCGCCGCCGTCGTCAACCCGCCGCATGCGACGATCCTCGCGGTCGGTGCTGGCGAGGAGCGTGTCGTGGTCAAGAACAAGCAGATGGTCATCGCTAACGTCATGACCGTCACGCTTTCGACCGACCATCGCTGCGTCGATGGCGCGCTTGGCGCCGAACTGCTCGGTGCCTTCAAGCGCTACATCGAAAACCCGATGGGCATGCTGGTCTGAGTTGGATAGGGACCGGCCCCCGGGCCGGTCCGTTCCTATTCGCGCAGTCGAAGGCGGACCCGGACGATGAAAACAGTTCTCTGCTATGGCGACAGTCTGACCTGGGGCTATGATGCCGCGGACGGAGGCCGCCACCCGCTTGCCGATCGCTGGCCGAGTGTGCTGCAGAAGTCGCTGGGCGCGGATGTCCAGGTTATCGCCGAGGGCTTGAACGGTCGCACGACCGCCTATGACGATCATCTCGCCGATTGCGATCGCAATGGTGCAAGAGTGTTGCCAACGGTGCTGCACAGCCACGCGCCGCTCGATCTCATCATATTTCTTCTCGGCTCCAACGACATGAAGCCGGTGATCCACGGAACCGCTTTCGGCGCCGTGAAGGGCATTCAGCGCCTCGTCAACCTCGTGCGCCGGCATGACTGGCCGGTCGAGGGCGAGGAAGGCCCGGAGATCCTGATTGTCGCGCCGCCGGCGCTCTGCGAAACCGCCAATGCCGCCTTCGGTGCAATGTTCGCCGGTGGCATCGAACAGTCCGCGATGCTGGCGCCGCTCTATCGCGATCTTGCCGACGAGCTTGATTGCGGCTTCTTCGATGCGGGTTCGGTGGCGGTGACCACGCCGCTCGATGGCGTGCATCTCGATGCGGAGAATACGCGTGCGATCGGCCGGGGTCTCGAACCGGTCGTGCGGATGATGCTTGGGGTCTAAGGATGGTGGGGGGCGTCACCATTCGTCCGGCGGAAAGACGTGAGGCGGCCGAGCTCGCCATCCTCGTCGACATCGCCGCGCACGGCTTTGCCTCCTGGCTCTGGTACGGCGCCGTCCTCCATGGAGTGACGGACACGGCTTTCGAGCGCGGCCGCAACAAGCTTCGCGAGGAGCCCGGGCCTGGAAACTGGCGCGACGCGCTGGTTGCCGAAACCGATGACGAGGTTGCCGGTCTGTCGGTCGGCTATGCGATCGGCCCGGAGGTTCTGGAGATCGTCGCCAAGCATCCGGTGCTGGAACCCTTGCTCGCGCTGCAAAGGCAGATCGTCGGCCACTGGTTCATCGAAAGCCTCGGCGTCTATCGCCATCAGCGCGCCCGCGGGATCGGTAGCGCGCTCTTGGCAAGGGAATTCGAACGCGCCGGATCGGCGCCGGTGAGCCTGATCACCGAAAGCCACAATGACAGGGCCCAGGCACTATACAGAGCAAACGGCTTCGGCGAGGCAGCGCGCGCCGAGGCGGTTCCGCTCTTTGACGAAAGCAAGAAACACGACTGGGTGCTGTTCACCCGCAAGGTCGCTTGAGACAAAGGCAGGAAACATATGGCTGAGAATTACGACGTCATCGTCATCGGTTCGGGTCCGGGGGGCTACATCGCCGCCATCCGCGCAGCACAGCTTGGTTTGAAGACCGCGGTCGTCGAGCGCGAGCATCTGGCCGGCATCTGCTCCAACTGGGGCTGCATCCCGACCAAGGCGCTGCTGCGCTCGGCCGAAGTCCTGCACTATGCCCAGCATCCGGGCGCCTATGGCGTCAAGATCGAAGGCACGGTGACGCCGGACCTCAAGGCGATCGTCGCCCGCTCGCGCGGCATTGCCGAGCGCATGAACGGCGGCGTCGGCTTCCTGATGAAGAAGAACAAGGTCGACGTGATCTGGGGCGAGGCGAAGCTGACGAAGCCCGGCGAGATCGTCGTCGGCAAGTCGACGAAGCCGGTCGTCCAGCCGCAGGCGCCGCTGCCGAAGAACACCAAGGGCGAGGGCACCTACACCGCCAAGCACATCATCATCGCGACCGGTGCCCGTCCGCGCGCACTTCCCGGCATCGAGCCCGATGGCAAGCTGATCTGGACCTACTTCGAGGCGATGAAGCCCGAGGAAATGCCGAAGTCGCTTGTCGTCATGGGTTCCGGCGCGATCGGCATCGAATTCGCCTCGTTCTATCGCACCATGGGTGTCGACGTGACCGTCGTCGAGGTCATGCCGACCGTCATGCCGGTTGAAGACGCCGAGATCTCGGCGATCGCCAAGAAGCAGTTCGAGAAGCAGGGCATGAAGATCCATCTCCAGGCCAAGGTGACCAAGGTCGAGAAGGCTGCCAACTCGATCACCGCCCATGTCGAGATGAAGGACGGCAAGGTCGAGAAGATCACTGCCGACCGGATGATCTCGGCCGTCGGTGTCCAAGGCAATATCGAGAACCTCGGCCTCGAGGCGCTCGGCGTGAAGACGGACCGCGGCTGCATCGTCATCGATGGCTACGGCAAGACCAATGTCCCGGGCGTCTACGCCATCGGCGACGTTGCCGGCCCGCCGATGCTTGCCCACAAGGCCGAGCACGAGGCCGTGATCTGCGTCGAGAAGATCGCCGGACTGCCGAACGTCCACCCGATGGACAAGCTGAAGATCCCGGGCTGCACCTATTGCCATCCGCAGGTTGCCTCCGTCGGCCTCACCGAAGCCAAGGCCAAGGAATTGGGCCGCGAGATCCGCGTCGGCCGCTTCCCGTTCGTCGCCAACGGCAAGGCGATCGCGCTCGGCGAGGACCAGGGCCTGGTCAAGACCATCTTCGACAAGAAGACCGGCGAATTGCTGGGCGCCCACATGGTCGGCGCCGAAGTCACCGAGCTCATCCAGGGCTTCGTCGTCGCGATGAACCTCGAGACAACCGAAGAAGACCTGATGCACACGATCTTCCCGCATCCGACCATTTCGGAGACGATGAAGGAAAGCGTGCTCGACGCCTACGGCCGCGCGCTCAACGCCTGACGTGCTGCATAACTCCTTAGATCGGCATCGATTTGAGGACAAAATTAGGAGCGTTCAAAGTGTTACTGCGCCGGAACCTTTCAGGCGGCTTCGGCATTGAGGACCGTCCTCAATGCACGGAGACCAAAATGAGCGTGAACGGCGTCGGCATTCTGGCTGCGATCATCATCGGCGGTTTGGCCGGATGGCTCGCGGAGAAGTTCATGCACAGCGACATGGGTCTGTTCATGAACATACTGCTCGGCATCATCGGCGCGGTGGTGCTGAACTTTATCCTGGCGGCCTTCGGCATGGCTTTTGTCGGATGGGTCGCCTACCTGGTCATCGGCTTCATCGGCGCCTGCCTGTTGATTGCCGCTGGTCGCGCCGTCAAACGATAGCCTGCCGGGCGACCAGCGCTTCCGTCGGGCTTCAATCTCGCATGCTTCCTGGGGTCGTCTCCGACTTAGGGATGCAGCAATTTGAAGGACTACAGCGACCTTTGCGCGTCCGAGAGATGCGCGGCGCTGCAGACGGCCTGACATTTGCCGTCGGGCCGTCTATATAGAGCGAAAATGGGTCACCCGGCCTGATGCCGGTCCCGCCGCGATGAGGAAGACAGTATGGTAACGGTGTTCGATGCCGTCTCTGACCGGGCGCAACGCGTCCGCCACCCGGAAAAGGCGCACAAGCCCGACACGGAAGTGATGCGCAAGCCGGACTGGATCCGCGTCAAGGCGCCGATGTCGAAGGGCTATCAGGAGACGCGCTCGATCGTGAAGAGCAACAAGCTCGTCACGGTCTGCGAAGAGGCCGGCTGCCCGAACATCGGCGAATGTTGGGACAAGAAGCACGCCACCTTCATGATCATGGGTGAGATCTGCACCCGTGCCTGCGCCTTCTGCAACGTCGCGACCGGCAAGCCGAATGCGCTCGATCTCGAAGAGCCGGCGAACATTGCAAAGGCCGTCAAGCAGATGGGCCTCAGCCACGTCGTCATCACCTCCGTCGACCGTGACGATCTGGAGGATGGTGGCGCCGAGCACTTCGAGAAGGTCATCTGGGCGATCCGCGAGGCTTCGCCGACGACCACCATCGAGATCCTGACGCCGGACTTCCTGAAGAAACCGGGTGCGCTGGAACGCGTCGTTGCCGCCAAGCCCGACGTCTTCAACCACAACATGGAAACGGTGCCTGGCAACTATCTGACGGTCCGCCCGGGTGCGCGCTATTTCCACTCCGTGCGCCTGTTGCAGCGCGTGAAGGAGCTGGACCCGACGATGTTCACCAAGTCCGGCATCATGGTCGGCCTCGGCGAAGAGCGCAACGAAGTGCTGCAGTTGATGGACGACCTGCGCACCGCCGATGTCGACTTCCTGACGATCGGTCAGTACCTGCAGCCGACGCGCAAGCACCACAAGGTCGAGAAGTTCGTGACCCCCGAAGAGTTCAAGTCCTACGAGACCGTCGCCTATACCAAGGGTTTCCTCATGGTTTCCTCGAGCCCGTTGACTCGCTCGTCGCACCATGCCGGCGATGACTTTGCCCGTCTGAGGGCGGCGCGCGAGAAAAAACTGCAGGCTGCCGAGTAAGGCGGACTGCGGGTCTCGAGAACGATCGGCTCCGGCGCTTGCGCCGGAGCTTTTTGTTTTGGGGCTTTTGTTTTTACCGGAACGCTTGCCGCGCCATGGCGCGACTTTCGGACGCTCGCGCCAATCTTGCATCCGCCCGCTCGATCGCCTAACGGTTGTCTCCAGAGGAGGCTTGCCGATGCCGCGATACGTGAACGGGGAAGAGGCAGCGTCGCATCTCGGGAATGCGCAACGTATTCTGGTGATCGGCTGTTCCGGCAGCGGCAAGAGCACGCTTTCCCGGCAACTGTCCGAGCGGCTCGATCTGCCGCATCTGGCGATGGACCGGGAGTTCTTCTGGTTGCCGGGATGGAAGCTTCGGCCGAGGCAGGAAATGCTCGCGCTGATCTCGAAGGCTGCGGCCGGCGAACGCTGGATCATGGATGGCACGGGTCCGAAGACGCTGCCGCTGCGGCTGCCGCGCGCGCATGTCGTGGTCTGGATGCGGCCGCCGCGGTGGGTGTCGCTGCGCGGGGTGCTCTGGCGCTGGTTCGCCTATTGGAAAAAGACCCGCCCGGATATGGCCGACGGTTGTCCGGAGAAGATCGATCTCGATTTCCTCCGCTACGTCTGGAACTTCGAGCGGAGGGACGCGGTTGAGATCGAGATGCAACTGGCGGCTCATGCCGACCTGCCGGTTCTCGTGTTGAAATCGCACGCCGAAACGGCGTTGCTACTTGCTAAGATAAAGCGGGGCCACTAGCTCTCGATCATGCCACATTTCGAAACCAACCATGTCGTCAAGCATAGCGCCGACCAGATGTTCGATCTCGTCGCCGATGTCGAGCACTATCCCGAATTCCTGCCGCTCTGCGAGGCGCTGACGGTGCGCTCACGCAAGGAGCGCGACAGCAAGGTGTTGCTGCTTGCCGACATGACCGTCGGCTACAAGGCGATCCGCGAGACCTTCACGACACAGGTGCTGTTGAACAAGGCCGAGCGTGCGATCGACGTCAAATACATCGACGGGCCGTTCAAGTACCTCGACAACCGTTGGCGTTTCGAACCGGCGGGCGAGGGGCAGTCGGTGGTGCATTTCTACATCGACTACGAGTTCAAGAGCCGCATTCTCGGCGCCTTGATGGGCTCGATGTTCGACCGCGCCTTCCGGATGTTCTCCGACGCCTTCGAAAAACGCGCCGACAGCATCTACGCAATCTGAGCGATTTCCGCGAGCATATCGAGCGCGCTGCGGACGGTCGCAAGCCGGATGCCACTGCGGCCGATGTCGCCATAACGCATCTCCCGATGCAGCATCTCACCATTTCGCCCCGATGCCGCAAGGTGCACGAGCCCGACCGGCTTTTCAGACGATCCGCCGCCCGGGCCGGCAATGCCAGTGACGGCAACCGCAAAATCCGCTGCCGAATGTCGCAGCGCGCCTTGTACCATCTCGATTGCCGTTTGGCGCGAAACCGCACCATGGGCGGCAAGGGTCGCCGTCTCGACGTCGAGCATGGCGACCTTCGCTTCGTTGGAATAGGTGACGAAACCGCGGTCGACGACGGCAGACGAACCGGAAATCTCGGTGAGCGCCCCCGCGATCAGGCCGCCGGTGCAGGATTCGGCCGTCGCGACCTTGAGGCCGCGTGCCGTGAACTCGGCGATGATTTCGCCGGCTTTGACCTCGATGTCGGCGGGCCACATCACGAAAGGCTCCCATAGACGACGGTGGCTGTGGCGATCGCAGCGATGCCTTCATCGCGGCCGACGAAGCCGAGGCGTTCGTTCGTCGTGGCCTTGACGGAGCAGCGGTCGAGCGAAATTCCCAGCATGTCCGCGAGGTTCTGACGCATCGTCAGGCGATGCGGTCCGACCTTTGGCGCTTCGGCGATGAGCGAGATGTCGGCATTGGTGATGATGCCGCCGCGCTCGCGCACGATCCGTGCGGCATGCTCCAGGAAAATGCGCGACGGCGCGCCCTTCCATTGCGGATCGGACGGCGGGAAATGGTCGCCGATGTCGCCGGCGCCACAGGTGGCGAGCAGCGCGTCGGTGAGCGCGTGCAGCGCTACGTCCGCATCGGAATGGCCGGAGAGCGTCTTCGTGTGCGGAATGAAGACGCCGCAGAGCGTGACGCCGTCGCCTTCGATCAACTGGTGCACGTCGTAACCGTTGCCCGTGCGCACATCGGGCAGAGCGGTGCGCTTGAGCTTCTCGTCGGCCATGGCGATATCCCTTCTCAACGTAAGCTTGATGTTGTCCACCGTGCCCTCGACGAGGACGACCTTGAGGCCGGCCCATTCGGCGATCGAAGCATCGTCAGTGAAATCGGTGCGGCCGCTCTTGGCCGCATCCCGGTGTGCGGCAAGAATGGCCGGAAGGTCAAAGGTTTGCGGTGTTTGCGCGCCATAGAGACCGTCGCGCGGCACAGTCTCCAGCACGACGCTGCCCTTGCCCGCGCGCTTGAGCGTGTCCGCGACCGCGACCGCCGGCAACACGGCCTTGACCTCGCCGCCGAGCGCGGCGGCGCAACGCGAAAGCAGCGCGTGATCAGCAAAGGGGCGGACCGCATCGTGGATCATGACATGGCCCACGCCGGTCCCGACGAGTGCCTCGAGGCCGGCGAGCACGGATACCTGCCGTGTCGCGCCGCCATGGACGGTGATCACATCGCCGGCCACCGAGCGTTTGCGCGCCGCGTCGAACAGGGCCTCGTCGTCCGGGTGGATGACGACGACAATCGGGCCCACGCCCGGCCATGTCGCGAAAGTGTCAAGCGTATGGGCGATAACGGGGCGGTCGCCGATGGTTCGATATTGCTTCGGACCTTCGGCGGATTGTCCTGCTCGTTCGCCGCGCCCGGCTGCAACGATCACCACGCCGCACTTAAGCTGTTCTTGAGGCTGCATCTTCTGTATGAGGTCCCGCATTCGCCGATCTTCGCCGTGATGTACCGCGAAGGGTCGTGCTTTGCCAGCCAAGCTAGGAAATTTGCGCAAGGCGCCGAAATCGCTTGGCAAGCTCAAGAACAATGTCTAAAAATAGTGCAGCAACAATATGTGCCTGAAAGATAAGCATTTGCCAATTCCGGCTCTTTCATCGCCGCTCCGGATCGGGACGATCGAAATCCGCAACCGGGTCGCGCTCGCACCCATGTCCGGTGTTACCGATCTGCCGTTCCGGCGGCTCGCCTGGCGCTTTGGTGCCGGCTTCGTCGTTACCGAGATGGTTGCGAGCCGCGAGCTGGTCTGCAACGCGTCGGAATCCTGGGCGCGGCTGAAGAATTCGGGCATCAAGCCGCACATCGTCCAGCTCGCCGGTCGTGAAGCGCACTGGATGGCGGAAGCCGCCAGGATCGCCGCCGACAATGGTGCCGATATCATCGATATCAACATGGGCTGCCCGGCCAAGAAGGTGACGGGCGGTTATTCCGGCTCGGCGCTCATGCGCGATCCCGACCACGCGTTGTCATTGGTCGCGGCGACGGTAAACGCTGTCGATGTGCCGGTGACGCTGAAGATGCGGCTCGGCTGGGATGAAAACTCCATCAATGCGCCGCTGATTGCGAAACGCGCCGAAGAAGCGGGCGTGAAGGCGATCACTGTGCACGGTCGCACGCGCATGCAGTTCTACAACGGCAAGGCCGATTGGGATGCCATTCGCCCGGTTCGCGACGCCGTTACCGTTCCGCTGGTCGCCAATGGCGACGTGGAGACGATCGCCGACGCGGAAGAGATTCTGCGCCGGTCGGGTGCCGACGCCGTCATGGCCGGACGCTCGTCGCAGGGGCGCCCGTGGCACATCGGCTTTCTCGCCGGTGCTGTCGAGCACCCCTCGCAAGCGCAGACCGCCGATATCTTTGCGGAGCACTACGAAATGATGCTCGAATTCTATGGTGTCGACGTCGGCTTGCGGCATGCCCGCAAGCATGTCGCCTGGTATCTCGACCGCGCCGCCCCCGACATGGCAGGCGCGGAAAAGGCTGCAATCCTGACGTCGACCGATGTCCGATTTGTCCGCGACAGGGCGCGCGCGGCGATGCTGGATGCGGCGCCGGCCAAGTCTGACGGCGAGACGGTCGCAGAAGGAATCGCCGCATGACCGAGAAACCGAGCATTCCCGATGCCGCCGCGAACGGTCTGTCGATGGCGGTTCTAAATGCCATTCAGAACCCGGTGATTCTGGTCGATGCCAATGGATTGGTCGCCTTCGCCAACTGGGAGGCCGAATCGTTTTTCGGCGCCAGCGCCAATCACCTGGCGCGCCACAATATCAGCGCCTTCATCCCCTTCGGCAGTCCGCTGCTGACCCTGATCGAGCAGGTCCGCGAACGCAAGGCGCCGGTAAATGAGTACCGCGTCGACCTGAGCTCGCCGCGTCTCGGCGCCGACAAGCTCGTCGATCTCTATGTCGCGCCGGTTCTTTCCGAGCCGGGCGCGGTCGTCGTCGTCTTCCAGGAGCGCTCGATGGCCGACAAGATCGACAGGCAACTGACCCATCGCGGCGCCGCCCGTTCGGTGACGGGCCTTGCCTCGATGCTGGCGCACGAGATCAAGAATCCGCTTTCCGGCATACGCGGCGCCGCACAGCTTCTGGAAACCTCGGTCAATGACGAAGACAGGGCGCTGACGCGACTGATCTGCGATGAGACCGACCGCATCGTCTCGCTGGTTGATCGCATGGAGGTGTTTTCCGACGAGCGCCCCGTGGATCGCGTGCCGCTGAACATTCACTCGGTGCTCGACCACGTGAAAGCGATCGCCAAGGCCGGCTTCGCGCGACACATCAAGTTCGCGGAGAACTACGATCCGTCCCTGCCGCCGGTCTTCGCCAACCGCGATCAACTGGTTCAGGTGTTCCTGAACCTGATCAAGAATGCGGCCGAAGCGATCGGCGAGCGCTCAGATGGCGAGATCGTGCTGACGACGGCCTACAGACCGGGCATCCGCCTGTCGGTTGCCGGAACGCGCGAGAAGATCTCGCTGCCGCTGGAATTCTGCGTGCACGACAATGGGCCGGGCGTGCCCTCCGATCTCCTGCCGCTGCTCTTCGATCCTTTCATCACCACCAAGACCAACGGTTCCGGCCTGGGGCTTGCGCTGGTCGCCAAGATCATCGGTGCCCATGGCGGCATCGTCGAATGCGACAGCCAGCAGAACCGCACGACTTTCCGTGTCCTGATGCCGGCCTCCAAGGGCCAGGCAGCGGATGAAGACGACATGCCGATGACAAAAGGAAACCTTGCATGACGGGTGCCACGATCCTCGTCGCGGATGACGACGCAGCCATTCGCACCGTGCTGAACCAGGCGCTGAGCCGCGCCGGCTACGATGTACGCATCACCTCCAATGCGGCGACGCTGTGGCGCTGGATAGCGGCGGGCGACGGCGATCTCGTCGTGACCGACGTCGTGATGCCCGACGAGAATGCCTTCGACCTGCTGCCGCGCATCAAGAAGGCGCGCCCCGATCTGCCGGTGCTGGTCATGAGCGCCCAGAACACCTTCATGACGGCGATCAAGGCTTCGGAGAAGGGCGCCTACGACTATCTGCCGAAGCCCTTCGACCTCACCGAGCTCATCGGCATCATCGGCCGGGCGCTCTCGGAACCCAAGCGTCGCCCGGCGAAGCTCGACGACGACACCCAGGACGGCATGCCGCTGGTTGGCCGTTCGGCGGCGATGCAGGAAATCTACCGGGTGCTCGCGCGCCTGATGCAGACGGACCTGACGCTGATGATCACCGGCGAGTCCGGCACCGGCAAGGAACTCGTCGCCCGCGCGCTGCATGATTACGGCAAGCGCCGCAACGGCCCGTTCGTGGCGATCAACATGGCGGCGATCCCGCGCGATCTGATCGAGTCGGAACTCTTCGGCCATGAGAAGGGCGCTTTCACCGGTGCACAGATGCGCTCGACCGGTCGTTTCGAGCAGGCCGAGGGCGGCACGCTCTTCCTCGATGAAATCGGCGATATGCCGATGGACGCGCAGACCCGTCTGCTGCGCGTGCTGCAGCAGGGCGAGTATACGACCGTTGGCGGCCGCACGCCGATCCGCTCGGACGTGCGCATCGTGGCGGCGACCAACAAGGACCTGAAGCAATCGATCAATCAGGGCCTGTTTCGCGAAGACCTCTATTATCGCCTCAACGTCGTGCCGTTGCGGCTGCCGCCGCTGAGGGATCGCGCAGAGGATATCCCGGATCTCGTTCGCCACTTCGTCCAGCAGGCGGAAAAGGAAGGGCTCGACGTCAAGCGCTTCGATCACGAAGCGCTGGAACTGATGAAGGCGCATGCCTGGCCGGGCAACGTGCGCGAGCTGGAAAACCTGGTGCGGCGCCTCACGGCACTTTATCCACAGGACGTGATCACCCGCGAAATCATCGAAAACGAGTTGCGTTCCGAGATACCGGACAGCCCGATCGAGAAGACCGCGGCGCGGCCCGGATCGCTCACCATTTCGCAGGCCGTCGAAGAAAACATGCGCCAGTATTTCGCAAGCTTCGGCGATGCCTTGCCTCCGGCCGGCCTCTACGACCGGGTGCTCGCCGAAATGGAGTATCCGCTGATCCTGGCGGCGCTTACCGCAACCCGTGGTAACCAGATCAAGGCGGCCGATTTGCTCGGCCTCAACCGTAACACGCTGCGCAAGAAAATCCGCGAACTCGGCGTTTCGGTCTATCGCAGCTCACGCAGCGCTTGACTTGGCCACGACCACCGTTGCATTTTCGCCACAATGCGTTGCTTGAACGTGTGACGACCGCCGAATCGTGCATCGTTGCCGTCTCGTTCAATCGATTTGACCCAATTGATTGACTGGGGGTGCAACGCAGCAGCCCATTTGGGCGGTGAGGTCAACCTTTGACCAGAGAATGCCAGCAAGTGATGCCGTCGCCGACAGGCGGCGGTTGGGGGAACGCTTTTTATGGTGGATGCAATGGCCTTGCCGCTGGGCACAGATGAGGGACTCGCGGCGCAGGACCGGCGCGCGTCCTTTGCTCTCCCGGGGTTGATGCTGGCGACCGGCGCCTTGATCTGCGCCACCATCTCGCTGCTCGTGCTTCTCGGATTGACGCCGATACGGCTCGAGAGAAATGTCGTCATCGCCTGCGCTGCCATCAACAGCCTGTTCGTCGTCGGCCTTATCTACCTGATCGCCCGCGAAATCCTGCGGCTGCTGCGTGCCCGCAGCAAGGGCCGCGCCGCCGCGCGCCTGCACGTGCGCATCGTTGCCCTGTTTTCGATCGTCGCGATCACGCCGGCGGTTCTCGTCGCGATTTTTGCAAGCATCACCCTCGACGTCGGTCTCGATCGCTGGTTTTCGCTTCGAACCCAGGCGATCGTCCGCTCGTCGATCAACGTTGCCCAGGCCTATGTGCTCGAGAATGCCAGTTACTTGCAGGGCCAGACCGTGTCGATGGCGAACGACCTCGAACGCAACCGGCAGCTCTATAGCCTCGACCGCACCGGCTTTACGGAGCTGATGACCCGCCAGGCGCGTGGCCGCGGCATGCTCGGCGCCTTCCTCGTGCGAGCCGACGGCAGCGCCATCATCCAGGCCAACATTTCCACGGACCGCCCGCTGCCGGCCATTCCTCCGGACGCGCTGAAAAGCTCCGTATCCGGCCAGCCGACACTGATCCCGCCAGGGGTCACCAACCTCGTCGGCGCCGTGATTCCGCTCGACGATATTCCAGGCACCTATCTCTACACGGTTCGCAACGTCGATCCGGAAGTGATGCGCTCGCTGCGGCTGATGGAAGAGAACACCGCCGAGTACAAGATGCTGGAGGCCGGGCGGACCTTCACGCAGATCGCCTTCGGCGTCCTCTACATCGGCTTTGCGCTCATCGTTCTCCTGGCTGCGATCTGGACAGCCATCGCCGTCGCCGACCGGATCGTCCGGCCCATTCGCCAATTGATCGGCGCTGCCGATAGCGTCGCCTCGGGCAATCTCGATGTCGTCGTGCCGGTCCGCG
Source organism: Ensifer sp. B1-9 (assembly GCF_050474445.1). NCBI lineage: Bacteria > Pseudomonadati > Pseudomonadota > Alphaproteobacteria > Hyphomicrobiales > Rhizobiaceae > Ensifer > Ensifer sp. B1-9. Next base: position 124,605 of record NZ_JBCHVG010000013.1, read on the forward strand.
CAGTCGACGGCGACGTTGGCAACCTGTCGCGCACCTTCAACAAGATGGTCTCGGAAATCCGCAGCCAGCAGGAGCAGATCCTGGAGGCGAAGGACGAAGTCGACCATCGCCGCCGGTTCATCGAGGCCGTCCTTTCAGGCGTGACCGCGGCCGTGATCGGTGTCGGCCGCGACCGGCAGATCACCATCGTCAACTCTTCCTCCGAAGACTTCCTGAAGAAGGCGGCGCCTGAGCTCCTGGGAGCCGATTTGCGCACGGTGGCGCCGGAGATCGAAGAGGTCCTGGTCGAGGCCGAAAACCGCCACCGCAACGACTACCGCAAACAGATCAACATCATGCGCGGCGGGACCGAGCGGACGCTGAACGTTCAAGTAACGCGCGAAGAGGGCGGCGAGTCGAACGAGTCCTACGTCATCACCATCGACGACATCACCGACCTCGTCATAGCCCAGCGTTCGACGGCCTGGGCCGATGTGGCGCGCCGCATCGCGCATGAGATCAAGAACCCGCTGACGCCGATCCAGCTCTCCGCCGAGCGCCTCAAGCGCCGCTACGGCAAGCAGATCAATCAGGAAGACAAGACCGTCTTCGACCAGTGCACCGATACGATCGTGCGTCAGGTGGAAGACATCGGCCGCATGGTCGACGAGTTCTCGGCTTTCGCGCGCATGCCGAAGCCGACCAAGGAGAAGGCCGATCTCCGCGCGATCCTGAAGGATGCGATGTTCCTGCGCGAGATGGGCAACAATCACATCGATTTCGTGCGGGACCTCGGCGAAGAGCCGCTCGAAGGCCTGTTTGATGGGCGCATGCTCGGTCAGGCCTTCGGCAACATCGTCAAGAATGCGGTCGAATCGATCGAGGCGGTGCCGGCTGATGCGGTGCGCGGCCACGCGATGATCGTTGCGCGAGCACGAACTGACCTGGCCTCGGGTCGCTTCGTTGTCGATATCATCGACAACGGCAAGGGCCTGCCGACGGAGAACCGGCACAGGATTCTGGAGCCGTACATGACGATGCGCGAGAAGGGCACGGGCCTCGGGCTCGCCATCGTCAAGAAGATCATTGAGGACCATGGCGGACAATTGGAATTGCACGATGCGCCAGCCGATTTCGACGGCGGTGTCGGGGCGATGATCCGCGTGATCCTGCCGCCTGCCGGAGAGACCGGGGGCGAAGACAGTTTGAAGGATAAGGGTGCGAGCGATGGCCGCTGATATTCTGGTTGTGGACGATGAGGAAGATATCCGCGAGATCGTATCGGGTATCCTCTCTGACGAAGGGCACGAAACCCGCACCGCCTTCGACAGCGACAGCGCGCTGGCGGCGATCAGCGATCGCGTGCCGCGTCTCGTCTTCCTCGACATCTGGATGCAGGGAAGCCGCCTCGACGGACTGGCGTTGCTCGACGAGATCAAGGGACGGTATCCGGATCTTCCGGTCGTCATGATTTCCGGTCACGGCAACATCGAGACCGCGGTCAACGCCATCAAGCGTGGCGCCTACGACTTCATCGAGAAGCCCTTCAAGGCCGACCGGCTGATCCTGATTGCCGAACGGGCGCTGGAAAACTCGAAGCTCAAGCGTGAAGTCTCTGAGCTGAAGAGGAAATCCGGCGATCCCGTTGAGTTGATCGGCACGTCGGTTGCCGTGTCGCAGCTTCGTCAGACGATCGAGAAGGTTGCGCCGACCAACAGCCGAATCATGATCCAGGGGCCGTCCGGGTCGGGCAAGGAACTGGTTGCGCGGATGATCCACCGCAAGTCGACGCGCTCTGCCGGTCCGTTCGTGGCGCTGAACGCCGCGGCAATCACGCCTGACCGCATGGAGATTGCGCTTTTCGGAACCGAAGGCACGCCGGGCCAGCCGCGTCGCACGGGCGCTCTTGAGGAGGCTCATGGCGGCATCCTCTATCTCGACGAAATCGGCGAAATGCCGCGCGAGACGCAAAACAAGATCCTGCGCGTGCTCGTCGACCAACAGTTCGAACGCGTCGGTGGCACCAAGCGCGTCCGGGTCGATGTCCGGATCATCTCTTCGACGGCCTACAATCTCGAAAACATGATCTCCGAGGGCCTGTTCCGCGAAGACCTGTTCCATCGGCTTGCCGTCATTCCGGTGCGGGTGCCGGCGCTTGCCGAGCGGCGCGAGGATATTCCGTTCCTCGTCGACATGTTCATGCGCCAGGTCAGCGAGCAGGCGGGGATCCGTCCGCGCAAGATCGGCGACGACGCGCTGGCCGTACTCCAGGCCCATGACTGGCCCGGTAACATCCGCCAGCTTCGCAACAACATCGAGCGTTTGATGATCCTTGCGCGCAGCGACGGTCCGGATACCCCAATCTCGGCTGACATGCTGCCGACGGAAGTGGGCGACACCCTGCCGAAGATCTCGGCCCAGGGCGACCAGCACATCATGACCTTACCGTTGCGTGAGGCTCGCGAAATGTTCGAGCGCGACTATCTGATCGCGCAGATCAATCGATTCGGCGGCAATATTTCGCGCACGGCGGAATTCGTCGGTATGGAACGGTCGGCGCTGCATCGAAAGCTGAAGTCGCTGGGCGTCTGAGCCGATATAGCTTACGGCCCTGGCACCCGCGCTCCTACAGCGCTGCGCGTCCTACTGCACGTGTCCTTTAATCGTACCTGATTAAAGGACAAAAACAGGCAGCAATTCAAAATGCTACAGCGACCTTTGCGCGTCTGATGAGACGCGCGGCGCTGTAGACGCAAAGGTCGCTGTAGCTCTTTGAAAGGTCGACATGAAGGTAGTCATTTGTGGTGCGGGCCAGGTTGGGTACGGCATCGCCGAGCGTCTGGCACAGGAAGACAACGACGTATCGGTGATCGATACGTCGGCGGCATTGATTGCCAACATCACCGAAAGCCTTGATGTGCGCGGCTATGTCGGACACGGCGCGCATCCGGACGTGCTCGCCAAGGCCGGCGCCGACCAGGCCGACATGCTGATCGCAGTCACCCTTTCCGACGAGGTCAATATCGTTGCCTGTGAAGTGGCGCATGCAATCTTCAACGTGCCGACCAAGCTTGCCCGCATCCGGGCGCAAAGCTATCTCGCACCCGAATATTCGAACCTCTTCTCCCGTGAGAACGTGCCGATCGACGTCACCATTTCGCCGGAAGTCGAGGTTGGGCGGCTGGTGCTGCGGCGTATTTCCTTTCCCGGCGCGATCGACGTCGTGCGTTTCGCCGAAGATCGCGTCGCCATGGTCGCCTTCGAGTGCCTCGAAGATTGCCCGGTTGTCGGCACGCCGCTGCAGCAGTTGAGCGAATTGTTCCCCGATCTGCTCGCGACGGTGACCGGCATCTTCCGCAACGGCAAGGTCATGGTGCCGCACTCTGATGACCAGTTGCAGGCGGGCGATATCGCCTATGTCGTTTGCGACCGGGACCATGCCCGCCGGACCTTGGCGCTCTTCGGTCACGAGGAGCAGGAAGCGCGGCGCATTATCATCTTCGGCGGCGGCAATGTTGGCTACTTCGTTGCCAAGGCCATCGAGGAGCATCAGCCGCGGACCCGGGTGAAGCTGATCGAGAGCGATCGCGACCGGGCAGTGGTGATGGCGGATAAGCTGAGCAACACCGTTGTCCTCAACGGCTCGGCGATGGATCAGCGGATCCTGGCGCAGGCGGACGTTCAGGATGCCGACCTCGTGGTTGCGCTGACGAACAATGACCAGATCAACATCCTCGGCAGCATGATGGCGAAGCGGCTCGGCGCCAAGTCGACGCTCGTGCTGATCAACGAACCATCCTATCAGGATTTTGCCGGCACGGCTGGCGTGGACGCCTATGTGAATCCGCGTGCTGTGACGATCTCCCGCGTGCTGCAACACGTGCGCAAGGGACGCATCCGCTCCGTCTACGCGGTGCAGAAGGGGATGGCCGAGGTGATCGAGGCCGAAGCGCTGGAAACGTCGCCGCTGGTCGGCAGGGCCCTGCGTGATCTCGAGCTTCCCGATGGCATCCGCATCGGCGCGCTCTACCGCGACAAGACGTTCATCCGCCCGGACGGCAACACGAAGATCAAGGCGAAGGACCGTGTTGTGCTCTTTGCCGCCGCCGATGCCGTGCGGCATGTCGAACAGCTTTTCCGCGTCAGCATCCAGTATTTCTAGGGCCGAGATCCATGCCGAGAATTGCCTATGTCAACGGTGCCTACGTGCCGCATGCCGACGCCGCAGTCCATATTGAGGACCGCGGTTATCAGTTTGCAGACGGCGTCTACGAGGTCTGCGAGGTCCGTCATGGTTACATCGTCGATCTCAACCGGCATCTCGATCGTCTCGACCGTTCGCTTCGTGAATTGCGCATCGACTGGCCGATGCGTCGTGCGGCGCTGGTGCATGTGATCCGGGAGGTGATCCGGCGCAACCGGGTCCGGAATGGCCTGTTCTACATGCAGGTCACGCGCGGCGTGGCGCGCCGCGATCATGTGTTTCCGGCCAAGGAGACCATGCCGACGATCGTGGTGACGGCGAAGCGCACCGATGCCGAAGCCATTGCAAAAAAGGCGACGCAGGGGATCTCGGTGATCACCGTGCCGGAAAACCGATGGGACCGGGTGGACATCAAGTCCGTCGGGCTTCTCCCTAACGTGCTTGCCCGCCAGAAGGCGAAGGAGGAGGGCGCGCAGGAGGCGATTTTCGTCGATGCCGATGGCACGGTGAAGGAGGGCGCCGCGACCAATGTCTGGATCGTCGATCGCGACGGAACGCTGCGCACACGCCCGGCGGAGCACGGAATCCTGAAGGGAATCACCCGCACCACACTGATGGACGTCGCGGGCCCGCTTGGGCTCAAGGTGGAGGAGAGAGCGTTCTCGGTCGAGGAGATGCTCGCGGCGCGCGAGGTCTTCATCACCGCCGCTACCAGCATCTGCTTTCCGGTGGTTTCGGTGGACGGCAGGCCGATCGGCAATGGGCATCCGGGAAGCATAGCACAGAATATTCGTGAAGCCTTTTTCGGCGTTGCGGAAAAGACATTGATTTGATACCAAACTTAGAGAGGTGTCGGGGAAGGTACTTGTGGCGCCTCTGATTGCAGATATCGACAAAAATGCACCGGCGCGAAACGCCGGCAAATAAGAAAGAAGCGGCGCGATGGCGGAACGTTCTCAAAACTTGCAGGATCTCTTTCTCAACACGGTCCGCAAACAAAAGATTTCATTGACAATTTTCCTTATCAACGGTGTCAAGCTCACTGGTGTCGTGACGTCTTTTGACAATTTCTGCGTCCTGTTGCGTCGCGATGGCCACTCGCAACTGGTCTACAAGCACGCGATCTCGACCATCATGCCCGGCCAGCCGCTGCAGATGTTCGAGAACGAAGAAGCCGCATCCTGACGGGACGTTAGGCACATTACCAAGCGGGATTCAAAATCGTCGTCGATCATTCCGGAGCTCGAGAAGCTCCGCGACGACATGCGCGCGGTCGTCATCGTTCCGGTCTTGAAAAAGACCGGAAGACAGTCCGCAGAGATACTCTCGGCCGCGACCACACGCTCGGATGAAAGCCGCCTCGATGAGGCGACCGGGCTGGCGCTGGCGATCGACCTCGATGTCGTGCATGGCGCCATCGTTCCGGTGGCGCAGCCGAAGCCCGGCACCCTGCTCGGCACCGGCAAGATCGAGGAGATCGGCCACATCCTCGTCGAACAGGATGCCGGCCTCGTCATCGTCGACCATCCCTTGACGCCTGTGCAGCAGCGCAATCTCGAGAAGGAATGGAACGCCAAGGTCATCGACCGAACGGGCCTCATCCTTGAGATTTTCGGGCGCCGCGCTTCCACCAAGGAAGGCACGCTGCAGGTCGATCTTGCACATCTCAACTACCAGAAGGGTCGCCTGGTCCGAAGCTGGACCCACCTTGAGCGTCAGCGCGGCGGCGGCGGCTTCATGGGTGGTCCGGGTGAAACCCAGATCGAAGCGGACCGGCGCCTGCTGCAGGACCGCATCGTCAAGCTCGAGCGCGAACTGGAACAGGTCCGCCGGACCCGGCAGCTGCACCGTTCCAAACGCAAGAAGGTTCCGCACCCGATCGTCGCCCTCGTCGGCTATACCAACGCCGGCAAGTCCACGCTTTTCAACCGCATGACCGGGGCGGGCGTGCTCGCCGAGGACATGCTGTTTGCGACGCTCGATCCGACGCTTCGGCGTCTGAAGCTGCCGCATGGCCGCATGGTGATCCTCTCCGACACCGTCGGTTTCATATCCGACCTGCCGACGCACCTCGTCGCCGCCTTCCGCGCGACGCTTGAAGAGGTGCTGGAGGCGGATCTGGTCTTGCACGTGCGCGATCTCTCCGACCCGGACAACCAGGCGCAGGCAAGCGATGTGCTCCGCATTCTCGCCGATCTCGGCATCGACGAGAAGGAAGCCTCCGAACGGCTGATCGAGGTCTGGAACAAGATCGACCGGCTGGACGTCGAATCGCGCGAAGCGTTGCGCGGCAAGGCAGCGACCTCGGACAATACGGTTGCCGTCTCGGCGATCACCGGTGAGGGCGTCGACGAGTTGCTCGCCGAAATCGGCCGACGCCTGTCGGGCGTTCTGACGGAATGCACCGTCGTTCTCGGCATCGACCAGTTGCAGCTTCTACCCTGGATCTATCAGCACGCCATCGTCGATGGCCGCGAGGATCTGGAAGACGGGCGCGTGAGCCTCGATCTCCGGCTGACCGAAAACGAAGCTGCCGATCTGGAGCGTCGTCTCGGAAATGGGCCGAAGCCCGTCGAGGAAGACTGGTAAGCCTGAGCGCTCGCCCAGATCCACTCGCTTCACTGGCTGCGTGCGAGGGGACGCTATTGCAAATCTGCGTCCCCGACGGTCCTAGCCCAACTGCCGCTCGATCGCTTTGGCCGCCTGCCAAAGCTCTTCCATGCGCTCCAGCGTCGCGTTATCCAGCGTCTCGCCGCCGGCTTCTAGCTCGCGCTCGATATGGGCGAAGCGGCGGCGGAACTTGGTGTTGGTGCCGCGAAGGGCCATTTCGGGGTCAGTCCCGACGTGGCGGCCGATGTTGACCACTGCGAAGATCAAATCGCCCAGCTCGTCGCTGACCTTGGCGCGGTCCTTTTCCCGCAGCGCCTGGCGCAGTTCGCCGATCTCCTCCTCGATCTTGTCGAGGATCGGTTCGGGTTCCGACCAGTCGAAGCCAACCTTGGCGGCACGCTCCTGCAGTTTCAGCGCTTCGACAAGCGCCGGAAAGGAGCGCTGGACCGAACCGAGATGGCTTGCAGCGGCATCCGGGGCGAGGCCGCGCTTGGTGCGTCGCGCCTGTCGTTCTGCCTTCTCTGCCTTCTTGATCTCGTCCCATTGCAGCTTGACCGCCTCGGGCGTGTCGGCGTCGGAACGGGCAAAGACATGCGGATGCCGGCGGATCATCTTGCGCGTCACCGCCTCGACGACGTCGCCGAAGGCGAAGTCACCGGCTTCCTCGGCCATGCGGGCGTGGAACACCACTTGCAGCAGGAGATCGCCGAGTTCGTCGCAGAGGTCGTGCATGTCGCCGCGCTCGATGGCGTCGGCGACCTCATAGGCTTCCTCGATCGTATAGGGCTTGATCGTCTCGAAGGTCTGGACGATGTCCCAGGGGCAGCCGGTCTCAGGTTGGCGAAGCGCCGCCATGATGTCGAGCAGGCGTTGGATGTCGCGTGAAGGTTCCATGGATCTCAGTTCAGCGGAATGGCGTTCTGATCCTTGCCCGACTGGTAGCTGTCGGAAAGGCTCTGGTAGCGGGCGCGGATGCGGGCATCCTGGGCGGCGAGCCGCGCACGGGTCTCAGCATCGGCGTCCTTGGCAAGGGCCGCGATCGAGGCCGAATGCCAGAAGGTATTGTCCTTGGCGTAGCCACCCGGCTCCAGGCGGAAGACTTCCTTCAAGATCTTGAGGTCATGCGGGATCGCGAAACGGTCGCGCGAATCTTCATGGCTGAAGAAGTAATAGAAGTTGTCGAAACCGGCCCAGGTGATCGCCGAAAGGCACATGGAGCAGGGCTCGTGCGTCGACAGGAAAATGAGGTCGCGCGTATCGGGCTTCTCCGCCATCTCGTAGAAACGCTTCAGCGTGTGGACTTCACCGTGCCAGAGCGGATTTTCCGTCTCGTTATTGGTTTCCGCCAGCACCAGCGACAGGTCGGACTTGCGCAGGATCGCGGCGCCAAACACCTTGTTGCCTGCAGCCACACCCTTTTCGGTGAGCGGCAGGATATCCTGCTCGATGACGGTCAAAAGCCGTTCGGCGAGGTCCGATTGGGTCATGTCTTGCATCTCTCTCAGGTCAGTGACCGCATTTAACGGAGGTTGCCCCCGCGGCGCAATGGCTGCGGAGGGGCCGGCAGCTTAACGGGACCGGAGATATTTGCTCAAAATGGTGCACCACCGAGCAAAACAATACGGGACCGCAAAGGCATTGAAATTTCTGTTCCTTCAATTGTCGTGCCCTATGCGGGATATTCGGCGCAGCCTGTAGAAGGAACCCTCTGCCAGACCATGACGCAGCAGCTCGCCGTATTCCCCGCATTCTTTCGCGTCGCGCAGAAGCGCGTGGCGGTTTTCGGCAATGGCGACGAGGCCTTTGCCAAGGTGCGGCTGTTGTTGAACACGGAAGCCTCGATCGTCGTCTACGCAGACGAGCCCGAGGTGGAGTTCGCGCAGTATCTTCGTGATCGCGCGATCGAACACGTCGCCTTCGCCTTCGCTCCCGAGCAGCTCGACGGCGCCATCCTTGTTTTTGCCGCGACCGGCAATGCCGCCGATGACCGGCGCATCGTTGTCGCCGCGCGTGACCGCAAGATCCCGGCCAACGCCGTCGACCAACCCGATTTTTGCGACTTCTTCACGCCGGCGCTGGTCAATCGTGCCCCGGTCGCAGTCGCCATCGGCACGGAAGGGGCAGGGCCGGTGCTGGCCCAGATGATCCGCGCTCAGATCGATCAGCTCCTTTCGCCTTCGCTCGGTGTTGTCGCGTCGCTCGCCGCGAGCTATCGCGAGGCCGTTGACCGCCTGGTGCCGCGTGGCGTGGCGCGTCGGCTCTTCTGGCGCCGGTTCTTCCAGGGGCCGGTCGCCGACAGGGTCGCCGGCGGCGATCTGGCGGCTGCCCGTCGCGAGGCGTCGCGCCTGTTCGATGCGCCCGAGCAGGCGTCTGGCCATGTCTGGCTCGTTGGTGCCGGTCCGGGTGCTGAAGACCTGCTGACGCTTCGCGCCCAGCGCGTGATGATGGAAGCCGACGCGATCGTCTATGACGCGCTCGTGCCGCAGGCGATCGTCGATATGGGCCGCCGCGACGCCGAGCGCCTGTCCGTTGGCAAGCGCAAGGGCTGCCACACCAAGTCCCAGGATGAGATCAACCAGTTGCTCGTGACACTCGCGGCCGAAGGCAAGCGAGTCGTTCGCCTGAAGTCCGGTGATCCCCTGGTCTACGGCCGTGCCGGCGAAGAAATGGCGGCACTGCGCGAAGCCGGTATCAGCTATGAGATCGTCCCGGGTATTACGTCGGCCTTTGCCGCCGCCGCTGATTTCGAATTGCCGCTGACGCTGCGCGGCGTCGCCTCTTCGCTGGTCTTCACCACCGGTCACGATCTGACCGGTGAAGTTCTGCCCGATTGGGCACGGCTTGCCGTTTCCGGTGCCACGATCGCGGTCTATATGGGCCGGACCGTCGCCGCGTCCGTCGCTGGCCGTCTGATGCAGGCGGGCCTTCCGGCCGAAACGACCGTCGCCGTCATCGAGAATGCCAGCCGCGCGGATCGCCGCTTGCTGCATGGCACGCTGAAGGATCTGCCGGACCTCGAAAACCGGAGTGAGCTTTCAGGTCCGGTCATGGTCATCATTGGCGATGCCGTTGCCGGCGCCAACTTCGAGCGGTCCGAACCGCTTGTCGTCGGAAAATCACGCGGTGGCAAGAAAACCGCCGAAGTCGCCTCCGGGCGCAACGAACAGATTTTGAGCTGAGGAAGAGACGATGGTGAGCAAGGTTTTGACGGCAAATCGGCTTTCGGACGGCATCTCCGTCTGGCTGGATGCCGCCGGCAACTGGGCCGAATCGCTTCAGGATGCCTTTGTTGCCCGCCATGCCGAGGCCGTGACGGCGCTCGAAGCCACGGGCAAGCAGGCGTTCGAGGACAACAAGGTCGTCGACGTCAATGTCGTCGACGTGGAAGAGATCAACGGCACGCTTCGGCCGCTGCGTATGCGTGAACGCATCCGCGCCGAAGGCCCGTCCATCCCCTATGCTGCCGGCTACAGCGGTTTGGCCGGCCCGAAACATGCTGCCTGAGGAACCGATACCCAATGTACCGTTACGATGAATTCGACCACGCTTTCGTTTCCTCCCGCGTCGAACAGTTTCGCGATCAGGTCGGGCGCCGCTTGAGCGGCGAGCTTGCCGAAGATGCCTTCAAGCCGCTGCGCCTGATGAACGGTGTCTATCTGCAGTTGCATGCCTACATGCTGCGTGTTGCCATTCCCTACGGCACGTTGTCGAGCCGTCAGATGCGCATGCTCGCCCACATCGCGCGCAAATATGACCGCGGCTATGGTCACTTCACCACGCGGCAGAACATCCAGTACAACTGGCCGCGTCTTTCCGATACGCCGGATATCCTGCAGGAACTGGCAACGGTCGAGATGCATGCCCTCCAGACTTCGGGCAACTGCATTCGCAACGTCACGGCCGATCACTTCGCCGGTGCGGCGGCCGATGAGGTCGCCGATCCAAGGCCTTATGCAGAAATCCTCAGACAATGGTCGAGCGTTCACCCGGAATTCTCGTTCCTCCCGCGCAAGTTCAAGATCGCTGTCACCGGCGCCGAGCGCGACCGCGCCGCGATCCAGGTCCACGATATCGGCCTGCATCTCAAGAAGGACGAGAACGGCCGCATCGGCTTTGCCGTCTATGTCGGCGGTGGCCAGGGCCGCACTCCGATGATCGCCAAGAAGATCCGCGACTTCCTGCCGGAAGAGGACCTGCTGTCCTACACGACGGCGATCATGCGCGTGTACAACCTCCACGGTCGTCGTGACAACAAGTACAAGGCCCGCATCAAGATCCTCGTGCACGAGACCGGTGCCGAGGAGCTGGTGCGCCAGGTCGAGGTCGAATTTGCCGCGCTCAAGGACACCGAGCTGAAGCTGCCTGAGACGGACATCCAGGCGATCTCCACCTATTTCGCGCCGCCGGCGCTCGGTAACCGCGCCGAAGGCTGGGAGAGCCTCGCGCGCTGGAAGAAGACCGATGCGGACTTTGCCCGCTGGGTGCAGCAGAACGTGCAACCGCACAAGCATCCGGATTACGGCATGGTGACGATCTCGCTGAAGCCGATCGGCGGCATTCCGGGCGACGCAAGCGACGCGCAGATGGATGCCGTTGCCGATATCGCCGAGGAATATGCCTTTGATGAAATCCGTGTCAGCCACGAGCAGAACCTCATATTGCCGCATGTGGCGCTGGCCGATCTCGAGCCGGTTTACCGTGCGCTCGTTGCCGCCGGCCTTGCGACCGCCAATGCCGGCCTGATCACGGATATCATTGCCTGTCCGGGGCTGGACTATTGCGCACTCGCCAATGCACGCTCCATTCCGGTGGCGCAGGAGATCTCGAACCGTTTCGGTTCGCCCGAGCGCCAGGCCGAGATCGGCGAGCTGAAGATCAAGATCTCCGGCTGCATCAACGCCTGCGGTCATCACCATGTCGGCCATATCGGCCTGCTCGGTGTCGAAAAGAAGGGTGCGGAACTCTATCAGATCACGCTCGGCGGCTCCGGCGACGAGAACACCTCGATCGGCGAGATCATCGGCCGCGGTTTCGAGCCGGAGAAGGTGACCGACGCCGTGGAGACGATCGTCGACACCTATTTGGGACTGCGCCGCGACAAGGACGAGACCTTCCTCGAAGCCTATCGCCGCGTTGGCCCGCAACCCTTCAAGGACGCGCTCTACGGCAGTGCGCAGGAAGCTGCCTGAGGCGCAAGGAACGGATATGACGAAAATCTGGAAGGAAACCGGCTTCGTGGGCGATGATCCCTGGGTCATCGAGACGGAGGAAACGAAGGCGGGCTCGAACGAGAAGGCGATCATTGGCCTCGACGCGTTCCTCGCCAAGGTGGAAACGAGCGACGAAACCGGCCTCGGCGTGGTCATCGCACCGGCAGATGATGTGACGAAGCTGGCGCCCCATCTCGATCGCGTCGCTCTCGTGGCGGTGGCATTCCCGGCCTTCAACGACGGTCGCGCCTTCAGCCACGCGTCGCTGCTGCGCTCGCGTCTCGGCTTCGACGGCGAGGTGAGGGCGGTCGGCGACGTGCTGATCGACCAGATCCCGCTGATGCTGCGCTGTGGTGTCGACAGCTTCGCGGTCAGCAATGCGACAGCGCTCAAGCGCCTTTCGGAAGGACGCCTGCCTGGGATCGCCGTTCACTACCAACCGACGGCAAAGCCCTCGACCGATGCAAAATCCTATAGCTGGCGGCGTGTTTCATGACGCAATGCCAGGAATAATGTGATGCGGTTTTCCGTCTGGCCTCGCGCAAGAATTGGGTCGGATCGGCCGCGACAGTGTGAAGCACGCTGAAATCCCCGAAAGCGACTATATTTGGAAGGGAATTCCTTCCCATCGCGCGTGGCTTGGAATATCCGGTCATTGTTGATAAACAGGGTCATCATTACAGGACTTTAGCCAGATGAATGCTCCGGCAAAAACGGAAGATTTCGCGATCCAGGCACCGGCAGGCGTTTACGTCGAGACGGTGACGAGCGTTGAGCATTATACGGATCGGCTCTTCCGCTTCCGCATGACCCGTCCCGCGGAATTCCGCTTCCGCTCCGGTGAATTCGCGATGATCGGCCTGATGGTTGGCGACAAGCCGATCTATCGCGCCTATTCGATCGCCAGCCCCGCCTGGGATGAAGAGCTGGAGTTCTTCTCGATCAAGGTGCCGGATGGCCCACTGACCTCGCACCTGCAGGCGATCAAGCCGGGTGACAAGGTGCTGATGCGCAAGAAGCCGACCGGCACGCTGGTGCTTGATGCGCTGGTTCCCGGCCGCAGGCTCTATATGTTCTCGACCGGCACCGGCATTGCACCTTTCGCAAGTCTGATCCGCGATCCGGAAACCTATGAGAAATTCGAGGAAGTGATCCTCACCCATACCTGCCGCGACGTCGCCGAACTGAAGTACGGCTTTGATCTCGTCGAGGAAATCCGCAACCACGAGTTCCTGAACGAGATCGTCGGCGACAAGCTGCGCCACTATGCGACGGTGACCCGCGAGGACTATCCGTTCAAAGGCCGCGTCACCGACCTGATGGTCAACGGCAAGTTCTTCTCCGATCTCGGCCTGCCGCCGCTCGATCCGGCTGTCGACCGCGGCATGATCTGCGGCTCGACGGCGATGCTGAAGGACACCAAGGAAATCCTCGAGGCAGCCGGGCTGACCGAGGGTGCCAACAACAAGCCGGCCGAATTCGTGATCGAGCGGGCCTTCGTCGGCTGATCCTTTTTTGTGCAGTCTTATCGTTCGAGGGGCGCGCCTGGGGTGCGCCCCTCGTCGTTTGTGGCGATGCGTAGTGGAGCTATGCGTTTGCGGTAGCCCCGCTCTGTCCATTCTGCGTACCGCCCGCCTTCGCCAAGGGTTATCGTGCCGCCGCAAAACTTCATACCGTGTGCGTGCAGCCATGCAAAATAAGCGCACCAAAAACCAAGCCCGCGCTGTCCTGATGTGAGCCCCGCGGGCTCTGCAGGGAGTGCCCGATGAGCCGAGATACCCGAACAAGCCTTGAGAGCAGGATTCGCTGCAAGCCGCTGCGTGATCGCATCGTCACGCCGGAGGCTGCCGCCGCGCTCATTAAGGATGGCATGACGATCGGTATGAGCGGCTTTACCAAGGCCGGTGATGCCAAGGCGGTGCCGCTCGCGATGGCCGAACGAGCCGCCACGGAACAGTTCCGCATCACGCTGTTGACCGGTGCGTCGCTCGGCCACGATATCGACAAGACGCTGACGGAAGCCGGCGTCCTTGCCCGTCGCCTGCCGTTCCAGTCTGATCCGGTGCTCAGGGCCGCGATCAACCGCGGCGAGGTGATGTTCATCGACCAGCATCTCTCGGAAACCGTCGAGCAGCTGCGTTCCGGCCAGATCAGCCCGATCGACTATGCGGTGGTGGAGGCGGTGGCGATCACCGAGGATGGCGGCATCGTGCCATCGACATCGGTCGGCAATTCCGCGAGCTTCGCGATCCTGGCGAAGAAGGTGATCGTCGAGCTGAACCTCAGCCACAGCCCGCAACTCGAGGGCCTGCACGATATCTTCATTCCGGCGAAGCGCCCGAGCCGCACGCCAATCCCTGTCGTTGCCTGCGACAGCCGGGCGGGTTCACCCTACATCCCGGTCGATCCTGAAAAGATCATCGCGATCGTCGTGACGGAGAAACAGGACAGCGCCGCGCGCATCTCGCCGCCGGATGCCGAAACAAAGGCGATTGCCGGCCATCTGATCGTCTTCCTGCAGGAAGAGGTGGGCAAGGGACGCCTCGACATGACGCTCAATCCGCTGCAGGCCGGCATCGGCGTGATCGCCAATTCGGTGCTGAGCGGTCTCGTCGACAGCCCGTTCCATGATCTGCGCATGTATAGCGAGGTGCTTCAGGACAGCACTTTCGAACTTTTCGAGGCAGGGAAACTCAGTTTCGCCTCGGCATCGTCGATGACACTGAGCAGCGCCTGGGCCGACCGGGTGTTCCGCAACATCGGCGCCTACAAGGACAAGCTGGTCCTCAGGCCGCAGGAGGTGAGCAACCATCCGGAGATCATTCGGCGCCTGGGTGTCATCGGCATCAACACGGCGCTCGAATTCGATATCTACGGAAACGTCAACTCCACTCACGTCGGCGGTACGGACATGATGAACGGCATCGGCGGTTCGGGCGATTTCGCGCGCAACGCCTTCCTGTCGATCTTCGTCGCCAAGTCGGTTGCCAAGGGCGGAGCCATTTCATCCGTCGTGCCGATGGTATCCCATGTCGACCACACGGAGCATGACGTCGATATCCTGGTGACCGAGCACGGGCTTGCCGATCTGCGTGGCCTGGCGCCGCGCGAGCGCGCGCCCGTCGTCATCAACAACTGTTGCCATCCGGCCTATCGTGAATTGCTTTCCGACTACTTCGAGCGTGCAGTCGCGACCCGTGGTGGCCAGACGCCTCATATCCTTGAAGAGGCTTTCGATTGGCATGTGCGCCGTCTGAAGACCGGAAGCATGATGCCAACGGCGTGATGCATCGCTTGAAGGCATGAGTGCGAAGAAATTATTGTCAAAGCAAATGGTTGTGGTGATTTCTTCGCACGTGTGCGACCGGTCCTCAGGCGTCTGACAGATAGTTCATCAATTCCGTCATGGCCGCGGATGCAGTTGGAGCATCACCTCTTTCGATCGCATCGATCACGGTGACGTGGCGGCGGACCGACCCAGCCATCTTTTCCGGAGAGGAGGACGCAAACCAGATGCGGCGCGCATGGGTCTGCAAAGGTGCCAGCGCCGCGGTCAGGAAGCGGTTGGGGCAGGCCTCCTCCATCAGTTCGTCAAAGACCTTGTCGGCCACGAGGAAACCCTCCATGTCGCCTGCGTCGAGGCAGGCGGCCATCTCCGCGCCGCAGGCTTTCATCGCGCTTCGGTCATCAGCATTCGCGTGCGTCGCGACCAGAGCTGCCGCAAGCGGCTCCAGCTTCTGCCGAGCCTGCATGACATGGACCTGGTCGTCGGGACGGATCGTGGTGATCTGCAGGCCGACGCGCGGGCGCACGTCCATCAGGCCCTGCCAGGCGAGCTTTTGGATCGCCTCGCGAACCGGCGTTCGGCCAAGCCCCGCGAGCTCGATCAACCGTTTTTCGGTGACCAGGGCGCCGGGCTCGAGCTTCAGTGTCACGATGAGCTGTTCGAGCGCGAGGTAGGCGAGGTGCGCTTGGGATTGCAGTGACATGCCGTTCCTTTGCTTCTGATATATCAGGAACTTGCACAATTTCTCATAGGGAGGCAAGCAAGGCGATCGTCGCATCCGAGTATCGTCTTTCAAGCTGATGCGAGCCTTGAGGAAGGTAAATGAGCAAGCGCTCAAAAATCACGAATTTCAAAGGCATGAATAAAGGAAGCTCATCAGCCGTTTCCAGCGGGAATGATGTTGACGAACGGTAAGGGGCTTGTCAGTCTTTCCCTTGGCAACAACCGTCTGACGTCGGCGTTGAGGGGCGCAGGATGCAAGTGGGCGCGTTTCTGGTCTGGTCGCTGATGGTGTTTGCGGGGCTGCTGGCCGTGCCCGCGGTCAGCCACACCAACGCATTGACGACATTCTCCCTGATGGCGTCGTCCGCCGCTTTCGTCGGCATGGCGATCGCGCAATTCATGGCGGCGCGCCCGCCATTCGTTGAAGCCTTGTTCGGCGGTCTCGACCGCGTTTATCACTTCCACCGCAGGATCGGCATCTCCGTGCTGATCCTGATCCTCGTCCATTATTTTCTAAAGCCCGATTTCAAGGGGCTTGCACTGACGAGCGGCCTGAACCACCTAGCCGCCTCGGCCGGGAAATATGCCTTCTATGGTTTCGTCGTCCTGCTGGTTCTCAGCATCGTCAAGGTCATCCCGAGGACAAAGATAGAGATTCCGTACCACCTCTGGCGATACACGCACCGCCTGATCGGTCTGCTCTTCGTTCTCGTCGCTTTCCACCAGATGTTCATCAAGCGTCCCTATGACGGCACCGCGATGCTTGCGGTCTATCTGAACGTTTTTGCCGCTCTCGGCATTCTGAGCTACGCCTATACCCAGCTTCTGCCTTGGCTCAGAACGCGCGGCTACGAAGTTTTCGATGTCGCCAGGGAGGACGGCGCGACCGTGATCGCGGCGCGGCCACTCGGGCGTCGCCTCCGCGCGAAGCCGGGGCAATTCGGGTTTCTGCGCGTGATGAAGCCGGGCCTTCGGGAGCCGCACCCGTTTACGATCGCCGGCATCGAGGCTGACGGCATCGTCCGCTTCGCGATCAAGCCGCTCGGGGACTATACGCAAGCGCTTCGTGACAATATCGCGGCTGGTGATCGGCTGAAGCTCGAAGGCGGCTACGGCCGCTTCAATCATCGTCGTGGAGGCAAGAAGCAGATCTGGCTTGCCGGCGGCATCGGCGTTACGCCGTTCCTGGCGATGGCGCGGCACCTGAAGGGCGACGAAGGGCAGCAGATCCATATGGTCTATTGCGTCCGCGACCGCCGCGAGGCGATCGGCCTGGAAACCTTCGAGGCGCAGGCGCGCACGCTCGGAAACTTCAGTTTCGTCCTGCACGACTCCTCTGCGGATGGACGCCTGGACGCGGCCAAGCTGGCAACCGGAAGCGTGATCGATCCGTCGGAGGCCGACCTGTGGTTCTGCGGTCCGCCGCCGTTGAGAGAAGCAATCGTCAAAGGCTTGAAGGAACTCGGCAAGAAACCGAGGCGAATCGAGTTCGAACGGTTTCAGTTTCGATAAGCAGCAGATTTTACGATTGATTTTTTGATTGAGGAGAGGGTTTCATGCGCGGTCTGCGGAGAAGGCTGGAGAGCGTCTCGCGAAGAGCCGGCCCCGGCACGGGATCATTGGCCTTGTCGGCGGCGGTACTGCTTGCCATCTCGCTTTGTCCCGCCCTTACAGAAGCACGCGATGCCTTCGCCAATGACGCGTTTTCGACCTACAAGGCGAATGTGGAAAACGGCCAGTACATGTTCAACGCTGCGGGCTGCGGCGCCTGTCACGGATCCGGCGACAATACGGAACTGCTTTCGGGCGGCATGGAGATGAACACCGCGATCGGCACCTTCTATGCGCCGAACATTTCTCCGCACGCCAACGGTATCGGCGGGTGGACAAACGCGCAGTTTCTGAACGCGGTGCTGGTCGGCCTCGATCGGGAAGGAAACAACCTCTACCCGGTCATGCCCTACACGTCCTATGGCGGGATGAAGCCGGAGGATGCGCTCGACATCAAGGCCTATATCGAAACACTGCCGCAGTCGGATGCCGCCTCGAAGGAACACGAGATCGCCTTCCCCTTCAGTCGCCAGACGACAATCACGCTCTGGAAGCGCAGCCACTTCACCGTGCCGGGCTATCAACCACGGGAAGAGACGCAAGCCGAGCGCGGTCGTTACCTCGTCGAGAATGTCGGCGCTTGCGGCGACTGCCATACGCCGCGCACGACCACTTATGGCCTCGATCTGGAGCGTGCCTACCAGGGTGAAAAGGATCTGACGGGCGCGGTTGCGCCTGACATCAGCAAGGCGAAGATGGCGGGCCTTGCTTCGCCCGAGGTCTTCACCAGGGGCCTGATCGACGAAGGCAAGAAACTCTCAGGCGCGCCAGTCAGCGATCCCGTCATGCGGCGCATCGCCAAGGGCCTGAGAGTTTTGACGGAGGACGACCGGCGGGCGATCTACGCCTTTCTTTCCGACCGTGAAGTGAAGGCGCCGGCGCCGGTGGCGCAGTCTGTGACCGCCGTCTGCAAGGAAAGCACGGCAGCGGAAGCGCTCGGCGGCGACAATGCGGCGCTGGCGCAGCAGGCGGATGCCTTCATCGGCAAGTATTGCCGCAACTGTCACGGACCGGGCGAAAGTTCGCAGGGGAGCTACCCGGCCGGCGATCTCGCCTCGATCGCCGCCGATGCCAATTTCGTGACGCCGGGCGACGCATCGAAGTCGCGTCTCTATTCGACTGTCGTCAGCGGCCGCATGCCGCTCGGCAAACGGCCCTCGGCCGAAGAGATCAAGGTGCTGGAGGACTGGATCAACGCGCTGAGCGAGAAAAGCCTGCCGCAAACCGCAGCGACCAAGCCCGGGCGCGCGCGCCCGATGTTGACCTACGGGCAGTTCGTCGAGGCGGCGCTGAAGGACATAGGGTCTGTCAGCGAACGCGATCGTCCGTTCATGCGCTATTTCTCCTATCGCGACCAATATAACGGCATGATGGGCTGCGAGGACGGCCAGACCTTCATGAAGCGCATGGACGTGCTCGCGGGCGGCTTCAAGAAACTGCTGAATTCGCTCTCCTATGGATCGAAACTGGTCCTGCCGACGGAGGTCGACGGCACCAGCGGGCTACTGGTGCGCGTCGATCTGCGCGAGTTGCAATGGGAGGCTGCGGACTATGACTTCCTGATCAAACGCTATTTCTATGGCATCGATCCGCAGAGTGACCCGTCACTGGCGGCGCTTTCCAGGGAGACGGCCACGCAACTGCCGATCATGCGGATCGACTGGTTCATGAGCAATGGCGCCAGGCCGGAGATCTACAATCGGCTGATGAGGCTGCCGACCCAGATTGGCGAGCTCGAGGCGCGCTTCAAGATCGACGTCGCCGGCAACATCCGCCGACGCGACGTCCTGCGCGCGGGCTTCGCCGATGGCTCTTCCGGCGTATCCGACCACAACCGCATGCTGGAGCGGCACGACATGCCCTTTGGCGGCTATTACTGGAAATCCTACGATTTCGGCGGTGACGTCGGCAAGCAGGTGCTGAAGCGGTTCCCGCACGGGCCGAAGGAACTCGCCCCGCTCGATGCGGGTCTGGTGCCGTTCGAACATGATGGCGGCGAGATGATCTTTTCGCTCCCGAACGGATTGCAGGGGTACTACTTGTCGACCGCGGCGGGCAAACAGCTTGATGTTGGCCCGACGACGATCGTGTCGTTCCGCAAGCGTCCGATCGGCAAGGGCGTCGAGATCATCAATGCGCGTTCCTGTGTCGATTGCCATGCCGACGGTATCCTGTCGAAACGCGATCAGTTGCGGGAGCATATCGAGACATCGACGCTTTTCAGCCAGGATCAGCAGGACGTTCTGCTCGCCATGTATGTGAAGCAGGAGGAACTGGACGAGGCCTATCGCAAGGATCGCGAGCGCTTCGTCGCCGCCCTCAAGGCGCTCGGCGTCACCGAGCCGACGCCCGATGGCGGCCTGCAGAGCAGGCATGCGCCGGGCGATGCGGAGATCATCACCTACTTCGCGGACAAATACGAAGACGAGCTCGACTTTGACGGTTTGGCGGCAGAGTTCGACATGACGCCGAAGCAATTCTCCGACGCTATCAAGCGCGTGACGAACACCGATGTCCTGCGCCTGGGGCTCGACTGGGTGACGACCCTGGAAGCCGGCGGAACGATCCCGCGCCATGAGGTCGAACAGCAATATGCCTTGCTGCTGGAACCATTGCTCCAGCGCCGTCCCCTGGACACGGCGGCGATCGTCGTTGCCGGTGCCGATCAGTCGTTGGAGGCGAAGCCACAATCGATCGCGGTCGCGGTGCCCGATTATCGCAAGGAGAAAGCGGAAGCTGGCGACAGGCTCGCGCTTGCACTGAACGTGAAGTCGACGACGGCGAAGGTCGGCGATCAGCTTTCCTTCGAGCTCAGTGCCAATCAGGCCTGCGAGTTGCAGATCCTCTATGTCGAGGAGAACGGCAATGTCGAGGTCATCCCGGATGTGATGATTGGCAACACGACGCTGCAGCCGGGCGAACGGCGCCTGATCCCGCAGCCTGGGACAGGCACACTCACCTTCGACACGCCGGCACCATCCGAGTCGATGTTGGCTTTCTGCCGTGTCGGCGGGCTTGGCGATCAGAGGCTCACCGTGGAGAAGGCGCGCGACTACGTGGCGACGTCGCGGTTGCCGCCGACGAGGGGGCTGGCGATCAATCTGGCTAAGCAGGCCCAGGGCGATGCCGGAGCCAGCAGCGTTCAGATGGTGACGTTCGAGATCAAGGATTGACGGGCGAACCATGGCAACGGTGATGACATCCCTCATTCTCGCGTCGGCACTGGCGCTGCCTTTCGCCTTGCCCGCGACGGCCTGCGATGGCCTTCGCCAGGCGTCCGAGGCGCTGAACCGCGGCGACGAGGCGGCAGCGCGTGCAGCGGTCGATCCCGAGCGCTTCGCGGGATGTTCGGCGACTGAGATCGCGCTGACGCGTCGGATCGCGGCACTGGCGACCTTCAACCGTGTCGTGGCCGCCGTGGGCCAGGGCGCCAAGCTCGAAAGCTTCGAAGGCGACCTGACGACTGCGAGCAGGGACGCCGGTGGCCCCTGGCAGATCCTCGATGCTCTCGGCGACATCAACCGGGAGCGCCGGGACTATGAGGCGGCGGCGACCTATTATCAGCAGGCGCTGGAAGATACGGCGAACGAAGAGCTGACACCTGATTGGATGGCGCCGGACAAGGACTACATCCTGCGGCTGGACAGGCTGGCCTCGGAGATGCGGCTTGCGGCAGCCAAGCCCGTCAAGCTCGCGGCGCGCGGCGCCTGCAAGTTCTCCTACCGCGGCATATCGATCAGGAAGAAGGCCACGCCGGTGCGTTACGTCTTCGGCACCGCCGAGTTCACGCCCGAGGGATTGCAGTCGGCAAAGGATCTTTTCGAATGCCTGAAATCGGCGAAGCCGCCGACAATCACGCTGATTGGTCATACCGATCCGGTTGGCACGACAGAGGCGAACAAGGCGCTGTCGATCGCGCGCGCCGAGGCATTGGCGAAGTACCTCGTCGATGCCGGCTATCCGGGCACCTGGACAGTCGTCGGCAGGGGTGAGGAAGAGCCGTTCAAACCGGACGATCCGCGCGCCTATGACGAGATGATGCTGCACCAGCTCGACAGGCGGGTGGAAGTGGATGTGGGGAACTAGCGGTGCTGCACAGGATCCTGCTTTCGACGGCTCTCTTGCTCCTGCCGGTAGCTCCCGTCCTCGCCGCCACGTCGGCGCTTGTCGTCGGGATAGATGCCTATCCCCATGAAGTGAGCCTCGACGGCGCGGTCAAGGATGCACGCGATGTCGCGCAGGCGTTAAAGGCGGCCAATGTCGGCACGATACGGCAGTTCATCAACGAGCAGGCGACGAAGGACGCCATTCGCTCCGCCTGGAGCGAACTGGTCGCCGGCGCAGCCCGTGGCGATACGATCGTCTTTACCTATGCCGGGCATGGCGCGCAGATGCCGGAATTGGTCGCCGGCAGCGAGGAGGACGGCCTCGACGAGTTCCTGGAACTGCCAGGCTTCGATAGAAGCCGTGCGGAGGAAACGGGCAAGGAGATCATCGTCGACAACGAACTGAACGCCTGGTTCGCGGAAGCGGAGGCCAAGGCCATTCAGGTTCTGTTCGTTTCCGACAGCTGCTTTTCCGGTGGCATGAACCGATCCATATCCGGCAAGACGCGGCTTGCGCCGATCGTGCGAGCGAAAGTACCTCCGCCATCCGAGGCGGCGCTCAACGGCGCCAAGGTGAAGGAGGCGGAACTGTCGCGCGTGACGATCCTCGCCGCGTCGCTGGAAAGCCAGCCGACTCCGGAAGTGGTAATCGGCGGAGAGCCGCGCGGGGCCCTGAGCTGGAGCTTTGCCCGGGCTCTCGAAGGCGCTGCCGATCGCGACGGCGATGGCCGGATCTCGCGCATCGAACTCGAGGACTACGTCTTCTCTAACGTCAAGCTTCAGTCGGAAGCCCTGCAGGTGCCGAACTTTACGCCGCAATTGCCGCGCTCCGACAAGGAGATTGTTCTGTCGCTGCAGCGCAGTGCAACGATTGACACGACCGCGACCGGCGCGGCCAGGACGAGGCTGAAATCACCGCGTGACATGGGGTGGACGGGGAAACTGGCATTGAGCGTCACCGGTGCGGCGCCCCCGCTCAACAATCTGGACGGCAAGGGCGTGCCCTACCGCTGGGATGCGGCGACCGGCGTGTTCTATACGCCGAACGGCGATGTCGCCGGCGAGCATATCGCGCCGGAAATGCTCCAGGGCGCCGTCGACAAGTTCATCCTGGTCGACTTCCTGAAAACCTTGGCGGCGCAGAGCCCTGGCAGCGTTTCGCTGACACCGCTCAAGGACATCTATGCGGCAGGGGACCGTCTCAATTTTAAGGCGACGCAGGGCGACTACGCCAACATGCTGGTTTTCAATCTGGCGAATAACGGTGAAGCGCAGCTTCTCGATGCGCAGATCGCCGGCAGCGGCAGCCATGCATTTCAGCTTCAGGGCCTGGAGGTGGTGAAACCCTTCGGCGCCGATCATCTGGTCGTCATTTCGACCGATGCGCCGATCGACGCCATTGCGGCCGCCTTCTCCAACTCCAAGCTCGATGCCGCGGCGCTTCTGCGCCTTCTTGAGACGCGACTGGAAGGCAGCGACAGCACGGTCGCCATCCAGCCGCTTTACACGAGGGAGCGGGGCCAATGAGCGCGCATGGCAAGTCATGGCGTGCGGTGCTTGCTGTGATGACATGTCTCGCCTTGCACGCGGGTCCTGCCACAGCCGGCGACCGGGCCTTGCTCATTGGTGTCGGTAGCTATCCGAGCCTGCCGCCGCAGTTCGCGCTTCAAGGTCCGAAGAACGATCTCGGGGCAATGCAGGGCCTGCTGATGGGCAGGCTCGGTTTCGACGCGCCCTCGATCCGTGTTTTGAAGGACGAACAGGCGACGCGAGCGGAGATACTCTCATCGATGAACTCGTGGCTCGTCGATGCAACCGAGCCCGGCGATCGCGTCTACATCTATTTTTCCGGCCACGGCCTTCAGGTGAAGGATGCGGATGGTGACGAGGCGGATGGACTGGACGAGGCGCTGGCGCCTGTCGATATCGTGTCCGGCGAAACCGATTGGCAAGGCGCGATCCTCGACGACGAGATCGACCAGGTCCTGGAGCGGTTGCAGGGGCGGGCGGTGACGATGGTGATCGACGCTTGCCATTCCGGCCCGATCTCTCGCTCGCTCTCCGACGATATAGCAGCGAGCATCGAGGGCGCTCGTTTCCTGCCACGCCCGCATGCCAAGCCGTTTGAGCAAGCGCTGACGCGCGGCCTCAGGATCGATCTTGCCGTCGTCGATAAGCCGAAGCTCGCGGAAGCGGGTGTGACCGTCTGGAGCGCGGCTGCGCCATACCAGGTCGCCTGGGACGATGTGCGGCTTCCTGTTGAGGGGCGCCACGGCGTGTTCACGGCCGCGTTCATTGCTGGCCAGACCGGAAATGCCGCCGATGCGAACGGCAACGGCTTGACGAGCAACGCCGAGCTTCTCGAGTTCGTAAAGGCGCAATCGACCGCTTACTGCGCATCGCAGGACAAATGCGGCAATCTCGATCCGCAGTTGGAAAGCAAGGCGCAGGCTTTTGGTGAGAGCGCGGTCGTGCCCGAAAAGTTGGCTGCAAGTGGCAACGGGCAGGGGGCTTATCTGCAAGCTCGCACTCCGAACCTAGCCCACCCCACTCATCAAGACGCCAATGCCGTCAACGCCGTGAGCGACATCATCGGCAAGACAGAGACCGGAGATGTCAGGATTGCCATAGACCGACCGACAACCATGAAGGCCGGCGACGTTTTCAAGCTGACGGTAACCAGCCGCACCAGCGGCGACCTGCTGCTCTTCGACGTGAACAGCCAGGGCAAGGCGACGCAGATCTTTCCGAATGAGTTCGCGCAGAAGATCACGCCGCTTGCGCCAGACGTGCCGCTGACATTGCCGGATGAATATTACGGCTTTGATTTTGAGGCGTCGGGTGCGGGCGAAAACGTCCTCGTCGCATTTGTGGTCAGCGATGCCGTCGATTTGAGCGGCATTGCGCCGAAAGCCCGTGGGCTGAAGGTCGAGCTGAATGCCCGGGAGGCGCTTGGCGACATCGTTGCGCGATTGCAGAAGACCTGGGCCGATGATCTCGACACGCGCGGTATTCGCTGGTCCGTCGGCACGTTGCGCTATCGCGTGGAATAGGATGACGATCCGATCGCTGAAAATGAAAACGCCCGCCTGATCGAGGCGGGGCGTTTCTCTCGGACGGCTCTCCGTCCGGAATTGGTTTAGTGCAGGATCTGGCTGAGGAACAGCTTGGTGCGCTCGTGCTGCGGATTGTCGAAGAACTCGGCCGGCGAGTTCTGCTCGACGATCTGGCCCTGGTCCATGAAGATCACGCGGTTGGCGACCTGGCGGGCGAAGCCCATTTCGTGGGTCACGCACAGCATGGTCATGCCTTCTTCGGCCAGGCTCACCATGGTGTCGAGCACTTCCTTGACCATTTCCGGGTCGAGTGCCGAGGTCGGCTCATCGAACAGCAGGATCTTCGGCTTCATGCACAGCGAGCGGGCGATC
This sequence comes from Ensifer sp. B1-9, assembly GCF_050474445.1. Classification (NCBI taxonomy): domain Bacteria; kingdom Pseudomonadati; phylum Pseudomonadota; class Alphaproteobacteria; order Hyphomicrobiales; family Rhizobiaceae; genus Ensifer; species Ensifer sp. B1-9. Next base: position 149,762 of record NZ_JBCHVG010000013.1, read on the forward strand.
GCCACGCGCTGCTGCTGACCGCCGGAGAGCTGGCCCGGATATTTGTTGGCCTGTTCCGGAATCTTGACGCGCTTCAGGAAGTGCATCGCGATTTCTTCCGCCTGCTTCTTCGGCATCTTGCGGACCCAGATCGGTGCAAGCGTGCAGTTTTCCAGGATCGTCAGGTGCGGGAAGAGGTTGAAGTGCTGGAACACCATACCGACTTCGCGGCGCACTTCATCGATCTTCTTCAGGTCGTTGGTGAGCTCGATGCCGTCGACGACGATCTTGCCCTTCTGGTGTTCTTCCAGCCGGTTGATGCAGCGGATCATCGTCGATTTGCCGGAGCCTGACGGGCCGGCGATGACGATGCGCTCGCCCTTCATGACCTTCAGGTTGATGTCACGAAGGACGTGGAAGTCCCCGTACCATTTGTTCATTCCGGTGATTTCGACTGCAACATCCGTTGCAGATACAGTCATTTTGGAAGCAGTGGCGGTATTTGCCATGCGGTCCTCCCCTCATTTTATCGTTTATGGGCCGTGTCGAGCACGCGTTCCATGAAGCCTGAATAGCGCGACATACCGAAGCAGAAAAGCCAGAATATGAAGCCAGCGAAAATTAGACCCGAGATCGGCGTGACCGAGGAGGCCCAGTTTGCATCGGTGAAGTTGAAGCGAACGATGCCGAGCAGATCGAACATGCCGATGATCGAGACCAGCGACGTATCCTTGAAGAGGCCGATGAAGGTGTTCACGATACCCGGGATCACCAGCTTCAGCGCCTGCGGCAGCACGATCAGGTTCATCTTCTGCCAATAGCTGAGGCCAAGGGAATCGGCCCCTTCATATTGTCCCTTGGGAATGGCCTGCAGGCCGCCGCGCACCACCTCAGCCATATAGGCGGAGGCGAAGAGCGAGACACCGATCAGCGCGCGCAGGAACTTGTCGAAGGTGACGCCCTGCGGCAGGAACAAGGGCAGCATGACGCTGGCCATGAACAGCACCGTGATCAACGGAATACCGCGCACCAGTTCGATGAAGGCGGTGCAAAGCATCTTGATCACCGGCATATGTGATCGTCGGCCGAGGGCCAGGAGAATGCCGAAAGGCAGCGACACCGCGATGCCGACGAAAGAGAGAATGAGCGTCACCATCAGGCCGCCCCAAAGCGGCGTTTCGACGAAGGTCAGCCCAAACCAGCCGCCCGGAAGCAGGATCAGGGAAACGACGGGCAGCACCGCAAACAGCAAAATGGCGTTGATGCTCTTGTAAGGGAGCTTCGGCATCAACATCGGCACGAGGAAAACTATGAAGAGGATTCCGACAAGGGTCGGCCTCCAGCGTTCGTCGAGCGGGTAGCGCCCGTAGACGAACTGATCGAGCTTCGCATTGACGAAAGCCCAGCACGCGCCGCTCCAGCCTTCCGGCTGCGAGCCGCCCTGCGCAACCGTGGCGCAGACACCACGCCCGCCTCCGGTCCAAGCGGCGTCAAGGAAGAGCCATTGGATCGCCGGCGGCAGGAGCCACGCGAGCGCAAGCGCGGCGATGATGGTGAGCACCATGTCCTTCGGCGTGGCGAAGAGGTTTTGGCGCAGCCAGTGGACGATGCCGCCTTCTGCGATCGGCGGAGCCGAAGCTTCGATCATCGAAGCCCGGACGAAAGTTGCCTGGTGTGTGCTCATTGTCTTATCTCTCCACCAGGGCCATGCGGGCGTTGAACCAGTTCATGAACAGCGATGTCGCCAGGCTCAGTGACAGGTAGACGACGATCCAGATCGTGACGATCTCGATCGACTGACCTGTCTGGTTGAGGATCGTCCCGCCGACGGCGACGAGATCCGCATAACCGATCGCGACGGCGAGCGACGAGTTCTTGGTGAGGTTCAGATACTGGCTGGTAAGCGGCGGAATGATGATCCTCAGCGCCTGCGGAACGACAACGAGTCGCGTCGTCAGGCGCGGCCGGATTCCCAGTGCGTGCGCGGCCTCGGTCTGTCCCTTGGAAACGCCACGAATACCGGCGCGCACGATCTCCGCGATGAAGGCCGCAGTATAGAACGAGAGCGCCAGATACAGCGACAGGAACTCCGGTCCAATGACCGAACCGCCGGTGAGGTTGAACTTTCCGGCAATCGGAACGTCGAAGGTGATCGGCGATCCGCTCGCAAGGAATGTCAGCAGCGGCAGGCCGACGAGGAGACCGACGACGGTCCATAGAAGCGGGAAGCGCTGTCCGGTTGCTTCCTGCTTCTTGTGCGCGTAACGCGCCACCGCGAAGCTTGCGACGATCGCGACGACGAAGGCGAAGAGCGTGAATTGCCAGCCATCACCGAGGATCGGCCTCGGAAAGGCGAGACCGCGGTTGTTCAGGAACATGTTGAGCGGCAGCGCCGCCGATTCGCGCGGCTGAGGCAGGATCGCCAGGACGCCGCTGTACCAGAAGAAGATGACGAGCAGCGGCGGGATATTCCGGAACACTTCGACATAGGTGAGCGACAACTTGGCGATCAGCCAGTTGTGCGACAATCGGCCGATGCCGACCGTAAAGCCGATGATGGTGGCCGTGACGATACCGCAGATCGCCACGAGCAGCGTATTGAACAGGCCGACGAACAGCGCGCGCTGATAGGTTGAATCGCTGGTATAGGCGATCAGCGATTGTCCGACGTCGAAGCCGGCGCGCCCCTTCAGGAAGGCATAGCCGGAGGCGATGTTCGCCCGTTTGAGGTTCTCGATCGTATTGTCGGCCACCCAGTAGACGAAGGCCGCGAGAACGACGAGAGTGAGTACCTGATAAAAGATGCCACGGACCTGCGGGTCGTTGATGATCGACCCGGACGTTTTGCTTTTCTCAGGCGTAGTTGTGACGCCAATCGCCATACAATGCCTCTTTCCCCTTTTCACCCTTTTGGGTGTTTTTATCGTTGGGATGGGGAAGCGGTGGTCCGCTTCCCCAGTCGTGTCAGATCGCTTTAGCGGACCGGCGGTGCGTACTGGATGCCGCCCTTGTTCCACAATGCGTTGAGGCCGCGCTCGATCTTGAGAGGGCTGCCGGCGCCGATGTTGCGGTCGAAGACTTCGCCGTAGTTGCCGACGGCCTTAATGATGTTCACGGCCCATTCGTTGGTCAGGCCGAGGTCGGTGCCGATCTTCGAGTCAGCTTCGACGCCGAGGAAGCGCTGGACGTCCGGGTTCGTGGACTTCTTCATTTCTTCGACATTTGCCTGGGTGATGCCGAACTCTTCGGCCTGGATCAGGGCGTAGTGGACCCAGCTGACAATGTCGAACCACTGGTCGTCACCCTGGCGAACGGCCGGACCAAGCGGCTCCTTCGAGATGATCTCCGGCAGAATCATGTGATCGTCGGGCTTCGACAGCGTCAGACGCAGCGAATAGAGACCCGACTGGTCGGTGGTGTAAACGTCGCAACGGCCAGCGTCATAGGCGGCGTTCACTTCTTCGAGCTTTTCGAAGACGACCGGATTGTACTGCAGGTTGTTGGACTTGAAGTAGTCGGCAAGGTTGAGTTCGGTGGTGGTGCCGGTCTGCACGCAGACGGCCGCGCCCGAAAGCTCGAGGGCCGACTTGACGTTCAGGCTCTTGCGAACCATGAAGCCCTGGCCGTCATAGTAGTTCACCGGGCGGAAGTTGAAGCCGAGCGCGGTGTCGCGGTTGATCGTCCAGGTGGTGTTGCGGGCAAGGACGTCGACCTCGCCGGACTGCAGTGCCGGGAAGCGTTCCTTGGCCGAAGTGGGCGTGTACTTTACCTTGCTGCCATCCGCGAAGATCGCGGCGGCGATTGCCTTGCAGTAGTCAACGTCGAAACCGCTCCAGTTGCCCGAAGCATCCGGTGCCGCGAAGCCGGCAAGGCCGGTGTTCACGCCGCACTGGACAAAGCCCTTGGCCTTCACGTCGTCAAGGGTGGCGCCGGAAGCCGCCTGTGTGCCAATCCCCATGACAGCAGCGCCAACGAGAGCTGTCAGAATTCTTCTTGCCATTTTTAGAACCTTTTTCTGTTGTCGTTAGTTCCCGCCTGCACCGCCGCCTCTCCTGGCGCGTGCAGTCTCCGCCACCCTCCTGGCGCGAGTACAGGCTATCTCATGCTCAAATTCCATGAGGGTCAAGAGAGGCTGCCGATTTTCTGATTTTGCATGTGAAAAACTCGAAACAAGCCAGAAAGTTAGGCAGTTCTTGGGGGAAGCGAGCGGGCGCTGGACGAAAAATCGCCAAATGCCCGCCAATAACTGCCAAAACGACACTCCATGATTTTTGCCACTTGACCGCGGTTGTAGCTCATTCGAAGAGTTTCTCATTCGAAATTAGAAGCGGAACATGCAATGGCAGACAGCGGCAATGTGAATGGCAAGAGGGGCATCAACACCCGTCTCGCTCATAGCGGCAACAATCCCTCCGACTATTTCGGCTTCGTCAATCCGCCGGTGGTGCATGCGTCCACCGTGCTGTTTCCCAATGCGAAGACGATGGAAACGCGCGCACAGAAATACACCTACGGGACGCGCGGAACGCCGACCACGGATGCGCTTTGCGACGCGATCAACGAGCTCGAAGGTTCCGCCGGGACGATCCTGGTGCCCTCGGGTCTGGCTGCGGTGACGGTGCCGTTCCTCGCTTACCTTTCAGCGGGCGACCACGCGTTGGTCGTCGATTCGGTCTATTTCCCGACGCGCCACTTCTGCGACACGATGCTGACGCGTCTCGGCGTCACCGTCGAATATTACGATCCGATGATCGGTGCGGGTATCGAATCGCTGATCCGCCCGAACACGCGTCTGGTGCACACGGAAGCGCCGGGCTCGAACACGTTCGAGATGCAGGACATTCGTGCGATTGCCACTGCCGCCCATCGCCATGGCTGCGTCGTGACCATGGACAATACCTGGGCGACGCCGGTCTATTTCAAGCCGCTTGACCATGGCGTCGACGTATCGATCCATGCGGCCACCAAATATCCCTCCGGGCACTCGGACGTGCTTTTCGGCACCGTGTCGGCGAACGCTGCGCATTGGCCGGCATTGACGGAGGCGATGGTCACGCTTGGCGTCTGTGTCTCGCCGGACGACAGCTATCAGATCCTGCGCGGCCTCAGAACCATGGGCATCCGTCTCGAACGCCATCAGGAAAGTGCGCTGACGCTGGCGAAATGGCTCGAAACGCGGGACGAAGTCGCGCGCGTACTGCATCCGGCGCTGCCAAGCTTCCCCGGCCACGAACTCTGGAAGCGTGATTTCAGCGGCGCGAGCGGCATCTTCTCCTTCGTCCTGAAGGCGGAAAGCCCTGATCGTTTCAAGGCCAAGGCGCACGCTTTCCTCGACGCGCTGAAACTGTTCGGGCTGGGTTACTCCTGGGGCGGGTTCGAGAGTCTCGCCGTTCACGTTGGCCTGGGAGATCGCAAGGTCGCGCTGGCGCCGACGGAAGGGCCGGTCATCCGCCTGCAGATCGGCCTCGAGGATGTGCCGGATATCCGCCGCGACATCGAAGCGGGATTAGCGGCCGCGAACGCCGTCTGACGAAAAGGGCGCCGCGACCATTCGCGGCGCCTTGCCGCCATCGATTATTGAAGGCTGGAGGCTTCGCCGCGCGTCTTGTCGGACTCGCAAAGGTCGCCGCCGCAGACTTGTTTGCTGCCTGTCTTCGCCCTCGAATCGAGGTCGATTTAAGGAGAGATACGGTAGCGTCGGAAACTAGGGTCGCTGGGCGCCGTAGCCGTAGAGCCAGTCGAGGTCGGCGGCGAGCGCGTCCGGTCCCTTGAGTTTCAGGACGATGTCGCGGCCGAGGCGCACGGGCCCCCGGGCATGGTAGGCGAAGTGATTGAATGCCGCACGCCGCCGGACCCGGGCGATGCGTGGCCGGCGTTTCGCTTCGAATGTCGCCAGCGCCTGTGGGACATCGGTGCCGGTGGCCAGGCAGTCGGAAAGCTCGAAGGCATCCTCGATTGCCATGGCTGCGCCCTGTGCCGCAAAAGGCGTCATCGCATGCGCCGCATCCCCGATCAGCACGGTCTTGCGTCCGTCCTGCCAGGCGCCGTCGTCCACGGTGCACAATGGCCAATAGCTAGGAGCCGCAGCCATTTCGAGCAGCGAACGTATGCCTGCATTCCAGCGTGAGAAAGCATCCAGACAATCCTGGCGCCGCTCGTCCGAATCCTTGCCGATCCAGATGGCGTCGGTCTCCTTGCCCTCGATGATCGCGACGAGATTGAAGCCGTCAACTTCCCGCAACGGGTAGGCGACGAGATGGGCGCGAGGACCGAGGAACGCCGTCACCTGGTTCGGTTTGAGGAGGCCTGGGGCCGCATCGCGCGCGAGCGTCATGCGCCAGGCGACGTTGCCCGAGAAGCTGACGCGGCCGGCACCGGGTACGCTGTTGCGCAATCGCGACCAGATCCCGTCGGCGCCGACGATGATGTCCGGGCGGCGCCCCGTCAGTTTTGCGATCGTCCGCTCGTCAGGAGTATCGATCTGGTGCCCAAGCTGCAGGCGGCAGTGAGGCTCGGCCTCGACGGCGGAAAGCAGGACCTTCTGCAGGCTGGCACGATGCATGACGGCATAGGGGGCATGCCAGCGGCGGCGGGCGAAAGCGCCAGCCGATACGCTGGCCAGAGGGCTCAGGGTTACGCCATCGACCAGGCCGATGTGCTCGGGTTCACTCCAGTAGCCTTCGAGCTTCGCAAGAAGGCCGAGCCCGATAAGAATACGCGAGGCGTTCGGTGACAGTTGCAGGCCGGCGCCGACCTCGGTCAGTGCCTCGGCTCGCTCGATGATGTCAACCTCGAAGCCGCGGCGGGCGAGGCACAAGGCGGCCGTGAGCCCGCCGATACCGGCGCCGATGATCGCGACAGCGCGCGACATCGTGGCTCGTCAGGCGGCTTTGTGGGCGAAGAGGCAGCCGAGCGGATTGGTTTCCGTGGCCTTCAGTTTCGGATTGTAGCGATAGAGCGTGGAGCAGTAGGAGCAGACCTTTTCGTCGTCGTCGCCCATATCGATGAAGATGTGCGGGTGATCGTACGGAATGGACGCGCCGGTGCACATGAATTCCTTGACGCCGATTTCGATTGCCTGATGTCCGCCGTCGTTCTGGAAGTGCGGGATGCTGTGGCCGGCCATGTCATGCTCCGATGAATGCAAGTCTGAAAGTTGCCGGCACCATAGTGAGCTTTGCTGCAAAAGTGTAGCGGCAAACACGCCGCAGCTGTGGTTTTTGCCGGGGCGGGGTTTCACTCGCCAGGGCGACGAACTAGGTTGCACCGGATCGATACCCCTAGGATGATAAAGATGGATCTCAATCCGCCGCCGTTTTCCCGCTTTACCCACGAGGGCCTGGAGATAGCCTTCTTCGACGAAGGTGATCCAGCCGGCGCACCCGTTCTGCTCATTCACGGGTTTGCCTCGAGCGCCAACGTCAACTGGGTGTTCCCGGGCTGGCTGAAGACGCTGGGCGATGCCGGTTACCGGGTGATCGCGCTCGACAATCGCGGGCATGGCATCAGCAGCAAACCCTATGATCCAGCACTCTATCATCCGCAGCAGATGGCGGGTGACGCCGTAGCGCTTCTGGGCCATCTCGGCATCGCCGAGGCGCATGTGATGGGCTATTCCATGGGCGCCCGCATCTCCGCATTTCTGGCACTTGCGCATCCCCACCGGGTGCGCTCTCTGGTCTTCGGCGGCCTCGGCATCGGCATGGTGACAGGGGTAGGGGATTGGGACCCGATCGCCGATGCCCTGGTGGCGCCCTCTCTGGAGGTCGTGACCCATGCGCGCGGCCGCATGTTCCGCGCCTTTGCCGACCAGACCAAAAGCGACAGGCAGGCGCTTGCGGCCTGTATCTCGACATCCCGTGATCTGCTGACGGCCGAGGACATGGGGCGCATCGACGTGCCCACCCTGATCGGCGTCGGGACGAAGGACGACATTGCCGGCTCGCCGCAGGAACTGGCGGCGCTGATGCCCAATGCGCGTGCGCTTGATATTCCGGGCCGGGACCATATGCTCGCGGTCGGGGATCGGGTTTTCAAGAAGGCCGTACTCGAGTTCCTCGAGGAGGTTGACGGAGAGCACCTTAGGCTTGCCCGCTCCTGAGCTGCTCGACCGAGAGTGGAACTGGGGCCGGGCCATTTAAGTCATGTCGGATTTCCCCTATAGTGACTGTAGGACGGACAGGAAGGAGAGCGACGATGGTCGCCAAGACCGAACTTCGCCAGACGGAAGCGTTGAAGGTGATGGACCCGATCTGGAACAGCCTGCGTGAGGAAGCCCGCGTGGCGGCCGAGCAGGACCCGATGCTTGCGGCCTTCCTCTATTCCACGGTGGTCAATCAGCACTCGCTCGAAGAAAGCGTGATCTATCGCATCTGCGAGAGGTTGGATCATCCCGACCTCCAGGCGAACCTCCTGCGGCAGACCTTCTCGGAGATGCTCGAGGATTGGCCGGAATGGGGCGCCATTCTGCGCGTCGATATCCAGGCGGTCTATGACCGCGATCCCGCCTGCACCCGCTTCATCGAGCCGGTGCTCTATTTCAAGGGGTTCCACGCCATCCAGACGCACCGCCTGGCCCATTGGCTCTTGAAGCGCGGCCGCAAGGACTTCGCGTTCTATCTGCAGAGCCGTTCGTCGAGCGTCTTCCAGACGGACATCAACCCGGCCGCCCGCATTGGCCGCGGCATCTTCCTTGACCACGCCACCGGTCTTGTCGTCGGCGAGACGGCCGTGATCGGCGACAATGTCTCTATCCTGCACGGCGTGACGCTCGGTGGCACGGGCAAGGAAGGCAGCGATCGCCATCCCAAGATCGCCGATGGGGTCCTGATCGGCGCCGGCGCCAAGATCCTCGGCAATATCCATATCGGCCATTGCTCGCGTGTCGCCGCTGGCTCGGTCGTTTTGAAACCGGTACCGCCGAAGTCGACCGTTGCAGGCGTGCCGGCGAAGGTGGTGGGCGAGGCCGGTTGCTCCGAGCCGTCGCGTCAGATGGACCAGATCCTGAGCAGCTTCGATATCTGAACATACGGGAACCGTGCGTAAGCCTCTTTCGAGGGGTTTACACCCGGCGATGCAGCGTGCGAGAAGCGCCGCACAGATAAACGGCTACGGAGACGTGTTTTGAAGCCCGAAGAAATCCGCAAGCTTGAAGCCTATTTCAAGCGCACCTTCAACCAGCAGATGGTCGTCAAGGCTCGCCCGAAGAAGGACGAGTCCGCTGAGGTCTATCTCGGTGACGAGTTCCTCGGTGTCGTTTTCCGCGATGAGGAAGATGGCGAGCTTTCCTACAACTTCTCCATGGCGATCCTCGACATCGACCTCTAAGTCCTGACGACGGACGACAAAGTAGCGAGCCCCGAAAATCCCTGCGATTTTTGGGGCTTATTGTTTCTGGTGAAGCCTTGATGTCGCTTTGGGCAATTGCTCGCGGCCTTCATCTTCTGTCTTCGGTAAAGATCGAAGGAAATTTTACGCTCGACGGCATTTCTTCATCAAGTTGTTGCATCCGTTGTATTTTATTGCATTGCACACTCGTCTTGACTTTTTGTGCGGTGCACATAAACTGAAGCCTCCAGATCAGGCCGTCACTAAGGAGACACCCGATGTTCAACTTCGATGATGCAAACAAGAAGAGCAAAGAAGCCATTGACGTGGCTGTAAAGAGCTATTCCGCTTGGACCAAGGGTCTCCAGGCTATCGCGACTGAAGCTGCCGACTATTCCAAGAAGTCCTTCGAAGAAGGCGTTGCGCACGTTGAGAAGCTGTCGGCCACCAAGAGTGTCGAAGCTGTTTTCGAACTGCAGACCAACTACATCAAGTCGAGCTACGAAGGCTTCGTCGCCGAGGCTACGAAGATCGGCGAAATGTACGCTGATCTCGCCAAGGATGCTTACAAGCCCTACGAAGCGCCGGTTGCCAAGGCAACGGCAGCAGTGAAGGCCGCCGCTGCCGCCGCCTGATCGCCGAGCACGGAACAAGTTTCTCGAGGGCCGGTCGCAGCGATTGCGACCGGCCCTTTTGTTTTCCCGCTTTTGCTGTGAGCGGCCCGAAGAAAGTTGATCAATCTTGCGCGCGGTCGTGCGATTATGATTGCAGTGCGTTGGTTCGGTCTTAAAATCTGAAAACGAACCATTAGATAAAGGGCAAGCACGCTGCGGCCGTATTCAATGGGGTCGCTGCTGTACAAGGAACTGACAAGAATGATCGCCATGCCGGTCCGGATGCAGCAAGGTAGCGATGACGAGGGAAACGGCAACAACCGCAGCACGTCCGTCATCACGCGTACCAAGCCGAAGACCAAAAAGCCAAGTTTGTATCGTGTTCTGCTTTTGAATGACGATTACACGCCGATGGAGTTTGTCATCCATATTCTGGAGCGCTTCTTTCAGAAGGACCCGGAAGAGGCGACCCGTATCATGCTCCACGTCCACAATCACGGCGTCGGAGAGTGCGGCGTCTTCACCTATGAGGTCGCCGAAACCAAGGTGACGCAGGTGATGGATTTTGCCCGGCAGCATCAGCATCCGTTGCAATGCGTCATGGAAAAGAAATGAGGAACTAACGTGCCAACATTTTCGCCCAGCCTCGAAAAGGCGCTGCACCAGGCACTGACTTTTGCCAACGAGCGCCATCATGAATACGCCACGCTCGAGCATCTGCTTTTGGCATTGATCGACGATGCCGACGCGGCCGCCGTGATGGGCGCCTGCAACGTCAATCTCGAGACGCTGCGCAAGACCGTGACGGATTATGTCGACAACGAGCTTTCCAACCTCGTGACCGGCTACGATGAGGACTCCAAGCCGACGGCGGGGTTCCAGCGTGTCATCCAGCGCGCGGTTATCCACGTCCAGTCGTCCGGCCGCGAGGAAGTGACCGGCGCCAACGTGCTGGTTGCCATCTTCGCCGAGCGTGAGAGCCATGCTGCCTATTTCCTGCAGGAGCAGGAGATGACGCGTTACGACGCCGTCAACTTCATTTCGCACGGTATCGGCAAGCGCCCCGGCAGTTCCGAGTCCCGGCCGGTACGCGGCGCCGACGATCACGAATCCGAGCAGAAGCCTTCGCGCGACACCGAGGAAAACGGCCCCAAGAAGCAGCAGGACGCTCTGACTGCCTATTGCGTCAACCTCAATGAAAAGGCGAAGTCCGGCAAGATCGACCCGTTGATCGGGCGCCACGCCGAGGTGAACCGCACCATCCAGGTGCTGTGCCGCCGTTCCAAGAACAATCCGCTCTATGTGGGCGACCCCGGCGTCGGCAAGACGGCGATCGCCGAAGGCCTTGCCAAGCGGATCGTCGAAAAGAAGGTACCGGAGGCGCTGCAGGATGCGACGATCTTCTCGCTGGACATGGGCACCTTGCTCGCCGGCACGCGTTACCGCGGCGATTTCGAGGAGCGCCTGAAGCAGGTCGTCAAGGAACTGGAGGACTATCCGGGCGCCGTGCTCTTCATCGACGAGATCCACACCGTGATCGGTGCTGGCGCCACGTCCGGTGGCGCGATGGATGCGTCCAACCTGCTGAAGCCGGCGCTGTCTTCCGGCGCGATCCGTTGCATCGGTTCGACGACTTACAAGGAATACCGTCAGTTCTTCGAGAAGGACCGGGCGCTCGTCCGCCGCTTCCAGAAGATCGACGTGAACGAGCCGACGATTGCCGATGCGATCGAGATCATGAAGGGGCTGAAGCCCTACTTCGAGGAATATCATCACCTGAAATACTCGAACGAGGCGATCAAGGCGGCTGTCGAGCTCTCGGCCCGTTACATCAACGACCGCAAGCTGCCCGACAAGGCGATCGACGTGATCGACGAGTCCGGCGCGGCGCAGATGCTGCTGCCCGCCGGCAAGCGCCGTAAGCTGATCACCGAGAAGGAGATCGAAGCGACGATCGCGACGATGGCGCGCATCCCGCCGAAAACCGTCTCCAAGGACGACGAGGCAGTGCTTGCCAATCTCGAGAAGGAGCTGCGCTCGGTCGTCTATGGCCAGGATCTGGCGATCGAAGCACTCGCTTCGTCGATCAAGCTGGCGCGTGCCGGCCTGCGGGAACCGAACAAGCCGATCGGCTGCTACGTCTTCTCCGGCCCGACCGGCGTCGGCAAGACGGAAGTTGCCAAGCAGCTTGCGACCTCGCTCGGCGTCGAGCTTCTGCGCTTCGACATGTCGGAATACATGGAGCGGCACACGGTTTCGCGCCTGCTCGGTGCACCTCCCGGCTATGTCGGCTTCGACCAGGGCGGCCTGTTGACCGATGGCGTCGACCAGCATCCGCATTGCGTGCTGTTGCTCGACGAGATCGAGAAGGCGCATCCGGACCTGTTCAACATCCTGTTGCAGGTCATGGATCACGGTTCGCTGACCGATCATAACGGCAAGAAGATCGATTTCCGCAACGTCATCCTGATCATGACGACCAATGCCGGCGCATCGGAAATGGCCCGGGCCGCCATCGGCTTCGGTTCTTCCAAGCGCACGGGTGAGGATGAAGAGGCGCTGAACCGCCTGTTCACGCCGGAATTCCGCAACCGTCTGGACGCGGTGATTCCGTTCGCCTCGCTGCCGACCCCGGTTATCCACCAGGTGGTGCAGAAGTTTGTCATGCAGCTGGAGACCCAGCTTGCCGAGCGCAACGTAACCTTCGACCTTGCACCCGAGGCGATCGCCTGGCTTGCCGAGAAGGGCTACGACGAGAAGATGGGGGCCCGGCCTCTGGCTCGTGTCATCCAGGAAAACGTCAAGAAGCCGCTCGCCGATGAAATCCTCTTCGGCAAGCTGAAGAAGGGCGGCGTCGTCAAGGTGACGATCGGCACCAAGGCCGATGGCACCAAGGGCTTGCTGCTGGATGCCGTTCCCGAAACTACGCCGATCAAGCCGAAGGCGGAGGTTTCCCGTCCGGCGATGAAGACGACAAAGCCGAAGAAGGCCGAGGACAAGGAAGAAGTGGGCGCCGAGCCTGCGTCGAAGTCCAAGCCGAAGAAGGCTGCCGCCAAGGCGTCGTCGGGTGGCGACGCTGGGGCCAGCGACGCGGCTCCGAGAAAGGGCCGCACGGTGCCGAAGGTGCCGCGCAAGAAATAGGCGCTTGCAAGAAATGTTCGACGGTGCCGGATGCAAACCATCCGGCACCGTTTCTCTGAGTCAAAGACAGTCCGGAAGTGCCGATGAATAGGGAAGAAGACGAGCAATCTTCGCTCGCCTGGTTCGGGAAGGGTATGCGCGGCATCTTCAGCCTGCCGGCCTTCATCCTGATGCTGTCCTTCGTCGGCTTCTGCTCGCTGACGGCGCAGGCCGGAATTCCGGTGCAGCAGGTCGTCTTCATGACCGGCATCGTCTGGGCGCTTCCGGCCAAGGTTATCCTTGTCGGCTCGATGATGAGCGGCGCAAACCTTGCTGCCGCGTTCCTGGCGGTTTCGCTGTCGTCCGTTCGTCTGATGCCGATGGTTGCGGCGCTCGTTCCGGAACTGCGCACGTCGCGAACGCCAACATGGCTGCTCCTCGTCCTGTCGCACTTCATCGCGATCACCGCCTGGGTGTTCGCAATGGAGAAGGTGCCGAAGGTGCCGCGCGGGCGGCGCGCCGCCTTCTTTGCCGGCTTCGGCATCACGCTCGTCGCGACAAACATGTTGCTGGTCGCCGTCGTCTACCACTTCGTCGCGGACTTCCCGCCGATCGTCGCCGGCTGCCTCTTCTTCCTGACACCCGTCTATTTCCTCGCATCGATATGGCATTCAGCGCGCCATCCCGTCGTCTACGTCGCGCTCCTGTTCGGCCTCGCCGGCGGGCCGCTGTTCTACTGGCTGTTTCCGGAATTCGATATCCTGATTGCCGGCCTTGGTGGCGGCACGCTCGCCTGGTTGGTCGAGCGCCTTTGGCGCCAACGCAAGGAGGTAGGCGCATGACGTGGCAGGACGGTTGGTGGCCCTATGCCTTCATCGCGATCGCCGGCTGGCTGGCAACCGACATCTGGCGCTGGCTGGGCGTTGTTGCCGGCAACAAGCTGCGCGATGATTCCGAGGCGCTGAACTGGGTGAGGGCGGTCGCGACCGCTCTTGTCGCCGCGGTCATCGCCAAGCTCGTCCTCTATCCGACGGGTGTGCTCGAGCAATCCCCACTCTGGCTGCGCACGGGGGCCGTTGCGCTTGGGGCCGTGGCTTTCTTTCTCTTCGGCCGAAAGCCGGCGATCGGGATAGCGACCGCCATCGCCGGGCTTGCGTCGGGGCTCTGGTTGCTCGGTTTCTGAGCGCTCATCTTCGCCGCAGGCCGGTGCCGCAAGAAGACCATCCGCCGAGCAAGGAAGCCGTCTCGGCGGAACAACAACTCAGGAAGAGATTGAAGGCGCGATCAGAGCGCCTGCCGAACCTTTTCAGCATTGGCCGCCAGCACGGCGCCGTCTTCCATCGTACCGGAATGCGGCTTCAGCGGCACGCCAGCGCGCCGCGGAATAACATGGAAGTGCAGGTGGAAAACCGATTGGCCGGCCGGTGCCTCGTTGAACTGCATGACCGTGACGCCGTCCGCCTCGAAGGCCTCTTTCGCTGCGACCGCCAGTTTCTGCACGGTGGCAATCAGCGTTGGCAGCGTCGCCGGATCGGCATCGAGCAGGTTGCGCGAGGGCGCCTTCGGAACGACGAGCAAATGGCCTTCGGCCTGCGGCATGACATCCATGAACGCGATCGTCGCATCGTCCTCGTAGACGCGATGCGAAGGAATTTCGCCGCGCAGGATCTTGGCGAAGATGTTGTTGTCGTCATAGCTCATTGTCGTTCCTCGTGAATTGGCGCAGGCCGACCCTCGCCGAAGCGGTCTAGTCGTCTTGCCGCTCACCTTTGCGGAAAGGTCCGTGTTCTGCAAGAATCTCGCCCGTTTCCTCCACATCCCTGCGCTCGCGGTCAAGATAGTCGGCGACCGCGCGGGCAAGCCCTGGATGGGTGATGAAATGCGCCGAATGGGTGATGACGGGCATATAGCCTCGCGCGAGCTTGTGTTCGCCCTGGGCACCGGCCTCGACCCGCTTCAAGCCCTTGGCGATCGCGAAGTCGATCGCCTGGTGGTAGCAGACTTCGAAATGCAGGAACGGATGGTCCTCGATGCAGCCCCAGTGACGGCCGTAGAGTGCGTCACCACCGATGAAGTTGATCGCGCCGGCAATGTAGCGGCCGTTGCGGCGTGCCATCACCAGCAGAATATCGTCGGCCATGCGCTCGCCGATCAGCGAATAAAAGGCGCGTGTCAGATAGGGACGACCCCACTTGCGGCCGCCGGTGTCCATGTAGAAGGCGAAGAACTGGTCCCAGATCGCTTCCGTCAGGTCGCGGCCTGTCAGCCAGTCGATCGAGATGCCGTTCTCGAGTGCAGCCCTGCGTTCCTTCTTCAGTGCCTTGCGCTTGCGCGAGGCAAGGGTCTCCAGGAAATCGGCGTGCGATCCGTAACCCTCGTTGGAGAAATGGAACTGCTGGTCGGTGCGGTGCAGGAAGCCGGCACGCTCGAGGGCAGACATCTCGGCTTCCGGCACGAAGGTGACATGCGCCGACGAGACATCGTGCCTGCGCGCAAGCTCCTTCAAGCCCGCGGCAAGTGCATCCTGCACCGCCCGCGCGTTCTCACCCGGCGCCGTAAGCAGCCTCGGTCCGGTGGCCGGCGTGAAGGGGATGGAGCTTTGCAGCTTCGGATAGTAGCGCCCGCCGGCCCGCTCAAACGCGTCGGCCCAGCCGTGGTCAAAGACATATTCGCCCTGGCTGTGGTTCTTCAGATAACAGACGAGGCCGCCACGCAGATGGCCGTCCGATCCTTCGAGAAGTAGGTGCTGGCCGAGCCAGCCGGTCTTGGCGGTTGCCGATCCGGATTCTTCAAGAGCGGAGAGATAGGCATGCGAGAGGAAGGGGTTGTAGACGCCGTCGGGATGCTCCTTCGACGCACCGGAAAGCACGTTCCAACGTGCTGCCGGCACATCGGCGAAGGACTGGGCTATACGGATGGTGACGGCGTCTGACATCAGTTCAGGAAACCAGGGCCTCCCGCGGGTCGAAACCCTCGAAGGTCATTTGGTCCGCGTGGGCGTAAGTGTAAGCCTCGGCCTGCCGGTCGCGCACGGTCCAGGTGATGATCGTCTTGCCGAGTGTCCGCTCCTTGGTGATGAACGAATTCGGCAGGTGGCCGTAGTGATAGGAGATGAAATCGAGCCCGAGCTGCATCGCTTCCTCGTGCACGAAGAAGGTTTCGGGATTGGCGCCTTCTGCGGTCAGGCCGAGCGGGTAGGGTGCGTCGAGCGCCTTCAGATCCTTGAGCAGCCAGTGATCGAAGCTCATCAGAGCGACGTGCCCCTTGTATCCTTCGAGGGTCTCCAGAACGGCGGCGGCAAAGCCTTCGTCGTCGCCCTTGCGGCCCTTGAGTTCGATGATGAGGGGAACCTTGCCGTCGACCAGCCGCAGCATCTGCGTCAGGGTCGGCACCTTGTCTTTCGTCCCGCCAATCGCCATCAGCCCGAGCTCGCCGGCGGTGCGTGAGCGAACGTCGCCCTTGATACCGCAGAGGCGCTGCGTGTCGTCGTCATGGAAGACGACCGGGATGCTGTCGGCGGTGTATTGCAGGTCGCACTCGATCGCAAAACCCGCCTCGACCGCGCGGGAGAATGCCGAGAGCGTATTCTCCCACACTTGCCTGTTCATGTCGTGATAGCCGCGATGGGCGATTGGTTGGGCCTTCAGCCACGAAATATCAGCCATACCGGGCACCCTGATCAGGCGATCTCGATGACCGCGTCGATTTCGACGGCGGCATTGAAGGGGAGCGAGGCCATGCCGACCGCGGCGCGGGCGTGCTTGCCGGCTTCGCCGAGCACGCCGGCCAACAGATTGGAAGCGCCGTTGATGACCAGATGCTGCTCGGTGAATTCCGGCGTCGAGGCGACGAAGCCGTTGATCTTTACGAGACGACGGATGCGGCCGAGGTCGCCGCCGAGCGCGGATTTTGCCTGTGCGAGGATGTTGATCGAGCAGAGTTCGGCGGCGCGCTGTGCGCGGGCGACGTCGACATCCTTGCCGACAATGCCCGTCACCGCGACCTTGCCGTCCTCCATCGGAAGCTGCCCGGAGATGTACAGCATGGAGCCGCTGATCACGTACGGCACATAGTTCGCGACCGGGGTCGCAGCCTGGGGAAGGGTGACGCCGAGGTCCTTGAGGCGCGTTTCGATCTCTGCGGACATGGAAAGCTCCATTGTTGTCTTTTGTGTTAAAATCCTGCATTCAGGCCGGATCGCGGCGGGGGGCCGGCTTTTCCTGCAATCACCGCCTCGCTTCTGCCGAACGCTTGTTTATAGCATTGCCGGCGAGTCCAACAGGAGGAAACGGATGTTTCATAAAGGCTTCGGTCTCGTCACACTGGGCAGCGTTTGTTTCGCCGTCATGACGGCGTCGGGCGCGACGGCGGCGAGTGCGAACATCCTCGTACCGCATCGCGCCGTCTATGATCTTGAACTCAAGGATGCGTCGGATCGTTCGGGCATTGCCGGAATGTATGGTCGTATGGTCTATGAATTCAATGGCTCCGCCTGCGAGGGCTATACGGTCAGCTTCCGCTTCGTGACCCAGGTCGACACCGGCGAGGAAGTGCGTCTCACCGACCAGCAGACGACCACCTATGAGGACCTGAAGAGCGGCAACTTCCGCTTCCTGACACGTTCCTTCACGGACGAGAAACTGGATAAGGAAGTGCGCGGCACCGCGCACGAGGAAAAGGCCGGCGTCAAGGTCGAGTTGACTGCGCCCGACAAGCGTGAGGTGGAACTCGCGGCCAGCCGGTTCCCGACCGCCCACATGATGGAAGTCATCTCGCGGGCGAAAAAGGGAGAAAGCCTGTTCGAGGCGCGCATCTTCGACGGTTCCGACTCCGGCGACAAGACGTTGATCACCTCGACCTTCGTGGGCAAAGCGCGCAAGCCCACCGCCGACGAGCCGGATGCGGGCAAGGCCGGCAAGTTCGGCAGCGAAAGCTATTGGCCGGTGACGATCTCCTATTTCAACGACGACAAGAGCGGCGATGCACTGCCGATCTACCGCATGTCGTTCAAGCTCTATGAAAACGGGATCACCCGCGACCTGACGATGGACTACGGCGATTTTGTCCTCAGCGGAAAGCTCGCCGACCTCGAAGTCTTCAATTCCGAGGACTGCAAATAGGCGATCCTGCCAAAAAGCGGCTTTCGCGTCTTGATTTCTCGGGCAGTTGAGGTTAAGGGGCTGCCCATTCCACACGTGAAGCATGGGATGTTCCGGGAGAAATCCGGATCGTTCCGCCGGTGGGCCGGTCTAAAGACCATGCTCGACGCTTCGCGGAGGTTCAACCGGAAAAGGAGAAAAAGGCATGGCATTGCCTGATTTTAGCATGCGTCAGCTTCTGGAAGCTGGCGTTCACTTCGGCCACCAGACGCACCGCTGGAACCCGAAGATGAAGCCGTACATTTTCGGCGATCGTAACAACGTTCACATCATCGACCTCGCTCAGACCGTACCGATGCTGTCGCGCGCCCTGCAGGTCGTTAGCGACACCGTTGCCAACGGCGGCCGCGTTCTGTTCGTCGGCACCAAGCGCCAGGCTTCGGAAATCATCGCTGACGCTGCCAAGCGTTCGGCCCAGTACTACGTCAACGCTCGCTGGCTCGGCGGCATGATGACGAACTGGAAGACGATTTCGAACTCGATCCAGCGCCTGCGCAAGCTCGACGAAATCCTCGCTTCGGAAGCTTCGGGCTTCACCAAGAAGGAACGCCTGAACCTCGAGCGCGAACGCGAAAAGCTGAACCGCGCACTCGGCGGTATCCGCGACATGGGCGGCACCCCGGACCTGATGTTCATCATCGACACCAACAAGGAATCGATCGCGATCGACGAAGCCAAGCGCCTCGGCATCCCGGTCGTCGCCGTCATCGACTCGAACTGCGATCCGGACCAGATCGACTATCCGATCCCGGGCAACGACGACGCTTCGCGCGCCATCGCTCTCTACTGCGACCTCATCGCTCGCGCTGCCATCGACGGCATCGCACGCCAGCAGGGCGCAGCAGGCCGTGACCTCGGCGCCTCTGCCGAAGTTCCGGTCGAGCCGGCGCTCGACGAGGCCACCGACGCCTGATCGGGCCCTGGCGGCAGATAACCTCTGTCGCCCCCAATGAAATGTCGGGACGAGGCCGTTTGTGATGAAAGTCTGAACGGCCTTGTTCTTTTAAGCCGGGGATGGCGCCGATCCGTTCGGATCTTCGGATCCGAGCAACATCAGCGTGATGCATTCATCACGGTGTCACATCGAAAAGCCATTCCCTGCCAAACCTCCTGGCATCGCGCCATGCGCGGGTACGCCCCGCCAAACAGACAAAGAGGCAAAAAAGATGACTGTGACTGCAGCAATGGTGAAGGAACTGCGCGAAAAGAGCGGCGCAGGCATGATGGATTGCAAGAAGGCACTTGCTGAAACCAACGGCGACATGGAAGCAGCGATCGACTGGCTGCGCGCCAAGGGTATCGCGAAGGCCGACAAGAAGTCGGGTCGTACGGCTGCCGAAGGCCTCGTCGGCATCGTCAGCGGCGGCGCGAAGGCCGTCGTCGTCGAAATCAACTCCGAAACCGACTTCGTTGCCCGTAACGAAGCCTTCCAGGAACTCGTTCGCGGCGTTGCCAACGTAGCGCTCGGCACCGACGGCACGGTTGAAGCTATTGCAGCCGCAAACTACCCGGCGACCGGCAAGTCTGTCGACGAATCGATCAAGGACGCGATTGCCACGATCGGCGAGAACATGACGCTGCGTCGCGCAGCTCTGCTTAAGGTCGAAGACGGCGTTGTCGCAACCTACATCCACAACGCTGCCGGCGACGGCATCGGCAAGCTCGGCGTTCTCGTCGCGCTGAAGTCGGTCGGCGACAAGGAAGTGCTGTACTCGGTCGGCCGCCAGGTTGCCATGCACATCGCTGCGACCAATCCGCTGGCGATCCGCGCTGAAGAAGTCGACGCTGCTGTCGCCGAGCGCGAGCGCAACGTCTTCATCGAGCAGTCGCGCGCTTCGGGCAAGCCGGACAACATCATCGAAAAGATGGTCGAAGGCCGCATGCGCAAGTTCTTCGAAGAAGTCGCTCTGCTGTCGCAGGCCTTCGTCATGAACCCGGAAATCACCGTCGGTCAGGCCGTCAAGGACGCTGAAAAGCTTGCTGGCGCACCGATCGAAGTGACCGGCATGGCTCGCCTGCTGCTCGGCGAAGGCGTCGAGAAGGAAGAGTCCGACTTCGCCGCAGAAGTTGCGGCCGTCGCCAAGGGCTGATTTCTTCACCCATATTGGGAAAACCTCGGGGCATCGCGTGACAACGCGGTGCCCTTCGTGTATCGGGCTTCGTCAATGCGCCGGACCCGCCGGAAATTATTCCGCGGCGGTTGAAACCGGAGAGCGCAATATGTCCTTATGCGCTGTGCGCCGCCTTCGTGCGCACGCGCACCGATCTGATCAGGAGCGATGATGCCGGCCGAGCCAATCTACAAGCGTGTTCTCCTCAAAGCCTCCGGTGAAGCCCTGATGGGCAGCCAAGGCTTCGGTATCGACGTGGCGGTCGCCGATCGCATCGCCGCCGACATCGCCGAAGCGCGCGCCATGGGCGTCGAAGTCGGTGTCGTCGTCGGTGGCGGCAACATCTTCCGCGGCGTCGCAGTGGCCTCCAAGGGTGGAGACCGGGTGACCGGCGACCACATGGGCATGCTGGCAACGGTCATCAACGCGCTGGCGCTGGCAACCTCGCTGCGCAAGCTGGACATCGACACGGTCGTGCTTTCGGCGATCGCGATGCCGGAGATCTGCGAGAGCTTCTCGCAGCGCGCAACGCTTCATCATCTTTCGCTCGGCCGCGTCGTGATCTTCGCCGGCGGCACCGGCAACCCCTTCTTTACGACGGACTCGGCGGCGGCGCTGCGCGCGGCGGAAATGGGTGCTCAGGCCATTTTCAAGGGCACCCAGGTCGATGGTATCTATTCTGCCGATCCGAAGAAGGATCCGACCGCAACCCGTTTCGATCGCTTGACCCACAGCGAGGTCCTTGAAAAGGGCCTGGCCGTCATGGATGTTGCCGCCGTCGCGCTGGCACGCGAAAATACCATTCCGATCGTCGTCTTCTCGATCCACGAAAAGGGTGGTTTCGCGGAAATCTTGACCGGCGGCGGTCGTGCGACCATCGTCACAGACAACTAAGTACGCCGCAGAACGGCCCTCGGGCCGGCGAATGATAGAACGGGAGTTTCGACCATGAGTGAAGGTGTTGAACTGAAGGAACTGAAGCGTCGCATGGACGGCGCCATTTCCGCATTCAAGAGCGATATTGCATCGCTTCGTACCGGCCGGGCGTCGGCGAACGTTCTCGATCCGGTGACCGTTGAAGCCTACGGCTCGCGCGTGCCGCTCAACCAGGTTGCCAACATCACCGTTCCAGAGCCGCGCATGCTGTCCGTTTCGGTCTGGGACAAGCAGATGGTTGGCGCCGTCGATCGCGGCATTCGCGAATCGAACCTCGGCCTTAATCCGATCATCGACGGCCAGAACCTGCGCATTCCGTTGCCCGAGCTCAACGAAGAGCGCCGCAAGTCGCTGGTCAAGGTGGCCCACGACTACGCTGAAAAAGCCAAGGTAGCCGTACGCCACGTGCGTCGCGACGGTATGGATGACCTGAAAAAAGCCGAAAAGGATGGCGAAATCGGTCAGGATATCAGCCGTTCTCAGTCCGAGCGCGTGCAAAAGATGACCGACGAAACGATTTCCGAGATCGACCGCTTGCTCGCCGAGAAGGAAAAGGAAATCATGCAGGTCTGATCTGCTCGTGATCTGAGTCTCCTTTCGCGGACGCCTTATGCAAAACCTCGTCTCCACGACCGTTCCTGAACATGTTGCCATCATCATGGATGGCAACGGACGTTGGGCGAACGCGCGTGGGCTACCGCGCACCATGGGACATCGCAAAGGCGTCGAGACCGTTCGCGATGCCGTCAAGACGGCGGCCCAACTGGGTATTCGCTATCTGACGCTTTTTGCGTTTTCCTCGGAAAACTGGAGCCGGCCGGAGCCGGAGGTGAGCGACCTCATGGGGCTGCTCAAGACCTTCATCCGCCGGGATCTCGCCGACCTGCACCGCGAGAATGTCCGCATCCGTGTCATTGGCGACCGCTCGAATCTGCGCGGCGACATCCTGCCGTTGTTGATCGAGGCCGAGGAGACGACGCGGGCGAATACCGGAATTACCCTGGTTATCGCCTTCAATTACGGCGCGCGGGACGAGTTGAGCCGAGCGATGCGTCGCCTCGCCGTCGATGTCGCCGAAGGGCGCCTGCGCCCAGAGGACATCAACCAGGAACGCATTGCGGCCGCGCTGGACACCGCCGATATACCTGATCCGGACCTCATCATCCGTACGAGCGGCGAAGAGCGTTTGTCGAATTTCCTGCTCTGGCAGGGCGCCTATTCCGAACTGATCTTCGTTCCCGAACTGTGGCCCGACTTCACACGCGAGATCTTCCTGGCGGCTCTGGAGAAGTATGCTTGCCGGGAGCGCCGTTTCGGCGGATTGGTCGAGCCGACGCGGGCGGTTGGTTCCTGATGCAAACTGAACTCAAGCTTCGCATCGCTTCGGGAGTGGTGCTCGCAGCGGTCGCTCTCGCTGCGACTTGGTTCGGCGGGCTCGCTTTCCAGTTCCTTTCCGTCCTGATCGCGCTTCTCGTCTACTACGAGTGGTCGACGATCACCGGCCTTGTTGAGCGCGATTTCCAGGGCAATGCCTTTGGTTGGCTTTCCATGGCGGTGATCGCAGGTCTCGTTGTCACCGGCTACATCGGCTACAGCCTTCCCGTCCTGGCGTTCGGCATCGGCGCCGCATTGCTTTGGGTCCTTGTTCAAAAGACGAGCTGGTGGCTGCCCGGGGGAATTGCCTACGCGGGTCTCACCGGCATCTCGCTGGCCGCGCTGCGTGGCGCCGACGATCTCGGCCTGATCGCAACCTTGTTCGTCTTTGCGGTGGTCTGGGCAACCGATATTTTCGCCTATTTCACCGGCCGTGCGATCGGTGGCCCGAAGCTCGCGCCGCGCATATCGCCCGGCAAGACCTGGTCGGGCGCCATCGGTGGCACGATTTGTGGCATCCTCGCCGGTGTTGCCGTTTTTATGGCATACTTTTCGCTGCAAGATCTTCGGATCCCGATCATTGCCCTGGTGCTTTCGGTTGCCAGCCAGGTTGGGGATTTGTTCGAATCCTTCATCAAGCGGCGCTTTGGCGTGAAGGATTCGAGTCGTCTCATTCCGGGGCACGGCGGAGTCATGGATCGAGTCGACGGTTTGATATTCGCCTGCGTCGCGGCGTTGATTCTGGTCATGATTCAGTATTTCGTCAGCGACGGGCGCCAGATCGCCTTCGGTTCGGTCCTGCTCGGCCCCTGATGCCGACCGCAGGGACTTGAGGAACGTTCATGACCTATCTGCTTGATGCCTTTCAGCTTCTGACCGGCTATATCATCCCCTTCCTTCTCGTGCTGACCTTGCTGGTATTCGTACACGAGATGGGGCACTACCTCGTTGGCCGCTGGTCGGGAATACGTATCCTTGCCTTTTCGATCGGCTTCGGTCCCGAACTGGTCGGCTGGACCGATCGGCGCGGGACACGCTGGAAATTGTCGGTGATCCCGCTCGGCGGCTACGTCAAGTTCTTCGGCGACGAGGACGCGGCGAGCGTGCCGGACTATAAGCGCCTGGAAGCGATCGCGCCGGAAGAGCGCGGCAAGACCTTTGTTGGCGCCAAGCTCTGGAAGCGGGCGGCCACCGTTGCCGCAGGACCGATCGCCAACTTCATCCTCGCGATTGCGATCTTCGCCGTTCTGTTCTCCGTTTATGGCCGCCAGGTCGCCGATCCGGTGGTGGCGCGGGTGAACGAAAACAGCGCAGCCGCGCAGGCGGGCGTTATCCCGGGCGACCGGCTGATCTCGATCGACGGCACGCCCGTGACGACCTTCGATGACGTTCGCCGCTATGTCAGCGTTCGGCCCGAACTGAAGATCACGATTCGAATCGAGCGCAATGGCGCGATACTCGATCTGCCGATGGTGCCTCAGCGGACGGAGCTCGCCGACCAGTTCGGCAACAAGATGGAGATTGGCATCATCGGCATCCTGACCGACCAGGAAGCCGGCAATTTCCGCACCGTCACCTATGGCCCGATCGAGGCCGTGGGGCAGGGCGTCCTGCAAAGCTGGCACGTGATCACGGGCACCTTCGACTACCTTGGCAATGTGCTGACCGGACGGATGAAAGCGGACCAGATCGGTGGTCCGATCCGCGTCGCCAAGGTTTCCGGACAGATGGCGACGCTCGGTATTCCATTCCTGCTGAATATCGCTGCAATCCTGTCAGTTTCCATAGGATTGCTTAACCTCATGCCCGTGCCAGTGCTTGATGGCGGCCATTTGATGTTCTATGCGGTTGAGGCCTTGCGCGGGAAGCCTGTCGGCCCTGCCGCGCAGGATGTCGCCTATCGGATCGGCTTTGCCATGGTGCTTATGCTCATGGTCTTTGCCACCTGGAACGACATATCGATGTTCTTCGGCTAACGTTCGGTCGGGGAAACGGCGAGGGGAATTCGGCGGGCACTGTGAACGAATGGTTTTCAACGGCTTGCGAAGAAAGGTTTTGTTTACGATAACTCGAGGCTGTAGTGGCCGTTAAGCCACGGTTCGAATTGAAGTAAACAGAAATTAACGAGCTAGCTTGCTTGTATGGGAAAAGCGGTTAAAACGGCAACCGTGACCGGAGTCGGCACGAAACTGCCGCGCGACGTTTGGAAAAGGTAAGATTTGAACATGAAAGCTGGTTCAAGGTTTTTGAACGCGGTGTCGGCGGCTGCGCTGTCAACAAGCATTGTTGTTTCCGGCGCTGGTGTTGGGTTGCTCGCAGGCACGTCTGTCGCAGAAGCTGCGGTCATCAATCGTGTCGAAGTGCGCGGGGCAACGCGCGTCAGCGCTGAGACGGTCCGCGCGAACATCACGATCGTCCCGGGCAAGGCCTTCAGCAACACTGACATCGACGCTTCCGTGAAGCGGCTCTATGCCACCGGCTACTTCTCCGACGTCAGCATCAACGTCGCCGGCGGTACGCTGGTCGTCAACGTGAGCGAGAACCAGCTGGTCAACCAGGTCGTCTTCAACGGCAACCGCAAGATCAAGGACGACAAGCTGCAAGGCATCGTTCGCACGCAGCCGCTCGGCCCGTACAGCGAAGCGACGGTCGAAACGGACATTCAGGCCATCAAGGACGCCTATGCTGCCATCGGCCGCAGCGACATCACGGTGACGACGCAGGTCGTTCCGGTTGCCGAAGGGCGCGTCAACCTTGCCTTCGTGATCAACGAAGGTGAGCGCACCAAGATCTCCCAGATCAATTTCGTCGGCAACGAAGCCTATAGCGACGGCCGCCTTCAGTCGGTCATCGCGACGAAGGAATCGGGCATCTTCTCGTTCATCACGCGCAAGGACGTCTACAACCCGGACAAGCTTCGCGCCGACGAGGAACTGCTGCGCCAGTTCTACTACAACCGCGGTTATGCGGACTTCCAGGTCGTTTCCTCCGACGCGACGCTCAATGAAGCGACCAACGAGTACACGGTGACGATCACCGTCGAAGAAGGTCCGCGTTATGACTTCGGTGCCGTCAATGTCGAATCGACCGTCGAGGGCATCAATGCCGAAGAGCTGAAGGGTCTCGTCGTGAGCCGTGAAGGCTCGGTCTACAAGGCCAAGGACGTTCAGGCGACGATGAGCGAGATTTCGAAGCGTGTCGCTTCGGCCGGCTATCCTTTTGCGCGCGTCACGCCGCGCGGTAACCGCGACCTCGCCAACCACACGATCGCCGTCGACTACCTCGTCGACCAGGGCGAACGAGCTTACGTCGAGCGCATCGAGATCCGCGGCAACACCCGCACGCGCGACTACGTCATCCGTCGCGAATTCGACATGGGTGAAGGCGATGCCTTCAACCAGGAGATGGTTGCGCGCGCCAAGCGTCGCCTGGAGGCTCTCGGCTACTTCTCGAGCGTCAATATCTCGACTGCACCGGGCAGCGCTGCCGACCGCGTCGTCGTGATCGTCGATGTTCAGGATCAATCGACCGGTTCGTTCGGTATCGGTGCTGGCTACTCCGCCGGCAGTGGTGGCGGCTTCCTGGTCGAGGCGTCGATCGAAGAAAAGAACTTCCTTGGTCGCGGTCAGTATATCCGCGTCGCCGCCGGTCGCGGTGACGAGAGTCGGACCTACAACGTTTCGTTCACCGAGCCGTACTTCCTCGGCTATCGTCTGGCGGCCGGTTTCGACGTCTTCAAGAACGAGAACGACTTCGACGACGAGAACTACAGCTACGAAGATCAGGGCTTCAGCCTGCGCGTAACGGCGCCGATCACCGAAAACCTGTCGACCACGCTGCGCTACAACTTCACGCAGTTCGACTATAGCGGCAACGTCGCGAAGCTGTCGTCGCCCTACGTTCGCGCGGTTGAGGGCGGAAACTGGGTTCGTTCGTCGGTATCGCAGTCGATCACCTACAACACGCTCGACGATGCGCAGCTGCCGCATGACGGTATTCTGGCGACCTTCACGCACGAATTTGCAGGCCTCGGCGGCGACTCCGATTTCTACAAGATGACCGGTAAGGCCAAGTGGTACTACACCGTGAACGACGAGGCGGACATTATCGCGTCGCTCGGTGGTAGCGCCGGTCATGTCTTCGAAACCGGTAGCGATCTCCAGGTCTTCGACCAGTTCCAGCTCGGCTCCAACGATATCCGCGGCTTCGAGCGCAACGGTATCGGCCCGCGCGACAAGGCGACGGGCGATGCGCTTGGCGGCACGACCTACTTCACGGCTTCGGCCGAGGCTACGTTCCCGCTTCCGGGTATCCCGCGTGACAGCGGCTTCCGTGGTGCGGTCTTCGCCGATGCCGGCACGCTTTACAGCAGCAAGGTCACGATGGCGCCGGGCGAAACGGTTGAGGGTAACGACTCCTCGCTGCGCGCATCGGTCGGTATCGGCCTGATCTGGGCTTCGCCGTTCGGTCCGCTGCGTGTCGACTATGCCTGGCCGGTTGCCAAGGAAGACTTCGACCGGGTACAGAACCTGAAGTTCGGTATTTCCTCGTCGTTCTGATAAAGAGCAGTCCAGAACTGCCAGAAAAGATCGTTCTGGAGTGTCCATGGAACAGAACTGGTTTTTTCCACCCCATGAAGGGATTCGCCTGGGTGACCTGGCGGATCAAATTGGGGCGGAGTTGGTGGATGTCGCGGTCGCAGGCCGCGCCGTCCGTTCGGTAGCGCCGGTCTATCGGGCAAAGCCCGGTGACGTCTGCTACATGTTGTCTCGCAAGAGCCGAGCCGAGCTTGATACGTGTGAGGCATCGGCGATCATCTGCGACAAGACGATCTCCAGCCTTGTGCCTACCCATATCCCGGTCCTGCTGGCGGCTCGCCCGCATACGGCCTTCGCCCTTGCCGGTACGTTGCTGCATGAGGTGGCGATGCGCCCCGCGCGCAACACCAGCCTCAAGGGCGTGGCGCCGGGCGCTTTCGTGGATCCGACCGCGCGCCTCGAAGACGGTGTCGAAGTCGAGCCCATGGCGGTCGTCGGAGCCGGCGCCGAAATCGGTCGCGGCACCCGCATTGCTGCCGGCGCGGTCATCGGCCCGGGTGTGCGCATCGGCCGTGACTGTACGATAGCCTCGGGCGCAAGCGTGCTCTGTGCTCTCATCGGCAACAGCGTGATCATCCATCCGGGTGCCCGTATCGGGCAGGATGGGTTTGGCTATGCCCCGGGTCCGAAGGGCGGAATGATCAAGATCGTTCAGGTCGGGCGCGTAATCATTCAGGATCACGTGGAGATCGGCGCCAACACGACGATCGACCGTGGCACGATGGATGACACGGTGATTGGCGAAGGTACGAAGATCGACAATCTCGTCCAGGTTGGCCACAACGTGCGCATTGGCCGCTATTGTGGCATCGTCAGCCAGGTCGGCATTGCAGGCAGCACGAAGATCGGCGACGGCGTGATGATCGGCGGCGGTAGCGGCGTCAATGGTCACATCACGGTCGGCGATGGCGTGCAGATCGCGGCGATGAGCGGCGTGGCAAGCGATGTTCCCGCCGGCGAACGTTATGGTGGTATTCCGGCGCGCCCGATGCGCGATTTCCTGCGCGATGTCGCGGAAATGGCGATGCGGGCAAGCGACAGACAGAAAAAGAAGAAGGGCGGCTCGGATGAGTGAGGCAGCAACGGTTCTCGGTACGGCGGACATTCAGGAAATTCTGAAGCTGCTCCCGCATCGTTATCCATTTCTGCTCGTCGATCGGATCATCGAGATCGACGGCGACAATTCGGCGATCGGCATCAAGAACGTCTCGGCGAACGAACCGCATTTCACCGGTCACTTTCCCGAACAGCCGATCATGCCAGGCGTCCTGCTTGTCGAGGGCATGGCGCAGACGGCCGGTGCGATCTGTGCCCGTAAGGTGGGGACCGGAACAAACCTCGTCTATTTCATGACCATCGACAATGCGCGGTTCCGCAAGCCGGTCGTTCCGGGCGATCGCGTCGAATTCCATGTCGTGAAGCAGAAGCAGCGCGGCAATATCTGGAAATTTCACTGTGATGCAAAAGTTGACGGGCAACTGGTCGCGGAAGCTGATATCGGCGCGATGATCGTCAGCAAGGAAGACGCCTGAACATGATTGCAGCAACAGCGAAGATCCACCCGTCCTCGATCATCGAAGACGGCGCTGTGGTCGGCGAAAACGTCAAGATCGGCCCTTTTTGCCACGTGGGTCCGAAAGTCGTTCTCGGCGACGATATTGAGCTTCACAGTCATGTCGTGGTGACCGGCCGCACAACCATCGGCAAGGGATCTAGGATCTTCCCGCAGGCCGTGATCGGCGCCGATTCGCAGAGCGTTCATCATAGCGCCGTCGATACGGAACTGCTGATCGGCACGAATTGTACGATCCGCGAAGGCGTGACGATGAACACGGGCACCGTCGAGCATGGCGGAAAGACGGTCGTCGGCAACAACAATCTCTTCCTGGCCTATTCACACGTGGCGCATGATTGCCGGCTCGGCAACAATATCATCCTGTCGAACAACGTGATGCTGGCAGGCCATGTCATGGTCGAAGATCGCGCCATTCTTGGCGGCGGCTGCGCGGTGCATCAGTTTACCCGTGTTGGCCGCCAGGCCTTCGTCGGGGGCCTCTCCGCCGTCAGCTACGACGTCATTCCCTACGGTATGCTGAACGGCAATCCGGGCGTGCTGAGCGGGCTGAACGTTGTCGGCATGACGAGAGCCGGGATCGACCGCGCAACGATCCACGTCGTTCGTCGTGCTTACAAGCAGATCTTTGAAGGCCCGGAGTCGATCCGTGCCAATGCGTCCGCCATTCGCGAAGAGTACGCCGACTGCGCACCGGTCGTCGAAATCCTCGATTTCATCGCGGCCGAGAGCGACCGGGCACTATCGTCGCCGTCCCGCGGCAAGGCGTGAGCGTGATGTCGGCTGCTGCGAGCCACGCAGCGACCGGCGGTCGGCTCGCAATCATCGCCGGCGGGGGCGCGCTGCCACACCATGTGGCCGAGGCCGTCCGGGCGCGCGGCGAAGATCCCTTCATCATCGCATTGTCGCGAGAGGCCGAAGAGGCCGATTGGGTCGGCTTCGATCATTCCGTCCTGGGGATCGGCGACTTTGCCAATATCAGCCGTACCTTCAGGGAAGAGGGGATCGATCGCGTCGTCCTGTCGGGCTGGGTTCGCCGCCGGCCCGAATGGCGTGATATTCGCCCGACGCTGAGAACGCTCGCAAAGATCCCGGCCGTCTTGAAGACGCTGGTCTCCGGTGGAGACGACGCCGTGCTGCGCATGGCCATGGCACTGATCGAGGCAAGCGGAGCCCATGTCATCGGCGTCCATGAAGTGGTGCCCAATCTTTTGGCGGAACCGGGGCCGATCGGTGCGGTCACGCCCGATGCCGACGACCGCCGCGACATCGAGGCCGGCATCGCCGCTGCCAATGCCCTCGGCGCTCTGGATGTGGGGCAGGGTGCTGTGGCCGTCGGTGGGCGCGTCGTGGCGCTGGAGGGCGCTGAAGGTACCGATGCGATGCTGGAGCGTGTCGTCGCCTTGAAGGCCGAAGGCCGTGTCTCGTCTCGCCGGCGGGGGGTGCTCGTCAAACTCTGCAAACCGGGGCAGGATCTTCGCGCCGACTTGCCGTCGATCGGCCCCTCTACCGTTGCGCTCGCAGAAAGGGCCGGTCTCGCAGGCGTCGCGGTCGAAGCTGGCAGGGCTCTGGTGCTGGAACGCGCCAACGTGATCGACGTGGCCGATCGCTCCGGTCTGTTTGTCGCCGGGGTCGAGCGATCGGCCAGGGGAGCCGAGCGATGAGTGCGTCGAGCTACAAACTCGCGGTGATCGCGGGGGAGGTCTCCGGAGACCTTCTGGGCGCCGATCTCGTCCGGGCGCTTCGGACGCAAAGCAGCGGCACGATAGAGCTCGTCGGTGTCGGTGGCGAGGCGCTGGAGGCCGAGGGCCTTCGTTCCCTTTTCGACTATTCCGAACTGTCCATCATGGGTTTTACCCAGGTGTTGGCACGATTGCCGAAGCTCATCATGCGCATTCGCCAGACGGCAAAGGCGATCATTGCCGCGCGTCCCGATGCGTTGCTGATCATCGACAGCCCGGACTTTACCCACCGCGTGGCGCGGAAGGTGCGTGCGGCACTGCCGGATGTGCCTGTGATCAATTATGTCTGCCCGAGCATCTGGGCCTGGAAGCCGGAGCGCGCGCCGCGCATGCGCGGCTATGTCGATCATGTTTTGGCCGTGTTGCCGTTCGAACCGGAGGCGATGCAGAAGCTGCAGGGCCCTCCGACGACCTATGTCGGTCATCGCCTCGCAAGCGATGCGAATGTGCTTGCGGTTCGGGCGAGCCGCCAGCAGCGCCTCGCCGGCGCCATGGATGGGCGCGTGTCGACGTGCCTCCTGCTGCCGGGCTCTCGTTCAAGTGAGGTTGGCCGCCTGTTGCCGATCTTCGGCCGCGTGGTCGAGGAGCTTGCCAGCCGGCATCCTGGCATCCGCTTCCTGTTGCCGACCGTTTCGCGGCAGGAGAATCTGGTGCGCGAAATCACGGCGTCCTGGCCCATTCAGCCGGAGATCACCGTGGGCGCGGCGGAAAAATGGGCCGCCTTCGATCAGGCCGATGCGGCGATCGCTGCCTCGGGAACGGTCCTCCTGGAGTTGGCGCTGGCCGGCGTTCCCGTCGTTTCGACCTACGATCCCGATTTCCTGGTGAAGCTTTTGCACAAGCGCATCCGCATCTGGAGCGGCGCCTTGCCGAATTTGATCGCGGACTTCCCGATCGTCCCGGAATACTTCAACCAGGCAATCCGCCCCGGTGCCTTGACGCGCTGGATGGAGCGGCTTTCCGGTGCAACGGCGCAGCGCGCCTCGATGCTGGATGGCTACGCAGTGGTACAGCAGCGCATGGCGACGAGCCGCCCGCCTGGAGAGATGGCGGCCGAGATTGTTCTCGGCTATCTCCAGAAGACCAATAGGTAAGCTTCATGGTTCCTTGGGCGCGCAGGATGCATCCCTCGATGCGCCGATGACGCTGAAACGATGCCCTGGGCTTCCGCCCGGCGGGGCCAATTTGCGACCGGCATTGCTTGCAGCCAGTCTGATGGAAACGCGTACGAGCCGATGTCGCGGCCCCCATAAACAAAAGCCCGGTCATCGCTGACCGGGCTTCGCTTTCTGCTCTGATACCGATCAGCGCTTGGAGACCGGCACGTAGTCGCGCTGCGGAGCGCCGACATAGAGCTGGCGCGGACGGCCGATGCGCTGTTCCGGATCTTCGATCATCTCGTTCCACTGGGCGATCCAGCCGACGGTGCGGGCGAGCGCGAAGAGCACGGTGAACATGGTGGTGGGGAAGCCCAGCGCCTTCAGCGTGATGCCGGAGTAGAAGTCGATATTCGGATAGAGCTTCTTCTCGATGAAATACTCGTCCGTGAGTGCGATGCGCTCGAGTTCCATCGCGACTTCGAGCAGCGGATCGTCCTTGTGGCCGAGCTCCGCGAGCACCTCATGCGTGGTCTTCTGCATGATCTTGGCGCGCGGGTCGTAGTTCTTGTAGACGCGGTGGCCGAAGCCCATCAGGCGGAACGGATCGTTCTTGTCCTTGGCCTTGGCGATGTATTCCGGAATGCGATCAGCCGTGCCGATTTCGGCGAGCATGTTGAGCGCAGCTTCGTTGGCGCCGCCGTGCGCCGGGCCCCAGAGGCAGGCGATACCGGCAGCGATGCAGGCGAACGGATTTGCGCCCGACGAACCGGCGAGACGAACGGTCGAGGTCGACGCGTTCTGCTCGTGGTCGGCATGCAGGATGAAGATGCGGTCCATGGCGCGCGACAGGACCGGATTGACCACATATTCCTCGCACGGAACGGCGAAGCACATGCGCAGGAAGTTGGAGGCGTAGTCGAGGTCGTTCTTCGGGTAAACGAAGGGCTGGCCGATGTGGTACTTATAGGCCATCGCTGCGATCGTCGGCATCTTCGCGATCATGCGCAGCGAGGCGACCATGCGCTGATGCGGATCGGTGATGTCGGTCGAGTCGTGATAGAAGGCCGACAGCGCGCCGACGCAGCCGCACATGACGGCCATCGGGTGCGCGTCGCGGCGGAAGCCGGTGAAGAAGCGCGACATCTGCTCATGCACCATGGTGTGGTGCGTGACGCGATAATCGAAGTCGGCCTTCTGTGCCTTCGTCGGCAGTTCGCCGTAGAGCAGCAGGTAGCAGACTTCCAGGAAGTCGCCGTGTTCTGCGAGTTGCTCGATCGGATAGCCGCGGTGCAGAAGCACGCCTTCGTCGCCGTCGATATAGGTAATCTTGGATTCGCACGACGCCGTGGAGGTGAAGCCCGGGTCGTAGGTGAACATCTTCGTCTGCTTGTACAGCGAGCCGATGTCCACGACGTCAGGGCCGATGGACCCCGATCGCACCGGAAGATCCGCAGACTTTCCATCGAGTGTTACAACCGCGGTTTTTTCAGTCATCGGACCCTCCGTCTTATGGCAACGTGGCACCGAGACAATGCCACGACAATGAACGTTGCGAATTTGCTATATGATTTATTTTCGACTGCCAAGCTGTACGAAAGGCAAATTGTGCGATGCGAAAATGTGCATATGGCGACGCAACAATGGCATGTTACGGCAATAAGTCCAAGGAGATCAATAATCTCCTCGGATGATGGTGCGGTACCATTCTATATAGGTTTGCCGCTTTTTTCAGCAGATAGCGCAACAGTTGCGGTTGTGGGCCTTTGGTCGCATGATCGAGCGCATATTCGGGGGAAAGAGCACTGGCGCAATGAGCGATACTGAAAGGCGGTATGCGTCGCACGACGCGGAGCGCGGCAGCTTCCTGTTGTCCGGTTCCGATCCCGCCAATGCCGTTACAGTCTTTGCTCCCAATGCGCCGCCTGCCTTGCTCTCGACACGGGTCAAAGGCGGGATGTCGCTGGTCTCGGCTCACCTCAGCCCGCGTCTGGTCAAGGAGTCTTTCGCCTCCGCGATCGAAGACGAGCGCGCGTTCGGTCACGGTTTTGTGTTGATACCGGTGCTGCTGAGCTTCGGTGTCCTCACTTGGCTGTCGCTCCCTTTTGATGTTGGAATCGCCAAACTTGCACTGCTGCTTTGCGTTTTTGGTATGGCGGCGGTGGCTTGTGTTGGAAAATCGGCATTGCTGCGGGCACCGCTGATCGCGGCGACGCTGTTTGTAGCGGGAATGGTGCTGATCGCGGCCGAGACAGCGTGTATCGATACAATTATCCTCGACGCACCGGTGACGACGAATGTGCGGGGCGTGGTGTTCTCTCGCGAACAGGACGACCGGGGCCAATGGCGCTACGGGGTAGAGGTTCGAGAGACGGCCAAGCCGCGCCTGCGCCGCCAGCCAACGAGAATAACGCTGGTGGCGCGGGGTCGGGACGAGCCGCTGCCAATAGGAGCGACCATCGAGGGCAGGGCGCGGCTGTCGCCGCCGTCCGGTCCGGCGCTGCCGGGTCTGAACGACTTTGCGTTTGACAGCTATTTCAGGGGCATCGGCGCAGTCGGCTTCTTCTACGGTTCGCCCACGAGCGGAAAAGCGCCTGCGCCCGGAGAATCGGAAGCGACCCCTTCCTTCAGCTCATCCTTGGCGACCAGTATCGCCTCGATACGAGAGGCAGTCGGAGAGCGCATCCGCACCGCGATCGGCGGCGATACCGGAGCACTTGCCGCTGCACTGGTGACGGCGGAAGAGCGTGCCATCAGCCGCGAGACGGTCGAGGTGTTGCGGCAAGCCGGCCTTGCGCATGTGCTGGCGATCTCGGGCCTCAACATGGCACTTGCCGCAGGAACCTTTCTTATCGGCGCCCGCACGGTTCTCAGCATGGTCCCTGGCCTGGCCCATCGCGTGCCGATCAAGAAGGTCGCGGCGGCCGGCGCACTGCTGATGGTCTGTTTTTACATTCTCATCGCCGGTGGCGCCGTGTCGGCATTGCGCGCCTGGATCATGATTTCGGTCATGCTCGTGGCGGTGTTTTTCGACCGCATGTCGATCAGCCTGCGCAACGTCGCGCTTGCGGCGATCGTCATCGTCTCGCTAACGCCGTCGGCGGTTGCCGGGCCGGGCTTTCAGATGTCGTTCGCCGCGACCCTTGCGCTCGTTGCCGGTTATGCGCGCTGGCGCGAGCGGCGGGAAACGGAGCTACCGGCGGCGGAGAGACGGAGCAAGGGAAGGGGGCTGGTCACGGGCGTGGTCGCCGGTGTTGTCATCACCTCGCTGATCGGCGGGTTGGCGACATCGGTCTATTCGATCGCCTATTTCCACAGGTTGCCGGCTTACGGTCTGCTCGCCAATGTTCTCACCATGCCGGTGATCAGCATCGTGATCATGCCGTTCGGCCTGTTCGCCATGCTTCTGATGCCACTGGGGCTTGAACACTATCCGCTGGTGGCAATGGCATGGGGCCTCGACCGAATGCTCGACATCGCCCGCTTCGTAACCTCGCTTGACGGCGAGATCGTCACTGGTCGCATCGGGCATCTCGGCTTTGTGCTGATTGCCACGGGCGGTGTTCTCGTCTGTGTATTGCGGAGTTGGCTGGCGCTGTCAGGGGCCCTGCTGATCTGCGCCGGTCTCGTCAGCCTCGCCGTGGAGCGCGACCGTCTTCCCGACGTCGTGATAGCCGAAGATGGCCGCCTCATCGGTCTCGTCGCGAACGGCGCGATTGCGACCAACAGGACGCGCCCGTCGGATTTCGTGTTTTCACAATGGCAGCGAGCACTCGCGCTGGGAAACCATCTTGCGCCGGTGACGCTTCCTGCGCCTGCCTCCGTCGATCCTTATCCGGCTACGGAGCCGACCGGGAAGGGCGCTCCGCCGCTCGACCAGGAAAACGTGGCCGCAATCCGCGCGGATCTGTCATCGGCGATCGAAGCGAACGCCGCGGGTGTCTTCATCTGCCGGGAAAAGCAATGGTGTGCGGCGCGCAACACTTACGGCTGGACGATCATCGCGCTCGAGAACCCGCGCCTCTTTCCAGCATTGTGCGGCCTGGCGGATTTGGTGGTGACCGCCGCCCGGGTTGATGGCGCGACGTGCCCGAGCGATCGCGCCCGTACTGTGAATGCACAGGCGCTGCGTCGTACGGGTGCAATCGAAATACGAGCGCAATCGGATACGGAGCAAGCGCCGCCCGCAATGCAGTTTCGGACGGCATTCACGACTCTTGCCCGCACGTGGGAACGGCACCGCGCCTATGACTGGCGGACGGCTACCTTCACGGATGATCCGCCAGGCTTTTGACGGCGGTCCCAGTGCGTGTCCTGTGCGCCGGGAGGTTGCGAAATTATTCTTGATTGATAAACTCCACAAATCCTTGTCATTCGGCTCCCCTTTGCGTAAAGAGCCCAAAATGCACGCAAGGGATGCGGCGGATGACGACCATCCCTTCGCTCTGACACGACGAAACGGACCAGTATGTGAGGAACAAGATGCCGAACCGAGCCCGATCGACGATCAATCTGCTGGTAGCCGCGATGCTCGGTCTGTCATCGGCTGCTTTGCCTGCGGTTGCGTTCGCTCAATCAGTGAGTGAAGTGACATCGTCAGCCCCGGTCACGAGCGGCAATCAGGAGACTGCCACCGGTTCGCCTGTGCAGGCGCCGGTCGCAGAGGGCCAGACCGCCGGCAGCGCACCGGTAAACCAGGCGACGCCAGCCACCAAGATGCAGCCTGCAGCGCAGGCCACGTCGCCTGAGGCTGTCCCCCTTGCTGTCGAGGGCACCGCTGCTGCAGCCGAAGGTGCGGCGAGCCCGGTGCTGCCACATGACCTCTCGCCGGTCGGCATGTTCATGGCAGCGGACGTGGTCGTCAAAAGCGTAATGATCGGCCTGGCAGTGGCGTCCATCGCCACCTGGGCCATCTTCCTGGTCAAGGCGCTGGAGCTCTTCGGTGCCAAGGCACGCCTTACCCGCGCGGTTCGTCTCCTGTCCGCCGCCAACGGGCTCGCCGATGTCAAGAATGCGTTCGATGGCAAGTCGGGCCCCGCGCCTGAGATGGTAACGGCGGCGATCGACGAAATGGTGCGTTCGGAGGCGGTGGTCGACCATGCGCCGGCAAATGGTATCAAGGAGCGCGTCTCTTCGCTGCTGAACCGCATCGAGGTTCGCGCCGGCAAGCGCATGGCCAGTGGAACCGGCATTCTGGCCTCGATCGGCTCGGTCGGTCCCTTCGTCGGCCTCTTCGGCACAGTGTGGGGAATCATGAATTCCTTCATCGGCATCAGTAAGGCGCAGACGACCAATCTCGCGATCGTCGCGCCCGGCATCGCCGAAGCGCTGCTCGCCACCGCAATCGGCCTCATCGCGGCCATTCCGGCAGTGGTGATCTACAACTACTTCGCCCGTTCTGTGGGCGGCTACAAGGTGATCCTTGCCGATGCGGCGGCCGCCGTAGAGCGGCTCGTCAGCCGCGACCTCGACCACCGCCTGGTCCGCAAGGCGCAGCCCCGCCGTCAGGAAGGCTTCGTCCATGGGGAAACGACCATCGCACGGATCGGGTGACCCATGGCCGGAAAGGTAAGCCAGGACGGCGGCGATCTCGACGAGAACAGCGAAATCAACGTCACGCCTTTCATCGACGTCATGCTCGTACTCCTGATCATCTTCATGGTGGCGGCACCGCTTGCCACGGTGGACATGAAGGTGGATTTGCCGCAATCGGCGGCAAAGCCCGCACCGCGCGACGACAAGCCGGTTTTCGTGACCTTGAAGGCCGATCTGGCGCTTGCGATCGGCAACGAAGAAACGGCCCGCGAGACCTTCGCCGACGAGCTGAAGCGCCTGACCGAGGGCAACACCGAGACGCGTGTGCTGCTGAGGGCCGACAAGGCCGTGGACTATGGCGAGCTAATGACGGTCATGAACCTCATCCAGAACGCCGGCTATACCAAGATCGCCCTCGTGGGCCTGGAAGGTGCGCCCGGGCGCTGACCTAGCCGGGGTCCATGCCTCAACGATGCGTCGTGCCCTGTCCGCACGCCGCCGCGCTTGGCCGATCAGGGCCCTTCTTCCCCGTTTTTCCGGCGCAATTTGCCGCTGTCGCTTGAATCCGGCGGGGCGGCGATTTAAGAGCTTACGTCAAAGGCTTTCCGTTGAGAGCCACAAGACGATCGCGCGGGCTTCTCCGAAAAGCGGCGCCGCGCCTATCCGGATACGAGGGCACTAGCATGAATTTCGAAGCAGCGCGCACCAAGATGGTGGACAACCAGATCCGCACGACGGATGTGACGTCCCACTCGGTCTTGTCCGCCTTCCTCACCGTGCCGCGCGAGGAGTTCGTGCCCGCCAAGATGAAGGAGCTCGCCTATATCGACACCGACATCGCGCTTGAAGGCACGAACGGCGCAGCCCCGCGATTCCTGATGGAGCCTTCGCCGCTCGCCAAGCTTCTGCAGCTTGCCGAGATCGCCAAGTCCGACGTCGTGCTCGAGATCGGCTGCGGCACCGGCTACGCTTCGGCGCTCTTGTCGCTGATCGCCGGTTCGGTCGTGGCGCTCGAAAGCGATCAGGGTCTTGCCGCCACCGCCACCGAGACCCTGGCGCGTCTCGGCTATGACAATATCGCCGTCGTCACCGGCGAACTCGAGAAGGGTTACGCCGCCGAAGCGCCGTACGACGTCATCTTCGTCCACGGTGCGGTGGAGGTGTTGCCTGCGGGTTTGTTCGAACAATTGCGCGATGGCGGCCGGCTCGTCGTGGTCGAAGGATTTGGCAACGCTTCGCGCGCTAAACTCTATGTGCACGAGCACGGAAGAACCTCCGAGCGTGCCGACTTCAACACTGCGGTGAAGCCGCTTCCCGGCTTCCGCCGCGAGCAGGAATTTGTTTTTTGAGGTCCCGCTTATTGAGGGACATCAACATTCAAATGCGCTGCTAAAATAACAATGTTGCCAATTCGCAACGGGGTGCTTGTTTCTTTTTGAAATGCCTGCGCAGAGTAGGTCTGCGCAGTTGTCGGAATCTGGAATCCGGGTTTCAAAGAGTGCAGTGGTAGTGATTTGCTCACCAGTGGGCGGTGTGAGCGCTTCATCGCCGTATCTAGGCGGCGCCGTTTTATAACGAGGACGGCGCTGCGGAAAATAGAGGGCAGGCTCTGCCGCCCCGATCGGAGAGAGAAGTAATGGTGTCGATTGTCCGTAAAGCGGCTCTGTGGGCCGCCGTTTCGACGAGTGTACTGGTTGCCCCGCATGCAGTACTGGCCGAGACGATATTCGGCGCAATGGCCAAAGCCTACGAGAACAACCCGGATCTGAATGCTGCACGTGCGGGTCTGCGCGCGACGGACGAGAGTGTGCCGATCGCCAAGTCTGGCTTTCGGCCCCAAGTCGCGGC
The DNA here is from genome assembly GCF_050474445.1 of Ensifer sp. B1-9. Classification (NCBI taxonomy): domain Bacteria; kingdom Pseudomonadati; phylum Pseudomonadota; class Alphaproteobacteria; order Hyphomicrobiales; family Rhizobiaceae; genus Ensifer; species Ensifer sp. B1-9. The sequence continues at coordinate 188,775 of NZ_JBCHVG010000013.1, forward strand.
TTTCGCAACGGGAACGCTTACGACTCTCGAAAGAGAGAAAACCAGGTCCCAAGACTTTCACCAGGGACAGGTCGGCGTCTCCATAACGCAGATGGTCTTCGACGGCTTTCAGACGCTGAACAACGTTCGCGCGGCCGAAGCGAACGTGTTCTCGACCCGCGAAACGCTGCGCGCCAACGAAATGCAGATCCTGCTCTCGGCTGCGACCATCTACTCCAACATCGCCCGCGATCAGCAGCTGGTCTCTATCCGCAAGCAGAACATCGCCTTCCTGCAGGAACAGGTGAACGCTGCCAAGGCGCGCCTGGACGTGGGTGAAGGCACGCGCACGGACGTGAGCCTTGCCGAGGCATCGCTCGCCAACGCGCAATCGCAGCTCATCGTGGCCGTCGCTCAGTTGAAGCAGAGCGAAGCGACCTATGTGCAGATCGTCGGCGACGTGCCGAAGGGCATCAAGCAGGCTTCGCCGGCTTCGAAGGGGCTGCCTCGCTCGCTCGATCAGGCTGTCGCAACGGGTCTGCGCGAGCATCCGACGATTCTGGCCGCGCAATATTCGGTCGACTCGGCAGGTTACCAGGTGAAGTCTGCGGAAGGCACGATGCTGCCGGGCGTCCGGCTTCAAGGCGAGGTCAGCCGCACCACCGGTAACGCCAGCACCAACGGTCTCGACAACAACACCTCGAGCATAACGGCGCGGCTGGAGGTTCCGATCTATCAGGGCGGCGCCGAATACGGTCAGATCCGCCAGGCAAAGGAACGCCTGGGGCAGCAGCGTATCCTGGTCGATTCGGCTCGCGCGGCTGTTCAGCAGACCATCGTTTCCGCCTATGCGCAGCTTGAAGCCGCGATTGCCCGTATTTCCGCCAACAAGGCGCAGATCTCCGCCGCCAAGCTGGCATTGGATGGCGTTATCGAAGAGCGCAAGGTCGGCCAGCGTACGACCCTGGACGTTCTCGATTCGCAGCAGGACGTGCTTCAGGCGCAGGAACTGCTCGCCCTGGCACAGCGCGACGCCGTCGTCGCCAGCTACACGTTGCTTGCGGCAGCCGCGAATCTTACGGTGAAGAGCCAAGGGTTGCAGGTTGCGGAGTACCGCGCCGAGCAACACTACGAGGCGGTCAAGGATAAATGGTTCGGTCTTCGAACCGTTGACGGTCGCTGAAGAAAACGCCCCGGTCTCCCCGGGGCGTTTCTATTTTTTCCCCTGAAAACAAATCTGTGCAAGAATCTGAGTGGCTGATTCGTGGCGTTTGTTTCGTCCGCGAACTCACATAAGGTTTGTCGGAAATCGGCGCATGTCCTGTCCTGAAGCACATGCCGGCCGTGCAAACGAGGATGGAAATGGCACAGCTCAATGTCGCGCGTGAACCTTCGATGGATGAGATCCTGGCATCCATTCGCAAGATCATCGAGAGCAATGAGCCTGGGCAGGCCGGGCCGCAGCAGCACTTCGAGGACGAGGCGGGCGACGAGATCGAGTTGACGATCGACCGCGAGATAGAGACGGTTGCCTTCGGACGGCGCGACGAGCTGACAGAAACAGCATCAAGGGCCGCACCAGCGGCGCCGGCCGTAGAGCTTTCCATCGTCCCATCCGAGGCTGGTACGGTGTCCGCACAGCCGCCGCTCTCCCTGGCGGATGTCGCAGCACGCGTTCGCGCTGCGTCGGAGCGTCACGCGACAGGGTTTGCCCCGCGTGACACGCAGCCAGTGGCGCCAGCGCCGGTGATTCAGGACAGCCCTGTCGTAACGTCACGCATGGCCGCGGTATCGGCCCCCAAGGCTCCGGCCGTTCAGCCGATTGCCGCCTCTGAAACGCACGCGGATGTGGAGGCCGTCGCTGCCCCCGGTTCATCGGAGCGTCGCGACAACCCTGAATCGCCAGTACAGGCAGCGGCACCGGTGGTCGACGCTCTGGCACCCGAGAAGGCGATCGCAGCCATCGTCTCTCCGGAAGTCGGCCGGAAGGTCGCGCAATCCTTCGACAATCTCGCTCTCGCGGTCGACCAGGGCGCGAGGCGTTCGTTTGACGAAATCGCCGAGGAGATGCTGCGGCCGATGCTGCAGGAATGGCTGGACGACAATCTGCCGACACTCGTCGAACGGCTCGTTCGCGAGGAAATCGAGCGTGTTGCCCGCGGGCCGCGTCGCTGAAATTCAGACCGTTTGACGCATGGGGCCGCGGCGACCGTCGCGGCTTTTTGCGTTCGTGTTGACTTGCACCGGCCGTTCCGGTTTACAAGACACAGACATCACTCTCCTAAATTGGCTCCAAAATGCTTGATAAGACCTACGATTCCGCATCCGTCGATCCACGTATCGCCAAGAAGTGGGACGAAGAAAACGCGTTTCGTGCAGGCGCGGGTGCCAAGCCCGGCGCCGACAGCTTCTGCATCGTGATCCCGCCGCCGAACGTCACCGGCTCGCTGCACATGGGCCACGCGCTCAACAACACGCTTCAGGACATCATGGTGCGCTTCGAGCGCATGCGCGGCAAGGATGTGCTGTGGCAGCCGGGCATGGACCACGCGGGCATTGCGACCCAGATGGTGGTCGAGCGCAAGCTGATGGAAACCCAGCAGCACCGTCGCCAGATGGGGCGTGAGGCCTTCATCGAGAAGGTCTGGGAGTGGAAGGCCGAGTCCGGCGGATTGATCTTCAACCAGTTGAAGCGGCTTGGCGCATCCTGCGACTGGTCGCGTGAACGCTTTACCATGGACGACGGTCTGTCGGAGGCGGTTCTGGAGGTCTTTGTCTCGCTCTACAAGGAAGGGTTGATCTACAAGGACAAGCGCCTGGTCAACTGGGACCCGAAGCTTCTGACGGCGATTTCCGATCTGGAAGTCGAGCAGCACGAGATCAATGGCAATCTCTGGTACCTGCGCTATCCGCTCGAGCCGGGTGTCAACTACGAACATCCGGTTGCCTTCAATGAGGAAGGCAAGGCTACCGAATGGGAGAAGCGCGACTATCTGGTCGTCGCGACCACCCGCCCGGAAACGATGCTGGGGGACAGCGGCATTGCCGTCAATCCGGATGATGAGCGCTACAAGCCGCTGCTCGGCAAGCACGTCATCCTGCCGATCGTCGGCCGGCGCATTCCCATTGTCGCCGACAGCTACGCGGACCCGACGGCCGGCACCGGCGCGGTGAAGATAACGCCTGCGCACGACTTCAACGACTTCGACGTCGGCAAGCGTGCAGGCCTGCGCGCGATCAACATCATGACGATCGACGGCCGCATCACCGTCAAGGACAACGAGGAGTTCCTCGAAGGGTTGACCGACCCGGCTGCCTTGCATGGCGCATGGGACGAACTCGAAGGCAAGGACCGGTTCGAGGCTCGCAAGATCATCGTCCGCATCTTCGAAGAGGCTGGCCTGCTCGACAAGATCGAACCGCACAAGCACATGGTCCCCCATGGCGACCGTGGCGGTGTGCCGATCGAGCCGCGCCTGACGGAACAATGGTACGTCGACGCCAAGACGCTGGCGAAGCCTGCGATTGCCGCGGTCAAGGAAGGCCGGACGAATTTCGTTCCGAAGAACTGGGAGAAGACCTACTTCGAATGGATGGAGAACATCCAGCCCTGGTGCGTCTCGCGTCAGCTCTGGTGGGGGCATCAGATCCCGGCCTGGTACGGCCCCGATGGTCAGGTCTTCGTCGAGAGGACCGAGGAAGAGGCGCTGCACGCCGCGATCCAGCACTATCTTGCGCATGAAGGTCCGATGAAGGCCTATGTCGAGGACCTGCTCGAGAACTTCAAGCCGGGCGAAATCCTGACGCGCGACGAAGACGTGCTCGACACCTGGTTCTCTTCGGCGCTCTGGCCGTTCTCGACGCTCGGCTGGCCGAACGAGACGCCGGAACTGGAGAAGTATTACCAGACCGACGTGCTGGTGACCGGCTTCGACATCATCTTCTTCTGGGTTGCCCGCATGATGATGATGGGCCTTCACTTCATGAAGGATGCAGACGGCACCCCGGTCGAGCCGTTCCATACGGTCTACGTCCATGCGCTCGTTCGCGACAAGAACGGCCAGAAGATGTCGAAGTCGAAAGGCAACGTCATCGACCCGCTCGAACTCATCGACGAATATGGCGCCGATGCACTGCGCTTCACGCTGGCGATCATGGCCGCCCAGGGCCGCGACGTTAAGCTCGATCCCGCTCGTATTGCCGGCTACCGCAACTTCGGCACGAAGCTCTGGAATGCGACGCGCTTTGCTCAGATGAACGGCGTGGTCGACAGCGAAGGCTTCATCCCCGAAGCCGCATCGCTGACCATCAACCGTTGGATCCTGACGGAGCTTTCGCGCACCATCCGCGACGTCACCGAGGCGATCGAGGCCTATCGGTTCAACGAAGCGGCCGGCAGCCTCTACCGTTTCGTCTGGAACCAGTTCTGTGACTGGTACCTCGAACTGCTGAAGCCCGTCTTCAATGGCGAGGACGAGGCAGCCAAGCGCGAGTCGCAGGCCTGCGTCGCCTACGTTCTCGACGAGATCTACAAGCTGCTGCACCCCTTCATGCCGTTCATGACCGAGGAACTCTGGGGGCAGACGGCGAGCGAAGGCCGCGAACGCGAGACGCTGCTCTGCCACGCCGAATGGCCGGCAGCTTCCTACGCCGACGATGCCGCTGCCGACGAGATCAACTGGCTGATCGACCTCGTTTCGGGCATCCGCTCGGTTCGCTCCGAGATGAATGTCCCGCCGGCGGCAACGGCGCCGCTGATCGTCGTCGGTGCGAACAACCTGACGCGCGAGCGGCTCCAGCAGCATGCCCCGGCAATCGCCCGCCTGGCGCGTGTCGAACACATCGACCATGCGTCTGTCGCTCCGCGCGGCAGCGCGCAGATCGTCGTCGGCGAGGCGACTGCGTGCCTGCCGCTCGGCAACCTGATCGATCTCTCCGCCGAGAAGTCGCGCCTGGAGAAGGCGATCTCCAAGGTGGAGGCAGAGCGCGAGCGTATTCTTGGCAAATTGGCCAATGAAAAGTTCGTCGCGAACGCAAAGCCTGAACTGGTGGAAGCAGAGCGTGAGCGCCTGGTAGAGCTCGATCTTCAGAAGGAATCGCTTGGCGTCGCTCTCACCCGCGTGGCGGAAGCCGGTTAAGAAGCACGCTAGGGGTGTATTCGCCCCAGGACCAGGTGACCAAGGAAATCAGAATCCGCGACAGCAATGTCGCGGATTTTTTATTTTAGCATAACCGGATATACTTGCGCGCGTGAGCTTCGCGATCGAATCTCCGGGCCGAATACTGTAGACCGTTCACGAAATCGCCTGGCACGTGCCGGCGGAGTTTCAATGGCCATTTTTGTTGTCTCCAGCAAAAACCAATATTGTTGTCTATGCGACACAGCTTTCGCGAGTGTTGGAAGTTTTTCCTATTTTATTGGCTTATTTACCTATTCCCCGGAATATCATTTCGGAAATGCGCGAATGTGTCTAAATCATGAGAATCTTACGTAAATCATGTGACCCATAGTGCCGCACCACCTCTGCCTCCGGCATTTGCGATTTCACATGTTCGTGAGAATACTTTCGCCACACGCGGCATGAGGTGGAATGTCGCAGAGTGCAGTGCAGGGGAGGAGCTTGATGGCTCACATGAATTTTAAGCGTGGCGTCCTGACGGTGGCGGCTGGTTTGCTGTTTGCGTCGGCGGCCCACGCCGGCGGTCTGGAGCGCGGTGGCTACAACATCGACCTACTGTTCGACCCGTCGGACTACGCGGCAGAAGCGTCGGCGACCTACGTCAATCCGCAGCGCGAACTCAACAACGTCGTGGATCTCAACCCGTTGAACGGTACGCCTGGTGGTCCGTCCAGTGGCGTTCGCGATACCGAGAGCTACTGGGTGCCGCGCGTCGGCATCAAGGCCGGGATCGGCGAAGGCTTCGACTGTATGGCTGATTATTCGCAGCCCTGGGGCGCGCACTCGAATCCCGGCGTTAACTGGGCGGGCGCGAACGACAACAGCGAAACGAAGGTCGAGAGCGACAACTACGCCGCCACCTGCTCCTACAAGTGGGCGGTCGGCCCGGGCCAGTTCCGCGTCATCGGTGGCGTCTTCTATCAGGAAGTCGGGGGGTTCAAGGAGCGTCTCGTTTCGCCAGCGATCCCGCCGCTCGGCTTGAGCGGTGTCGGTCGCCTGGATCTCGAGGGTGACGGCTGGGGATGGCGTGCCGGCGTTGCCTATGAAATTCCTGAATACGCGGTCCGTGCGAGCCTCGTCTACAACAGCGCCGTCGATCTCGACAATCTCTCGGGCTCGATCGATCTGCGTGATGTGGCGCTTGGTCGAGGCCCCGGTGGGATGCCCATCATCGGCACCAAGTATGATGTCTTCGGCAACGCTTCCATGCCAGATTCGCTGGAATTGAAGGTGCAGTCGGGTATCGCCCCGGATTGGGTGGCGTTCGGCTCGGTCAAGTGGACCGACTGGAGCCAACTCCAGGTTCTGAGTTTCTGCCCGCGTACGGCCAGCCCGCTCACGCCCTGCACCAGCCTCAACTTGCTCTACCGTGACGGCTGGACGATCTCGGGCGGTATCGGCCACAAGTTTACCGATAAGCTTAGCGGTGCAGCCAGCATCACCTGGGACCGCGGGACGAGCCACGGCTTCGGCACGCAGACCGATACCTGGGCATTCGGCACCGGGCTTTCCTATGCCGCGACTGAGAACGTCGAGTTCCGCCTCGCCGGTGCGGTCGGCATTCTGACGGGCGGCAGCTCCGGCCCGCAAGTGTATCAGGGTCAGCCCGTCGGTACCGACGTGAAGTACGATTTCGACGACGACTTCTTCGCGGCCGTCTCGACCTCGGTCAAGATCAAGTTCTGACCCTTCGTTAATCTGACTGTTCCGGGCCCGGTTTCAACCGGGCCTTTCTTTTGGTGTGGAGTGTTTAACCAAGCGCCAGCAGCGTCCCGCAATGTGACGATTCAGCAACACATTTAATGCTAGAGTTTGTTAGCATCGGACTCGTCCCGGCTACGTCCATTTCCCGCCACAAACAGGGAGCAGCGATAGTAGGGACAAACCTGCAACGTGAAAACGAAACCTGCGGCGTTTGGTGTGAAATGAAACTTGGACTGTCGATCTTCATGTCAGATGTGGCCTCCGGTGCCTTTGTGCAAGTGGTCGACTGAAATGGTCTTTTCGGTGGGTGTGTCGAAGTTTCGTTCTGGAATGGGCGCGTCGATATCGTCGACGGATGTGGTGAAGTTTTGGGCGGCGGCGGGTCGCCCGGGTGTTTGTGTTTGCAGCGGTGATGAGTTCGGCGTGGCCGGCTGGAACGGAAGAATTAGACTGTGATGCTTGCGGGTGAACTGAAGTCACTGAAGGTTGCGATACTCGGCGTGTCGCTGGCGGTCTGCGGGACCATCACCATGCCGGCTCTTGCCTTTGATCCGGGGGCAGGCGTTACGAAGGAATCCGGTCCATTCGCGCTCTTCAAGTTCGGTTTCTCCGCTTACAAGAACGGTCGCAAAGACGAGGCGATCGAAGCCTACAAATATGCAGCGGAGAAGGGGCATACCGGCTCTCGCTGGGCTCTGGCCAATATGTATGCCTATGGCGACGGTGTCGCCGAGAACGACCTCGAAGCCTTCAAGATCTATAGCGAGATCGCCCAGCAGGGCGTCGAACCGGGCTCCGAGGATACCGGTTACTTCGTCAACGCATTGATCTCTCTTGCCGGCTACTACCGACGCGGCATTCCCGACAGCCCGATCAAGTCGGATATGGCCCAGGCGCGGCAACTCTATTTCCAGGCGGCGTCGACCTTTGGGGTCGCCGAGGCGCAGTTCCAGCTCGCGCGCATGCTGCTCTCGGGCGAAGGCGGCAGTGTCAACGTTCAGCAAGCCAAGAAATGGCTCAATCGGGCCCGCAAGAGCGGCCATGCCGGCGCCATGGGTGTCTTCGGCAACGTGATTTTCCAGGAAGGCCAGACGGTTCGTGGTCTCGCCTATATGACCGCCGCACTCGACCAGTGTTCGCCGAAGGATCGGCCCTGGATGCAGTCGATGCAGGAGCAAGCGTTCTCGCTGGCGAGCGAGGACGATCGTCGCACGGCAATCGCACTGTCGCAAAACCTGCACATGCAGGGCGACGACGACTGATCTCGCCGCAGGACAATCCCAATAACAGCAGAGCTGAGACGGAATAGCCGAACGGCCGTTCCGCGCCTCAAGCGGCGGCGAAGGCAAACTCGCCGATGACGGGAACGTGGTCCGAGGGCTTTTCCCAGGCACGGACATGTTTGTCGATCGATGTTGAAACCAACCGATCGGCCGCCTCCGGCGACAGCATCAGATGGTCGATGCGAATGCCGAAATTCTTGGGCCAGCAGCCGGCCTGATAATCCCAGAACGTATAGAGCGGGACCGCGTCCGATGTCGTCCGCACGGCGTCGGTGAAGCCGAGATTGCGCAGGCGTCGAAAGGCCGCGCGTGTTTCAGGCAGGAAGAGAGCGTCGTTCTGCCAGACCTTGATGTCCCAGCAGTCATGCTCCTCCGGGATGACATTGTAGTCGCCGGCCAGGATGAAGGGCTCTTCGAGCAGAAGCCGCTGCTCGGCATAGGCGGCAAGCCGGCGCATCCAGGAAAGCTTGTAGGGGTACTTCTCGCTATCGACGGGATTGCCGTTCGGCAGGTAGAGCGAGCAGACGCGGATCACGCTGCCGGCGACCGAAAACACGCCTTCGATGAAACGGGACTGCTCGTCCGAATCGTCTCCGGGCAGTCCGCGATTGACTTCGTCCGGACGCAGCTTGGAGAGGAGGGCGACACCGTTGAAGCCCTTCTGGCCATGGGTCTCGACATGGTAGCCGAGCGCCTCGATTTCCAGACGAGGAAAGCCGTCGTCGACAGATTTGATTTCCTGGAGGCAGACGATGTCCGGATTGGCTTCCTTGAGCCACGCCAAGAGGCTGTCGATTCGCGCCTTGACGCCATTGATGTTCCAGGTCGCAATCTTCATGGCTCGAAACGCCCTTCCATATCGGTGAGTCCTTGACGCCGAGAATCTTCTAGCTGCTCCGGATTCTTTTGACAAATCCGATACCTGCGGCCTTTCAGTCCTGCGGGAAAGGTGCAACGACGGCGTGCGGCGCCGACCACAGTTTATACGGTATAGGTGCGGGTGCTCGAATTGATTCCGGTTCATGGCCGGCTATAGTCCGGCGCATGATCGATCTCGTGCAGAACTACTGGCCGCATATCCTGGCGCTGTTGTCCTTCGCGCTTGGCATCCCGGCTGCCATTCACGCCGCCATGACCAAGGACGATGTTCGCGCCGCCGCCGGCTGGGTCGGTGTCGTTCTGCTCTCGCCGATCGTTGGGGCCTTGCTTTATGCCGTTGCCGGTATCAACCGTATCCGTCGCTCCTCGATCGGCTCGCAGCGCGCACTGTTGCGCGGGCAGGGCCCCGATCAGTTCGGCAGGTTCGATATCTCCGAAACGGACATTGCCGGACGCTTCGGGAACCGCTTTGCCGCGATGAAGATTCTCGGGGATCGTGTTTCCCGCCATCGCATGTGTTCCGGCAACGGCATCGAGGTGCTGGCCGGCGGAGACGCTGCCTATGCAGCCATGCTGACGGCCATTGCCGGTGCACAGCGCAGCATCCTGATCGAGAGCTACATCTTCGATCGCGACGTGGTCGGCCTTCGCTTCGCCGATGCCTTGATCGCCGCGGTCGCGCGCGGCGTCGAGGTGCGCGTGCTGATCGACGCAGTCGGCGCGCGCTACTCCGTGCCCAGCATTGTCGGTCATTTGAAGGCCGCTGGCGTTCCGACGGCCGTCTTCAACGGCAATATCATCATGGGGCTGCGGCTGCCCTATGCCAATCTGCGCACGCACCGGAAGATCCTCGTCGTCGACGGACGGGTTGCCTTTGCCGGTGGCATGAACATCCGCGCCGGCTTTACCAACGAGATCGCCGGCGAAATACCGGCGCTCGATACGCATTTTCGCGTGAGTGGCCCGGTGGTCGCCGACATTTTTCAGGTCGCCGCCGAGGACTGGCAATTTTCCAGCGGCGAGATGCTGACGGGCAGCGCCTGGACGCTCGAAGACATGCCCCCGCCGGCAGATGCACCTTCCGTGCTGATGCGCGCCGTACCTTCGGGGCCGGACGCCACGAACGAAACCAACCACAAGATACTGATGGGGGCATTCTCGGTGGCGCGGAAGAGCATCCGCTTGATGTCGCCCTATTTCCTTCCGGACCGCGAGCTGATCAGCGCTTTGGTTACTGCAGCCCGCCGGGGCGTCGACGTCGATATCATCGTTCCCGCGGTCAACAACCTCCTCTTGGTCGATCGCGCGATGACCGCGCAATTCGACCAGGTCTTGAAAGGCCACTGCCGCGTTTGGCGTGCCGCGGGCGCCTTCAACCATTCGAAGCTCTTGATCGTGGATGAGTGCTGGGCCTATGTCGGATCGACCAATCTCGACCCGCGCTCGCTGCGGCTCAACTTCGAGTTCGATCTCGAAGTGCTGGACGACGGTTTTGCCCATACGATCAGCGGCATGATATCGGATGTTCAGGCCTCGGCCGAGCCCGTCACGCTCGAGGCATTGCGCGCCAAGCCGCTCGTCGACCGGCTGGCGAACCGTTTGCTTTGGCTCGGGTCGCCATATCTGTGACGGCGACCTCGATCGGGCCATCTGGCCGTGTCAGATGGAAAAACTCGTTCCGCATCCGCAGCTTGCGACCGCGTTCGGATTCTTGATCTGAAACGACTGGCCGAGCAGGTTGTCGACGAAGTCGATTTCCGAGCCGCCCATATAGACGAGCGAAAGGCTGTCGATCAAAACCTTGGCGTCGTTCTTCTCCAGCACCAGGTCGTCGTCGTTTGCGCTGTCGACCAGGTCGAACTTGTAGGAGAAGCCTGAGCAGCCGCCGCCTTCCACGGACACCCGCATGGCATTGTTGTGACTGTCCGAACGAAGGATCGTGGCGATCCGCTTTGCAGCAGCGTCCGAAAGGGTCACGGTTTCTTGCGTCATATCTGCCTCCTGCCGGGGTCAAGAACCGGAGAGATTTGATTGTTGTTCCAGCAATGTCCCGGCCGCCTCTGGAGGTGGTTTCAACTCCCGCGGCCAAGCCGTTGCTTTCGCTTACGGAATCGGTCGATGCTTGCGCGACGCGTTTCCGTGGCTTTCACTATAGGTATGAAGGCTTCAATGTCCCGTCAATGGGATGACGATTTGGGTGCAAAATGACATTCGACAAAAATGCGCTGGGCTTCGGTTATGGTGAACACGCGCCGTTCGCGTCGAATCCCTGGGCGACGCGCGGCAGGCTCTATCCGGAAGCATCGAGCGCGACACGTTCGGATTTCCAGCGTGATCGCGACCGAATCGTGCACACGACGGCTTTTCGCCGGCTGAAGCACAAGACGCAGGTCTTCATCGCTGCCGACGGCGACCATTACCGCACGCGGCTGACGCACACGATCGAAGTGGCCCAGATCGCGCGCGCACTCGCCCGCGCGCTCAAGCTTGACGAGGATCTCGCCGAAGGGGTCGCCCTCGTTCACGATTTCGGTCACACGCCATTCGGGCATACGGGCGAGGACGCCTTGCACGAGATGCTGAAGCCCTATGGCGGTTTCGATCACAATGCCCAGTCGCTGCGCATCGTCACGAAACTCGAACGGCGCTACGCCGAGTTTGACGGGCTGAACCTGACCTGGGAAAGCCTGGAGGGATTGGTCAAGCACAATGGGCCGCTGCTGACGCTCGACGGGCAGGGCACGCGCGGGCCGGTGCCGCAGCCGATCCTCGATTATTGCGCGCTGCACGATCTGGAGCTGGCGAGCTATGCGAGCCTTGAAGCGCAGGTCGCGGCCATCGCCGACGACATTGCCTACAACACTCATGACATCGACGACGGCCTGAGGGCCGGCTATCTGACCTTCGAGATGCTGGAAGACGTGCCGTTCCTTGCCCGTCTGATGCGCGAGGTCCATGACCGCTATCCCGGCCTTGAAAGCAGCCGCTTCACGCACGAAATCATGCGTCGCCAGATCACGGCGATGGTCGAGGACGTGATCGGTGTCGCCCAGAAACGCATCGCGAACATTCGCCCGGAGAGCGCGGCCGAGGTGCGTCAGGCGGGTACGGTCATGGCGACCTTCTCCGACGAGATGAGCGAGACCGACAAGCAGATAAAGCGCTTGCTGATGACCCGCATCTACCGGCACCCCGAAGTGATGCGGGTGCGGGAGGGAGCGGCGTCGATCGTCTGCGATCTCTACAATGCCTTCATGGATGATCCGCAATTAATGCGGGAGCATTATTGGATCGATCAGATTGCCGGCATGGCCAAACCGGCACGGGCCCGTCATGTCGGCGACTATCTTGCCGGCATGACCGATACTTTCGCAATCAGCGTGCACAAGCGCTTGTTTGACCACACGCCGGATTTGCGGTAGGGACGCCCCGCCCGGAGGCTTACGGTTCGAACGAACCGAGCCTCCTTTTTGAGTTTTGCGCCGGCCACATGTGGTCGGGAAAAGCGGACGGATCAGATGAATCTCTTCACGGACTTCGAATCAAGAATTAAGGACATTCTCGAAACGCTTGAAAGCGTTCGAGAAAAGCGATCCGAGCTTGACTTCGGCCGTGTCAATGTCGAGCCGCCGCGCGATCCGAGCCACGGTGACGTGGCGACCAATGCCGCTATGGTGCTGGCCAAGCCGCTCGGCCTGAACCCGCGGGCACTTGCCGAACTCATCGTTGAAAAGCTCAAGCAGGACCCGGAAGTCACCGAAGTGACCGTTGCCGGCCCGGGCTTCATCAATGTCCGGCTTTCGGTATCCTATTGGCAGAAGCTGTTGTCGAACGTGGTGCGGGCGGGCCTTGACTATGGCCGCAGCACCGTCGGCTCGGGTCGCAAGGTCAACGTCGAATATGTCTCGGCCAACCCGACGGGACCGATGCATGTCGGCCACTGCCGCGGCGCCGTCGTCGGCGACGCGCTTGCCAACCTGCTGGCCTTTGCCGGCTATGCGGTGACCAAGGAATACTACATCAACGATGCCGGCTCGCAGATCGACGTTCTCGCGCGTTCAGCCTTCATGCGGTATCGCCAGGCACTTGGCGAGGACATCGGGGAGATCCCGGCGGGTCTTTATCCGGGTGACTATCTCGTTCCGGTCGGCGAAGCGCTCGCCGATGAATTCGGCACGAGCCTGCGCCTGATGCCCGAAGACAAGTGGATGCCGCTCGTCAAGGACCGGACGATCGATGCCATGATGGCGATGATCCGCGAAGATCTCGCGGCGTTGAACGTCAATCACGACGTCTTCTTCTCCGAACGGACGCTGCACGCCAATGGAGCGGCTGCGATTCGCACCGCGATCAACGACCTGACCTTCAAGGGGCACGTCTACAAGGGCACGCTGCCGCCGCCGAAGGGGCAGCTCCCGGAGGATTGGGAAGATCGCGAGCAGACGCTGTTCCGATCGACGGAGGTCGGTGACGACATCGACCGGCCGCTGATCAAGTCCGATGGCAGCTACACCTATTTCGCCGCCGACGTCGCCTACTTCAAGGATAAGTTCGATCGCGGCTTCGACGAGATGATCTACGTGCTGGGCGCCGACCATGGCGGTTACGTCAAGCGGCTTGAAGCGCTGGCACGCGCCGTATCAGGCGGTTCGTCGAAGCTTACGGTTCTGCTGTGCCAACTGGTCAAGCTCTTCCGTGACGGCGAACCGGTGAAGATGTCGAAGCGCTCAGGCGATTTCGTCACGCTGCGCGACGTCGTCGATGAAGTCGGCCGTGATCCGGTTCGTTTCATGATGATCTATCGGAAGAATTCCGAGCCGCTCGACTTCGATTTTGCTAAGGTTACAGAACAGTCCAAGGATAACCCGGTCTTCTACGTGCAATATGCTCATGCACGTTGCCGATCGGTGTTCCGTCAGGCCGCGGAAGCTTTCCCGGACTTGGATATCGAATCGCTCGACTTTGCCGGTGCCGTACAGGGGCAGATCGAGGATCCGACGGAGCTTCAGCTCGTCGCCAAGCTCGCAGAATATCCGCGCGTGATCGAGGCGGCGGCACTGGCTCAGGAGCCGCATCGCATCGCGTTTTACCTGTATGATCTTGCCGCTGCCTTCCACGGACACTGGAACAAAGGTAAAGAGAATCCGGAATTACGTTTTGTTAACGATAAAAATAGAGAATTAAGTACTGCCAGACTCGGGCTGGTGCATGCTGTCGCTTCGGTATTGAAGTCCGGCCTGTCTATTACAGGCACCTCCGCACCGGAGGAAATGCGATAAGTATTGTCACCATTTTCCCACAATGCACTGGCACATAAATACAGGCAATTGTGAGTGGAGAGCATGGCAGACAAACAATTCGCACGAAGCGGGCCGGCTGAATTCGACGTATTGGCAGACGATGATCCGTTGGCCGAACTCGCCCGGATCGTCGGTTACGATGCCCGGCCGGCCGTACAGCAATTGCAAGAGTTGCAGCGACATCAGGAGGCGGTCCGTCAGGATCCCGCCTTCGATCTCGAGGACGAACTTCTTCGCGCCTTCGACAGCTATGATGCGCCCCGCGCTGTGCAGCAGCCTGCTGTGGAGCCGGTTTCGGCGCCGCAGCCGGTCGAAGACGCCCGGATCGAGCCGGTAATCGAGCCGGCAGCCGATCTCGCTGAAGAATACGACGCGCCGATATTCCGTCAGCCGGAGCCGGTCACAGCGCCAGCCGCTGTTGCTGAGGAGGAGCCGGAGCAGGCTTTCGAGGTGCAATCGTTCTCGGCCACCCCTTCGGCTGCCGAAGGCGATGCCGCGGAATTCGGCGCCGATGAGCCGGCATTCGATCTGGAGCGTGAGCTCGAATTGTCGCTCGGTGAAGCCGATCTGGTGCCGTTCGAAGAAGAGCCGACATTTGAGGCAAAAGAACAGGTTGCGGATGCCTGGCAGGCACCGGCCGCGGAACCGTCTACCGCTTGGGCCGAGCCAACCGCTGTCGCCGAACCGTTCCCGGTCTACGGCGAGCCGAGCCTTGAGGTTGCCGACCTTGAAGTTGCCGGCCCTGACGCCGCTCCGGAGGAGCGCGTGGATGAGGTCGCATACGCGAACGAGACGATCCCGGAAGAGTCCGCGAGCCATGAAACTGTCCGCGACGAGCTTCTCGCGGATGTCGAGCGCTTCCCGGTTCCGCCGGTCGCGGCCGTCGTTGCCGCTGCCGTTCAGTCTCATCCGGCGCTTCACGCGACGGAACAGCCGGTCGTTGCACCTGCCGTCGCCCCGGTAAGTACGGTCGCGACGACGGCGAAGAAGAGCCCCTATCCCTTTACGCCGACCTTCAGCCGGGCGACGCCTGTCGCTTCGCCGACCGGCGCCAGCCAGCAGCGCGCTTTTGCCGGCCCGCTCGTATCCCCGGCCGCTCCGGTTGCCGCTGCCGCGGTCGCCACACCTGCTGTTACGCCGGTGGTCGAGGCCGCTCAGCCAGCACAGCCCGTCGCGGAACCGGAAAACGAGCCGGGCTTCGACATCGAGAACTTCGAGATTGAGCTCTCCGATGCCGCCCTGAAGCTCGATCTCGCCGACCTCGGTCCGACCGAACCGGTTGCCGCGGCCCCTGCCGTCGTGCCGCGGGCTGCTGTGCAGCCGGTCGTCGAGACCGTTGTTCCGCAGCGCGAACCGGAACGCTCCGTCGAGACTTTCGCAGCTCCGGCCCCGGCTGAGCAGCAGGACGCGCAGCCCGAAAGCACGCTGCCCTTCGATCCCTCGATGATCGCCGAAGCCGAGAATGGCGTTGCGCCGATCGCCGACATGGAGGTGCCGCAGCTGCCGGTCATCGAAACGGAAAAGCCGGTCGCCTATCCGGCGGATTACGATCTCGATATCGACGCGGAAATGGCGCAGCTGTTCGGCACGCCGGCTCCGGCCGCCAAGGATGCCCGTCCGGCGGCGGTTGAGAAGGTCGAGGCGGTTCGTCCTGCCCCAGCCGCAAATGCAAATCCGTCGTTCGGTGCCGGCGCGCTCGATGATTTCGACGAGTTCGAAAAGGCGATGGAAGAGGACTTCCGCCGCTCCATGACTGAACGGCAGTCCCCGGCGCGCGATGCCGAGCGGGTTTCCGCGGCACAGGGCCAGGATGATGCGGGCGACTATCGCGATTACGGCTCGGGCCGGCGGTCGCAGCGCACGATGCTGCTTGCCGCAAGCGTTGCGGGCGTCATCATTCTCGGCGGCGCGGCAGTCTATGCCTGGATGGGCGGCAGTGATGCCGCAACTTCGGCCGAGGGCCCCAAGATCATTCTCGCCGACAAGGGGCCGGTTAAGGTCGTGCCGGAAGAAAAGGGCGGCAAGACTGTGCCGAACCAGGACAAGGCGGTTTACGATCGTGTCGCTGGAGCCCAGGCCGGTGCGCCGCAGCAGGAAGCACTGGTTTCCTCGACCGAAGAGCCGATGGATGTCGTTCAGAAGACGCTGACGCCGGAAACACTGCCGCTCGAAGGCAGTGACGACTCGGACGGCCCGCAGGCCAACCTGCCTGCCGACGACGAGGATGGCGCTCGCCTGCTGCCCGACGGCGGCGCACAGACGGCTGCTCAGGAAGAAGACAAGGCGCCCGCCGTCGCACCGCGAAAGGTGCGCACAATGATCGTCAAGCCGGACGGTACGCTGGTTGCTCGTGAAGAGCCGGTTGCCGCGCCTGCGACCGATGTTGCCGGGACGACGCAGCCGCTGCCGGATACGCCCTCGAAGGAGGTCGCCTCGGCTGAGGTCAGCGCTGCCGGTCAGGCATCGGCGAATGACGACCAGGTCGCGCTTGCCGCAACGGGCAATGCCAATATCGAAGAGGTTCCGGTTCGCAGCGTGACGACGACGGCAACGGCCGGGAAGGCACCGACGCCGCAGACGCGTCCGGCCGAGAAGCCGGCCAAAGTGGCCGCTGCGGCCGCAGACGGTGGCAATGTTCGCCAGGCTGAAGAGCAGGCCGCCGCCACACCGGAAGCGCAGCCGCCGCAGCAGGTGGCAACGGCGTCGGTCCCGACCGGTGGCTACTTCATCCAGGTCGCGTCCCTGCCGTCGGAAGCCGAAGCACAGAAATCCTACAACAGCCTCTCCGGCAAGTTCGGAAGCGTCATCGGCGGCCGCGGCGTCGATATCCGCAAGGCGGAGATCGCCGGCAAGGGGACCTACTATCGCGTCCGTATCCCGGCCGGATCCAAGGAGGAGGCAAACGCGCTGTGCTCCAAGTACAAGGGCGCTGGCGGAAGCTGCCTGGTGACCAAGTAAGCCTGGCACACCGGTAGAGTTTGAGGGGGGCGCGGCTCGGGGCCGCGCCCTTCGCATTTCAGGGTTTCGATCGCCCCGTGGCCTTGTGCATGAACGACGGGGCTTCGTCTTTGTGGCTTCGCGCCGGGCGGCGCCCGCTCTATGCTCTCTCAATGAGCGAATCAAAAGCATTTATCTCGGGCTGCAAGGGCCTTTCTCTCACGACCGACGAACGCCAGTTCTTTGCCGGTGAGCGGCCGTGGGGCTTCATCCTGTTCGGGCGCAACATCGGCGAGGAGCAGCAGATCTCCGATCTGGTGGCGTCGCTTCGAGACAGCATCGGCAATCCGAATGCGCCGGTGCTCATCGACCAGGAAGGCGGACGCGTGCAGCGCATCCGGCCACCGCTCGTCCAGCAATATCCGAACGGCGCGGCGATCGGTGAAATCTACCGCCGCGACGCGGAACTGGGTCTGCGCGCGGCCTGGCTCATGGGGCGCCTGCATGCCTTCGACCTGATGCGCTTCGGCATCACCGTCGACTGTCTGCCGGTGCTGGATGTGCCGGTGCCTGGAAGCCACGATGTCATCGGCAATCGTGCTTATGGTCATGACCCTGAGACCGTGACGGCGATCGGCCGGGCGATGGGCGAGGGGTTGAAGGCCGGCGGCATGCTGCCTGTCATGAAGCACATGCCCGGCCACGGCCGCACATTCGTCGACTCGCACCACAACCTGCCCGTGGTCAGCGCGACTTTCGAAGAACTCGCCGCCAGCGACTTCCTGCCCTTTGTCGCGATGAAGGACGAAGTGATGGCGATGTCGGCGCATATGGTGTTCACGACGATCGATCCGGATAATCCGGCGACAACCTCGGCGAAGGTCGTGCGCGAGATCATTCGCGGCCACATCGGCTTCGACGGTCTTTTGATGTCGGACGACGTGTCAATGAATGCGCTTGCCGGAGACATGACCACCCGTGCGCGCAACATCATTGCCGCGGGGCTTGATCTTGTCTTGCATTGTCATGGCATAATGGAAGAAATGAAGGCCGTCGCCGACGTCGTACCGGTTCTCGCTGGCGAGAGCCTGCGGCGGGCAAGGATCGCCGAGGCGGCATTCCGGACGCCTGACGATGCGAACGAAAGCGATCTGCGGACCGAGTTCAACGGTTTGTTCGCAACAGGGTAAGGCAGGCGCGGCCAGCGGGAAAGGATCGGACTATCAGTGAGCAATGCGGGCGAAAGACAAGGCAAGCCTGCGTCGAAGGCGCCGATGGAGCCCCTGTGGCAGGACGAGACTGCCGAGCGCGGGCTGCATGAAGAAGCGCTGGTGGTTGATCTCGCCGGCTTCGAAGGCCCACTCGATCTCCTGCTTCATCTCGCCCGTAGCCAGCGGGTCGATCTTTCGCGCATCTCTGTGCTGGCACTCGCCGAGCAATATATCGCCTTCATCGAGCGGGCGCGCAGCATCCGCATCGAACTCGCCGCCGACTATCTCGTCATGGCGGCATGGCTCGCCTATCTGAAGTCGCGGCTGCTGATTCCGCAGCAGGTGAAGGACGATGGTCCGACTGGCGAGGAAATGGCCTCGGCCCTGGCTTTCCGGCTGAAACGGCTGGAGGCAATGCGTGAGGCGGCAACGCGGCTCGTCAACAGAAACCGGCTTGGCCGGGACGTCTTCGTTCGCGGTGCGCCGGAACATATCGTCACTGAAAAGAAGTCCGGTTTCGATGCCTCGCTCTATGATCTCCTGAGCGCCTATGCGAGCCTGCGGCAGCGCCAGGCGATCACGCAGGTGACGATCGAGAAGCGCCACGTATGGTCTCTCGCCGACGCACGCCTGATCCTGGCGCGCATGATCGGCGAACTCGATGACTGGACAGCGCTCGATCATTTTCTTATCCGCTACATGACGACGCCGAAGGAGCGGGCAACGGCGATCGCCAGTTCCTTTGCCGCCTCGCTCGAAATGGTCCGCGAGGGCCGGCTGGAGATCCGTCAGGAAGAGGCCTTTGCGCCGATCTATCTTCGGCGCGGACCGAATCCGATCGATGCGGAGACGCTTGCCGAAATGGAGGCAGCCCGTGGCTGAAGCCCAAAAATACATACCGGACGCTCCTGACGAGGACGACGAAATCGATACGACGCCGTCCTTGGATCCCCGGCTTGAACAAGAAGCCGAGCGGATCGCGGAGGCTCTGGTCTTTGCCTCGGCGCAGCCGGTGTCGGAGGCCTATATCGAAAGCAGGCTGCCGCGTGGTGCGGATGTCAGGCGGATCATGGAGCGCCTGAAGGCGCTTTATGCGACGCGCGGCGTCAACCTTGTCCAGGTCGCCGACCATTGGGCATTCCGCACGGCTGCCGATCTCTCGTTCGTGGTGCAGACCGACGAGCAGGAGGTCCGCAAGCTCTCGCGCGCTGCGCTCGAAGTTCTCGCCATCATTGCCTACCATCAGCCGGTAACCCGCGCCGAGATCGAGGATATCCGCGGCGTCCAGACATCGAAGGGCACGCTCGACGTCCTGATGGAGGCAGGCTGGGTCCGATTCAGGGGACGCCGGCGCACGCCGGGCCGGCCGGTGACCTTCGGCACCACTCGTGACTTTCTCGATCACTTCGGCCTCGAGGAACTGCGCGACCTGCCGGGTATCGAGGAGCTGAAGGGGGCAGGGCTGCTTTCCGGCCGCGTGCCGTCCAATCTCAATATTCCCGTTCCGGTGGGCGAAGACGAGCTTGCCGAGAACGAAGATCCCATCACCCAGCTTGACCTTGAAGAACTGGGGCTCTTGACACCGAAGGGCGAAGAAGCCGATTAAAACCTGAATGGGGATATCGGCTTTCCCCGGTGTCCGGCATTTTTGCCGGGCACGACTGGTGTCAAGGAATGCAAGCATGGTTTCAGATCCGCAGGACGCTCCCGTCATGACGACACGACGGGCGGGTGTATCCTTCGCGGCGAGCCTGACCTTTGAAGACATTCATCACAGCTATCACGCCAAGGAAACGATCAAGGGCGTCAGCCTGGCGGCCAAGGCCGGCGAAGTCCTTTGCCTGCTCGGCCCGTCCGGGTCCGGCAAGACGACCCTGCTACGTATCGCCGCAGGGATCGAGAAGCAGAGCGCAGGACGCCTTCTGCTCAATGGCCAGGAGATTTCCGGCCCTTCGGTTTTCCTGCCGCCCGAAAAACGCGGTGTCGGCCTGATGTTCCAGGATTTCGCGCTCTTCCCGCATATGTCCATTCGCGACAACGTTCGCTTTGGCTTGACGGCGCTTCCGAAGAAGGAAGCCCTGAACCAGGCGGATGCGGCGCTCGAGCGTGTCGGGCTCTCCCATTACGCCAACCAGTACCCGCATGTGCTTTCCGGCGGCGAGCAGCAGCGGGTGGCGCTGGCCCGCGCGCTTGCGCCACGCCCCGCCGTGCTTCTGATGGACGAACCGTTTTCCGGTCTCGACTCGCGCCTGAAGGATTCGATCCGCGCCGATACGCTCGCCATCCTCAGAGAGACCCGCGCAACCGCGATCGTCGTCACCCACGACGCGGAAGAAGCGATGCGCATGGCCGATCGAATTGCGCTTCTGCAGGGTGGGCGATTGGTGCAGGTCGGCACGGCAGATGAGCTCTATCGCCATCCGAGAAATCTTTTCGCAGCCGGTTTCTTCTCGGAAATCAACGTGTTCAACGCACAGGTTCGCAATGGCCGCGTCGACACGCCGGTCGGCACCGTCGCGGCCGGGCGCCACCACGAAGGGGAGCGCGTTTCGGTCGCCGTCAGGCTTTCCGGCGTGCGTGTCGGCGAGAAGGAGGGCGATATTCCCGCGCGCATCCTCTCTCGTCGGTTCATCGGTGTGGTGGAGCTGCTGGAGCTGGCGGTGCCGCGTTGCGAGGATGTGGTGCGTGCGCGCATCCGCGCGGACCAATTGCCGCAAGGATTGCGCGATGTAATGCTTTCAGTTAACGAGCGGGATATATTACTGTTTGAAAAAGATGGTTCTGCATCTTAGGTTCTGTCGCAAAGAAGGGTGTGTTTAGCGCGCGCCTGAAAATTGACATGTGAAAGAGCCTATATCGGGGAAGGCTCAGAGGAGTAAGAGCATGGGTTCCTTTAGCATTTGGCACTGGCTGATCGTTCTGGTCGTAGTGCTGCTCTTGTTCGGTCGTGGCAAGATTCCCGAACTGATGGGCGATGTTGCGAAGGGCATTAAGAACTTCAAGAAGGGCATGAGCGACGAGGAAGCGGGCGCGACCGACAAGACGCTCGACAGCAAGACCGTTGACCACAAGTCCGACGAAGTTCGCTAACGGTCTGGCGTCGGTGGAGCCGGTCCGGTATCGGTATCGGACCAGTTCCCATCACGGGTTTGCAGGACATTTCGAATGCTTGATATCGGCTGGACCGAGCTTGTCGTCATCGCCATCGTTTTGATCGTCGTTGTCGGACCGAAAGATCTTCCGCCTATGCTGCGGGCTTTTGGCCGCATGACGGCGAAGATGCGCGGCATGGCCTCGGAGTTCCGCCAGCAATTCGACGAAGCGCTGCGCGAAGCGGACCTCGACGAGGTCCGCAAGACGATCAGCGATGCGCAGAGCCTGAACCCGGCCAATGCGCTCAGGGATGCGATGAATCCGCTTCGCCAGATCGGCAACGAGATTAAATCGGACCTGCAGAAGGCTGCGACGCCCGACAAGCCTGTCACAACGGCTACGGCCGAGCCCGCGATTGCGGAGCCGGTAGCGGCCGCTCCCGTGGCGGCGACGGAAGCAAAGCCCGCGGATGCAGTTGCCGCAGCCGCCTTAGGTTCAGCCACCCGCCAGTTGGAGCGCGCCGAGGCCGCCGTCCCGGCCGAGAAACCCAAGCGGGCGCCAAGGGCGAAGGCCAATCCGGCGCCGGCGGCAAAGAAGGCCGCAACGCCCAAGGCGGCGGCACCCAGAACTTCGGCAAAGGCACCCGCAAAGGCGGTGGCCGAGAAGACGTCGTCGCAGCCCGCTTCAGCCGAGCCGGCTACCAAGACGTCCAAGCCGCGCGCCAGCACGCGCAAGAAAGGTGAAGCATGAGCGGCGATATCGAGGACCGGCCGCAGCCGCTGATCGAGCATCTGATGGAATTGCGCAGGCGCCTGATGTGGGCCATCGGCGCGTTCTTCGTGGCGTTCCTCGTCTGCTTCTACTTCGCCAAGGGTCTCTTCAATCTCCTGGTGCTGCCGTTCAAATGGGCAGTGGGCTGGGCGGGCCTGAACCATCGCAATGTCGAGCTGATCTACACGGCTCCGCAGGAGTTCTTCTTTACGCAGATCAAGGTGGCGATGTTCGGCGCACTGGTCATCGCCTTTCCGGTGATCGCTGCGCAGATCTACAAATTCGTGGCTCCGGGCCTTTACAAGAACGAGCGTGCCGCATTTCTGCCGTTCCTGATCGCGTCGCCGATCCTCTTTCTGCTTGGCGGCGCCCTGGTCTACTTCTTCTTCACGCCGATGGTGATGTGGTTCTTCCTGGCGATGGAGCAGGGCGGCGGCGAAGGGCAGGTGGCCATCCAGCTTCTGCCGAAGGTCTCGGAATATCTGAGCCTGATCATGTCGCTGGTCTTTGCCTTCGGCCTGGTTTTTCAGCTCCCGGTGATCACGACGCTTCTCGCACGCGTCGGCTTCGTCACGTCGCAGGGCCTGGCCGAAAAGCGGAAGTACGCGATCGTGATTGCCTTCGTGGTTGCGGCCGTGCTCACGCCGCCTGACCCGGTTTCCCAGATCGGCCTTGCACTGCCAGCCATCCTTCTCTACGAAATTTCGATCTATACGGCGCGACTCGTCGAAAGACAGCGGGCAGCGGACGCGCTCAAGAGCGAAGTTGCCGAGTCGCAGGAAGGATCTTCCGGAGAGGTCGGCCCCGCCAAGGGCTGAGCATTCGAGATTTCGCGCCGTGAGTTGACCAACGCGTGGAACGACAATGCTTGATATCAAATGGATCCGTGAAAATGCCGAGATGCTGGACGCCGCCCTGGCGAAGCGGGGCGCGGAGCCGTTGTCGGCGTCGCTGATCGCTCTCGACGAACGCCGCCGCTCGATCCTTCAATCGCTGCAGGACATGCAGTCGCGCCGCAACGCCGCCTCGAAGGATATCGGTGCGGCCATGGCGCAGAAGAATGCCGAGCTTGCCGAAAAGCTGAAGGCCGAGGTCGCCGAACTCAAGAGCGCCATGCCGGCGCTCGAGGAAGACAGCCGCAAGGTGGAAGCCGAGCTCAGCGATGCGCTTTCCCGCATTCCAAACATCCCGCTTGAGGATGTTCCGGTCGGCGAGGATGAGACCGGCAATGTCGTCAAGCGCGTGGTCGGCAACAAGCCCACCTGGAATCACCAGCCGCGCGAGCATTTCGAAATCGGCGAGGGCCTCGGCCTCATGGATTTCGAGGGGGCCGCCCGCATTTCCGGTTCGCGTTTCACGATCCTCAAGGGACAATTGGCCCGGCTAGAGCGTGCGCTCGGCCAGTTCATGCTCGACCTGCATACCCAGGAACATGGCTACACCGAAGTGCAACCGCCGCTTCTGGTGCGCGACGATGCCATGTACGGCACCGGACAGTTGCCGAAATTTGCCGAAGATCTGTTCCGAACCACGGATGATCGCTGGCTGATCCCGACTGCGGAAGTGCCGCTCACCAACATCGTTCGTGAGCAGATCCTCGAAGGCGAAAAGCTGCCGTTGCGCTTCACCGCGCTGACGCCGTCCTTCCGCTCGGAGGCCGGTTCGGCCGGTCGCGACACTCGCGGCATGCTGCGTCAACACCAGTTCAACAAGGTCGAACTGGTTTCGATCACCGATGCCGAAACCTCGATCGACGAGCACGAGCGCATGACCGCCTGCGCGGAAGAGGTGCTGAAGCGCCTCGGCCTGCACTACCGCGTGATGACGCTCTGCACCGGCGACATGGGCTTCGGCGCCCGCAAGACCTATGATCTGGAAGTATGGCTGCCGGGACAGGACACTTATCGCGAGATCTCGTCCTGCTCGGTCTGCGGCGATTTCCAGGCGCGCCGGATGAATGCGCGCTACCGCACCAAGGAAGACAAGGGAACGCGCTTCGTTCACTCTTTGAATGGTTCCGGTGTCGCCGTCGGGCGCGCGCTGATTGCCGTCATCGAAAACTATCTGAACGAAGACGGTTCGGTGTCGGTGCCGGATGTGCTGGTGCCCTACATGGGCGGCCAGAAGCGCATCGAGAAGGCGGACTGAACGGACGTCAAGGGAAGGACGGCATTCATGCGGATCCTGCTGACAAACGATGACGGCATTCATGCTGAAGGCCTCGCTGTGCTCGAAAGAGTGGCCCGGACGATTTCGGACGATGTCTGGGTCGTGGCGCCCGAGGCGGACCAGAGCGGCTTGGCGCATTCGCTGACCCTGTCGGAGCCGCTCCGGCTGCGCCAGATCACGGAGAAGCGCTTTGCACTGCGGGGGACGCCGACGGATTGCGTCATCATGGCCGTCCGCAAGGTGCTGGACCGCAAGCCCGATCTCGTGCTCTCGGGCGTCAACATCGGTGCCAACATGGCCGATGACGTGACCTATTCCGGCACGGTGGCGGGCGCCATCGAGGGGACGTTGCAGGGCATTCGCTCAATCGCGCTCAGCCAGGCCTATCACCACGCCGTCGGCAAGACCGTGCCTTGGGATGTGGTGGAGACGCATGCGACTGGACTGATCCGCAAGCTGATGGCCGTGGATCTGCCGGATGGCACGCTTCTCAACGTCAATTTCCCGAACTGCTCAGCCGACACCGTTGCAGGGGTCGAGGTAACGTCGCAAGGCAAACTCGACTTTGGCCTGTCGATCGATGAGCGCACCGACGGCCGTGGTTTTCCTTATTTCTGGCTGCGCTTCGGCGAGCGGTTCGGCGATTTTCGCGCCGGAACCGACATTCATGCACTGCGCGAGAATTACATCTCCGTAACGCCGCTCAAGCTCGACTTGACGGACTATACCGTCCAGGACCGTCTGATGCGGGCATTGAACGAAGGGGCTCATTGATTGAGCGTGCGCGTTTCGGATCAGGAAGGCTTTGCCAAGATGGTGCTACGGCTGCGTGCCGCAGGCATCACCAATCACGATCTCCTCAAGGCGGTGGAACAGACGCCGCGCGGCCTGTTCGCGCCGCCGCAATATCAGGCCGAGGCCTATTCGCAGCGGACGATTCCGCTCGACTGCGGCTCGTTCATGGAAGGTTATGATTTTGCCGTGCGATTGCTGCACTGTCTGAACCTGAAGACAGGACAGCGCATCCTCGAGGTTGGAACCGGCAGCGGCTTTACCGCGGCGGTGATGGGGCGGGTGGCCGAGCGTGTCCTCACCATCGACCGCTACCAGACACTTGTTGGTACGGCGCAGAAGAACCTCGAGAAATCAGGCGTTCGCAACGTCATCGTCCGCCATGCCGATGGCAGCGCCGGCGTGCCGGGCGAGGGTACCTTCGATCGCATCCTGATCACGGCCGCCTTCAACAGCCTGCCGCGCATGTTCTCCGATCATCTCGTCTCGGGCGGAACCCTGGTGGTGCCGATCATGATGAGCGAGACCCATTGCCGCGTCGTCCGGGTCAATCGAACGGGAAGTCGCTTCGACCGTGAGGATCTGTTCGACGCGCCTTACCTTCCGATCGTCCCGCAGCTCGCTTCGTTCCTCTGATACGGCTGCTGCCGAACGTCTTGGCTGGTGCGTTAAGGGATTCTTAACGGTATCCAGCCTCGCGCAAGCTTCGCGCCATACGCCTCCAATGCACGATGGGTTCCTCTCGCGAGTCGTTGCTCTTGCTCGACCAGGGTGTTGCTGCCGGATCGTGAGATTGACGGAGACGGCAAATGCAGATCGCGAACAGGCTGACGGCGGCGGCATCCGGCGACGGGCTGAATAATCTCGCCGGGCGCAGCTCCGGCCAGGCAAATTCCGGCGGCAAGGACGAACAGGCCGCGCAGGCTCTTGCGGCGAGCTTCTTCGACCCCACCCCGCGCATCTCCCTTTCCGCCGACGCTCTGCTTTATCTCAGCCAGACGAAGAAGGCATCGGACGGGCAGCCGCCCCTCAGCCGCGACGAGTGGAACAATCACCTGACCCCGCAGCTGGCGTCGCGTGAATATCAGGCCTTCGGCAGGTTTCTGGATGCCGGGGATCATGAGGCCTATTACAAGAACTTCATCGACTATTACGACAGCCTCCGCCCCGAAGATCAGGACAGCCTGCGCTATTTTGGGACGCGCGAGGCCGCCGTCGCCGGTCTTCGCTCGCTTGAGTATGAGCAGGCGAGCGGAGCCGATGGCGAGACCACGTTCCAGACTCTGGTGAGCGTCCTGCTCGAAGAGGACAAGACCGCTCAGTCCGAAACCCCCGTCCGTCCGGAGGGACGTCCAATCTTCGCCTGGGATCTCACGAGCATCAGCTATGAGGATGAGCCAACGGAGCGGCGTTCGGTTTCCGAAATCGAGCGCCTCTATTCCGAACTGAGCTAAAGCATGTCGCGCAAAAGTGCGCGGCGGTTTTGCGCTAACGACATGCGAAATATCAGGTGCCTAAAGCGCAAGAAGCGAATCTGAAAGATCGCGACGCGCCTTAGGCCCGGTTGCGCACCGAAGCTTGGGCGCATGTGCTTGGCGGGTGAAAGCCGGCCGTGTCACCGGCTTGCTCGGCGCTATGGATGCGGCGAGCCGGCGTCTATGGTTAGCGTTTCGTCAAATTAGTCCATTGGTGGTGCCGACCTTAACCGGGCGGTAACTCTAATACGCTTTAATCATCCCACATCGAGTTGCGTTCGGAGTGGGTAAGCGTCATGCGTCAGTTTGTATCTCCCGGGGTTGGAAAGTCCACGATCCGCCTGTGCGTGGCGGTCCTGCTAGCAGGCGCCGCAACGGGCTGCAGTTCGGACGCCAGCCGATTTGACGGCCTGTTCTCCCGGTCGGACAACATCACCACAAATTCAATCCCACGCGACACGACGCCGGTTCCGCGCGGCGATGTGGCGGTCGGCCAGATGGCCGCTCCAGCAGATTCGCGCAACACTGCTCTCGGTCAGCCGTATCCGACTGCAAGCGCCCAGGGCGGCTATGATCCGGTGAATACCGCTTCCACGCCGATGTCCAGCGCCCGTGGAGCCTCGACGCCGATTTCCGTGCAGCGCACGACACTCGCCGACCCGAGCTCGACGACGCATCAGCGTCCCGAAGCGCAGCCGTTCCCCGCTGCGCGTCAGCAGGCGGCAATCGCGACGCAGCAGACGCTTCCGGCTGCTGTCAAGGAGACCGCGAGCAAGAGCGGCTGGACGACGCAGAACGCCCCGACGATCATGGTTCGCCCCGGCGACAACGTTGCGCTTCTCTCCAAGCGCTTCGGTGTTCCGGAGAAGGAAATTCTGAAGGCCAACGGTCTGCAGTCCGCCGCTCAGGTCGAAACCGGTCAGCGGCTGGTGATCCCGACCTTCGGTTCCGTGGGTAGCCCGGCAAAGGCTGCTGCGACCAACTCGATTGCGGGTCTCGATGGCAACAAACATCAGCCTTCGCCCTTGCCCAACGATCAGCGTGACGCTGCGATCCTGCCGGGCTCTGCGCAGTCCCGCGAAAAGGGCGCGGGCAAGACCGATGTCGTTGCCGGCAAGCCGGCGACGAACGGCGAAGGTAGCGGCGGCGGAACCTATACCGTCAAGCCCGGCGACTCGCTCAACCGCATCGCCAAGACGACGGGTGTATCCGTTTCTGCCCTCAAGCAGGCAAACGGCCTGACTGCGGAATCGATCCGCGTCGGTCAGACACTGCAACTGCCGGGCGCAGCCGGCGCCGCGCCGGACCAGGTCAAGACCGCATCGGTTCCGAGCAAGAAGGCGGAGCAGCCGCAGGTTGCTTCGCTTGAAAAGAACAAGCCAGCAGAATACCAGCCGCCGGCTGCCAAGCAGAGCGTAACGGACGTTGCGGCTATCAAGACGGATGTCGACGAGGACTCGCCGAAGTCGACGGGCATCAGCAAGTATCGCTGGCCGGTGCGCGGGGCGGTGGTTGCCGGTTACGGCGCCAACGTCGACGGCAACCGCAACGACGGCATCAATATCTCGGTGCCCGAGGGCACGCCGATCAAGGCGGCCGAAAACGGCGTCGTCATCTATTCGGGCAGCAGCCTGAAGGAACTCGGCAACGCCGTCCTGGTGCGCCACGACGACGGCACGGTCACGGTCTACGGCAACGCTTCCGAGCTCAAGGTTCAGCGCGGCCAGAAGGTTCAGCGCGGCCAGACGCTCGCAGCGTCCGGCATGACCGGTCGCGCCAGCCAGCCGCAAGTGCACTTCGAGGTCCGCAAGAACGCCACGGCAGTAAACCCGGCGACCTTCCTCGAATAGTCCGCAACCATTCCTGGTCGGGCGCGATCGAGACGGAAAAACCAAATACCGCCTGTCGGGGCCGACAGGCGGTATTTGTTTGATAGTAGGTCAGATTTGACCAGCGGGGCGATCGCGCAGCCTATGCGTCCAGGCGATGGCGCATGCGTCCGGCAAGATCCTGAATGAACTGCCAGGCGACGCGGCCGGATCTTGCGCCGCGTGTCGTTGCCCATTCGAGCGCTTCCGCGTGCAAGGTCTCGGCCTCGACGGCGAAGCCGTAGTGCTTTGCATAGCCATCGATCATGACAAGGTAGTCTTCCTGGCTGCACTTGTGAAAGCCGAGCCACAGTCCGAAGCGGTCGGACAGCGACACCTTTTCCTCGACGGCCTCGGAAGGGTTGATGGCGGTCGACTGCTCGTTTTCCATCATGTGGCGCGGCAGCAGATGGCGACGGTTCGATGTCGCATAGAGCAGCACGTTCGACGGGCGACCTTCGACGCCACCGTCGAGCACGGCCTTCAGCGATTTGTAGGACGTATCGTCATGATCGAAGGACAGGTCGTCGCAGAAGACGATCACCGGCACCGGTGCAGTCTTAAGGATGTCCATGAGGGCGGGCAGGGTGGCGATATCCTCGCGGTGCACTTCGACGAGCTTGACGGCAACACCGGTCTCGCGGGCGACCTGCGCATGCACCGATTTCACCAGTGATGACTTGCCCATGCCGCGTGCGCCCCAGAGGAGCACGTTGTTGGCAGGAAAGCCCTCGGCGAAGCGCAGCGTATTGTCGAGCAGAATGTCACGGACGTGGTCGACACCGGATATCAGCGACAGTTCGATACGGTTGGGCTTGGCGACCGGTTGCAGATGATGCGTGGCCGGCGCCCAGACGAAGCATTCGGCAGCGTTCCAATCATTGCTTGCTGCGGCTGGACCGGCCATACGCTCGATCGCCGCGGAAAGCTTCTGCATTTCCCTGATGAGAACGTCGATCTTTGCTTCCGGCATCTGTCTATCTCCAACAACTGAATCAATCATTTGGTCGAGCCGCAAGGACGAGGGGCCGCATGAATGGGCACGCGATTGCGACTGTACGGTTAACTGACACCCGGTAGCACGCAGGTTTGCGCTGGAAAAGGCCGCAGAGCCTCGCGCGGGGGGTTCTACTCTTGTCGAAATTGTGTCAGAGGCACAGGAACGGGTAAGGGTGCCGCTGCTTTGCAGAGCGGCCGCGCGCCCCTATATTCCGGCCGATTTGGCGCGGAGGAACCGCCGATATTTGAACTCAAGGAGTGATCGATGTTCATTACCGAAGCTTTTGCGCAGACAGCCGGCGCCCCTTCCACTGGCGGCGCGGACATTCTCATGTCCATCCTGCCGTTCCTGCTGATTTTTGTCGTTATGTATTTTCTGATCATCCGTCCGCAGCGCGCCCAGATGAAGCGCCGCGAGGAGCTGTTGAAGAACATCCGTCGTGGAGATCAGGTAGTGACCGGCGGCGGCATCGTCGGCAAGGTTACGAAGGTCGTCGATGACAACGAGCTTGAAGTCGAAATTGCCGAAGGCGTGAAGATCCGCGTCGTTCGCAGCGGCGTTTCTGAAGTTCGCGTCAAAGGCGAACCTGTGAAAGAATAAGAGACGCGGACAGTCACCATCCGACGAACAACTGGAGCGTTTGAGGCATGCGCAGATTTCCGCCATTGAAACGTATCCTCGTCTGGTTGGTGGCTCTCGCCGGCATCGCCTTTGCCTTGCCGAATGCTCTGACGCGTGAGGAGGTAGCCGGACTACCGTCCTGGATGCCTCATCGCCAGGTGGCGCTCGGCCTCGATCTCCAGGGAGGCTCGCATTTCATGCTGCGGGCCGCGCGCAGCGATATCGTCGCTGAGAGGCTTGAAGCGGTCGCCAGCGAAGTCGGCAAGTCGCTGCGCGACGCCGATATCGCCTATATCGGTCTTTCGGGGGAAGGGCAGTCGATTTCGTTCCGGGTTCGGGACCGTGCGCAACTCTCGGCCGCTCGCGACAAATTGAAGACGCTGACGGCGCCGGTCGAAATCGGTGGCTTCGGCGGAGGGGCAATTTCAGAAGTCGTGTTTGACAGCGCCGCCGAGGATGAGCTCGTCCGTCTGCGCCTGACCGACGAAGGCATCGACTATCGGCTGTCTCTGGCCCTTGATCAGTCTATCGACGTGGTGCGCCGTCGTGTCGCCGAAGTTGGCGTGCTCGAGCCGTTGATCCAGCGCCGCGGCAAGGATCGTCTCATCGTCCAGGTGCCGGGTCTCGACGACCCGCAACGACTGAAAGACCTGCTCAGCCAAAGCGCTCGTCTGACCTTCAGATTGCTGGACACGTCCGTGCCGGTGCAGCGGGCCGTCGAGGGGCAAGTGCCGGCGGGCGCAGAAGTCCTCTATTCCTACGACGATCCGCCGGTTCCCTATCTGGTCCAGAAAGAACCGCTGCTGGCGAGGGCCAGTTTTCTCGCCGCGCAGCCGGAAGCGGATGTTGCAGCAGATACGGCATCGGTCGCGGTCAAGCTCGATGCGGCCTCGCAGCAGCGCGTTACCGCTGTCACGGCGCAGCAGCCGGAGGCGAAGATTGCGATTGTCCTTGATGGCCAAGTAGCCGCAACGCCCAAACTTTCAGACGCGGTCAAGGGCGATACGGCGCGCATTTCTGCCGACCTGCCGGCCGACTCCGCCGCGGATCTCGCCGCCCTCATCAGGACCGGACCGCTCCCGACTCCGCTGACCTTCGTCGAGGAACGGACGGTCGGCCCCGGGGTTGGTAACGATGCGATCGCCGATGGGCTCAAGGCTGGTCTTGTTGCGGCGATTGCCGTGGCCGCTTCGATGATCTTCTTCTACGGCGTTTTCGGCGTCTTTGCCGTGATCGCGCTCGCCTTGAACATCGTCCTGATCCTTGCCGCCCTCTCTGCGTCAGGTGCGACGCTGACCCTGCCGGGGATTGCCGGCATCATCCTGACGATCGGCGTCGCGGTCGATTCGAACGTGCTGATTTACGAGCGTCTGCGTGAAGAGGTTCGCGGTGGCGAGCCGCTGCGTCGCACGATCAACAATGCCTTCTCCCGCGTCTTCAGCAGCATCTTCGACGCCAACCTGACGATGCTGATCGCCAGCGCCATCCTGTTCTACCTCGGTTCCGGGCCGGTGCGCGGTTTCGCCGTAACGCTGGCGATCGGCAGTGTCACGACGCTTTTCACCGCCTATACGGTGACCCGCCTGATCGTGAAGCGCTGGCTTCGGCAGTGGAAGTCGGAGCGTTTGCCGAAGGGCATTCGGACCGGTCGCTTCAGCAATCTGGACATCCGCTTCATGCGGATTCGCAATCCGGCGTTCATCCTGATGGCCGCCTTGTCGGCCGCCTCCGTGCTCCTGCTTGCAGGCATCGGGCTCAATCTGGGTGTGGACTTCAAGGGCGGCTCGATCATCGAGCTGCACTCCAAGGGCGGTGCGGTCAACGTCGCCGACCTCCGCACCCGCCTCGACGAGCTGAACTTCGGCGAAGTGCAGGTGCAGCAACTGGGCTCGGGCGAGGATGTGCTCGTTCGGGTGCCGTCTCAAGAAGCGGGCGACAATGCCGAGCAGACCGCAGCCGGCGTCATCAGGACGGAACTGGCCGACGAATACGAGTTCCGTCGTGTCGAAGTGGTCGGTCCCGTTGTCTCGGGCGAACTGACACGCGCCGGAACGATCGGGCTCGGGATTTCCTTCGTGGCGATCCTGCTCTATG
Source organism: Ensifer sp. B1-9 (assembly GCF_050474445.1). Lineage (NCBI taxonomy): Bacteria > Pseudomonadati > Pseudomonadota > Alphaproteobacteria > Hyphomicrobiales > Rhizobiaceae > Ensifer > Ensifer sp. B1-9. The sequence goes on from NZ_JBCHVG010000013.1 coordinate 221,131, forward strand.
TCTGGCTGCGTTTCGAGTGGCGCTTCGCCGTCGGCGCGATCATCGCGACCGTGCACGACGTGCTGCTGACGATCGGCTTCCTGGTGCTGACCGGCATCGAGTTCAATCTCGGCAGCATCGCCGCAGTTCTCACGATCGTCGGCTATTCGTTGAACGATACGGTGGTGATTTACGACCGCATCCGCGAGAACCTCGGCCGCTATCCGCGCATGCCGCTTTCGGTGCTGATCGATACGTCGATCAACCAGACGCTCTCGCGCACGATCCTGACGGCACTGACGACCATCCTGGCGCTCGCTGCGCTTTATCTCTTCGGTGGCGGCCTCATCCGTTCCTTCAGCGTCACCATGCTGTTTGGTGTCGCCGTCGGGACGTTCTCCTCTATCTATATCGCCGGCCCGGTCCTCATCCTCTTCAGGAAGCGGACCGACCACATTCCGGGGGACGAAAACGCGTCCGGCGCGGATACGGGTGCCGCCGGCGCGGCAAAGGGTACAGTTTGAAATGCCCAAGGGTATTGAAATCCGCGAAGCGCATTTTCCGGGCCGTGCGCCAATCGATGCTTATGGCAACGGCGGTTTTCGCTTTGCCGACATGTCGCATCGCGGCTCGATCCTGATGCTGCCCTCGGGCGTCTATGCATGGGACGTGGTGGAAGGCGACCCCTTGGCCGTCGAGAAGTTCCGTAAGGTCATTGATGAGGCAAAAGACATCGAAGTGCTGTTGGTCGGCACCGGCAAGGACATCCGCCCGCTGCCCGCTGACCTGAAGGCGGCGTTGCGTGCCGTCAACGTATCCTCGGATCCGATGAGCACCGGGGCTGCGGTTCGCACCTACAACGTGATGCTGGCCGAATCGCGTGCAGTCGCCGTCGCGCTGATCGCCGTTTGATCGGGATCCGAGGAAGACGACGTGCAAGACATTTCCGCTCAGATCCTGGCCGACCTCAGGGACACGGACCGCGATCGTTATCTCGCCTGCCTGCTGGCGCCCGCCGACAAGCAGCGCTCGCTCGCCGCGCTTTATGCCTTCAGCGCCGAGATCGCGCGAATTCGCGATCTCGTGCATGAGCCGATTCCAGGCGAAATCCGCATGCAATGGTGGCGCGATCTCATTGGCAACAGTGCAGGCTCCGGCGAGGGGCATCCGCTTGCCGAAGCCATTCTCCAGTGCATTCGCGAGCATCGGCTGCCGGTTTCGGTGCTGCAGGACATGATCGACGCTCGGATTTTCGATCTCTATGACGATCCGATGGAAGACCGCTCGGCGCTCGAGGGCTATGCCGGCGAGACCGCCTCGGCTCTGATCCAGCTCTCGTCGCTGGTGCTCGACCCGCAGAATGCAGCAAAGTCCGCGGAAGCCGCCGGCCACGCCGGCGTCGCGCAGACTGTCGCCGGTCTCCTGATGCTGTTGCCGCTGCATCTGAAACGTGGTCAAGTCTATTTACCGGCAGAACTGCTGCGCGCGACCGGCCTCGATCGAGAAGGGCTCATCGCCGGGGAGGACGCCGACGGAATCAGCCGGGCCATTCGGGCCTTCGCCGGGTTCGGACGAGACCACCTTGCCAAGGCTCGAGCGCTAATGGCTACGATCTCGCCGGCGAACTTTCCCGCCTTCGTGCCGCTTGCGTTGGCCGAGCCGGTCTTCGATCGAGCTGAGGCGGCTGGCGCCGGACTTTTGAAGACGCCCATTCGTCCGGCGCAATGGCGGCGGCAATGGTGGATGTGGCGCGCCGCCCGGCGTCGTCGCTTTTAGCGCGTCAAGGCAGCCGGTCGAGGCGGAGCGGCTACCGGTCAAAAGCCCGATGCGTTCGGTTTAAGCGCCCCGACGGGACGACACATTGGCACAAGCCTCGCAGCGTATAGAAGCGTTTTATCGGCGTCACGCCGAGCGAAGGGGAGCGCCCGCGGATGCTTTGGTCATTGCTCATCGCCGTCATCGTACTGGCCGGCGCATTCTACATGTGGATGAACGCCCGCGCCGAGCGGGATTGGGACAATCCCGATGCGGGCTCTGCGATGGTTGAATTCGGCCGTGCTTTTCCGGACGAGGCGATCCGTGCGCTGCATTCCACCGCGGATCGGAAGGCGATATTCCTGAGGCTGCACGACGGCAAGGCGGGCTTCATCCAATCGCACGGGACGCACTATGTCTGCCATGTGATCCAGCCTGGAAAGGTGCGGGTGAACAGCTCCGAGAGCGGCCGTGGGCTGATCGTGCATTTCCCCGACTTTGCCTATCTGGACAACGCCTTCGAGTTTCAAAACGCGGGCGAGGCGGCCGAAGTTTCCTTGTGGCTGCTCGGAAGCTTCAACCCGAAATCGGAATTTACGCAGGCCGATTCCGAACCGTCCCCGACGGCGCAGGCGAGCGAATAGCGGTTTCATAGATCCATTCAAAATGAAACGGCCCGCTGGCGTCATCGCGAGCGGGCCGTTTTGTTGTCTGGCTTCCTGGTTCGCCGTCAGGCGGGCTTGCCAAGCCATGCGGCGCAATCGGCGAGGGCGCGCGACGCTGTCGCCTGCTTCTTAGCAACGGCTTTTTCCTTGCCACGGAAGCGCTTGGCGCCCTCCGGCTTGGTGATTGCGCCCGGTTCGAGCGGCGGGAACAGGCCGAAATTGACGTTCATCGGCTGGAACGAACGCTTGCCCGGCTCATCGTCGGAGACGATGTGCCCGCCGGTGATGTGGTTGAGCAGCGCGCCGAAGGCGGTAGTGGCCGGCGGTGCAGTCAATGCCTCGCCCTTGCGCTCGGCAGCGGCGAAGCGGCCGGCAAGGAGGCCGATGCTGGCGCTTTCGACATAGCCTTCGCAGCCGGTGATCTGTCCGGCAAAGCGCAGGCCCGGCCGCGATTTCAGCGTCAATGTTCCGTCGAGCAGCGTCGGCGAATTGATGTAGGTGTTGCGATGCAAGCCGCCGAGGCGGGCGAACTCGGCATTCTCCAGGCCCGGGATCATGCGGAAGACTTCCGCCTGAGCGCCGTACTTCAGCTTCGTCTGGAAGCCGACCATGTTGTAGAGCGTGCCAAGCGCATTGTCCTGGCGTAGCTGTACGACGGCATAGGGCTTGACCGCAGGGTTGTGGGCATTGGTGAGGCCCATCGGCTTCATCGGCCCGTGGCGCAGCGTCTCGCGGCCGCGCTCGGCCATCACCTCGATCGGCAGGCAGCCGTCGAAATAGGGCGTGCCTTCCCATTCCTTGAAGCCGGTCTTGTCGCCGGCGATCAGCGCGTCGACGAAGGCGTTGTACTGCTCCTCGGTCATCGGGCAGTTGATGTAGTCCTTGCCGGTGCCGCCGGGGCCGACCTTGTCGTAGCGCGATTGGTACCAGCAGACATCCATGTCGATCGTCTCGGTGTAGACGATCGGTGCGATGGCGTCGAAGAAGGCGAGCGCGTCGGCGCCTGTTTCCTTGCGGATTGCTTCGGCAAGATCGGGCGCCGTCAGCGGGCCGGTTGCGATGACGGCCAGGTCCCACTCCTTCGCCGGCAGGCCGGTGATTTCTTCTCGCACGACTGTGATCAGCGGATGGGCAGCGATCGCCGCGCTGACCGCGTCGGAAAAGCCGTCCCGGTCCACCGCAAGCGCGCCGCCGGCCGGAACCTGGTTGGCGTCGGCGGATTTCATGATCAGCGAGCCGGCGAGGCGCATTTCCGCGTGCAGGACGCCCACCGCATTGCTGGTCGCGTCATCCGAGCGGAACGAGTTGGAACAGACGAGTTCGGCAAGGCCGTCGGTCTTGTGCGCATCGGTGCCGCGCACGCCGCGCATCTCATGCAGGATGACCGGTACGCCAGCCTCGGCGATCTGCCAGGCGGCTTCCGAACCGGCAAGGCCGCCGCCGATGACATGGATGGGAGAGTGGGAAGTGGTGTCTTTGCTCATGGCCGGCTTCCTATCACGGCTCGGCCCTTCGTTCCAATGTCAATAAGTGAAAACGGCGCCCCGAAGGACGCCGTTTTGAAAGTCAGTTCGAACCGTTCGGATTAACGGAAGGAGCGAGCCGCAATGTTGTGGATGTCGTAGCGGGTGATGCCGATGTCATTGAGAGCGTGGTTCGACAGGTTGCCAAGCTCGCTGACGGTGCGGCGGTAGTTGATCCAGCTTTTTGCGATACGAATCGGGTTCATGGCTTTTTTCCTCAAAATCAGTTTGTCGCGACAGCCATCTGTCTGCGTCGTTGAGGTCCTTATACGCTTGTCTAATTAGAACGTGGAGTGCAAAGAAAATGCAGCTGCTATGCATTTGTGCAGTGCATCGCCGCATAGATGGGCACCGCTTCAAAAGGCGGCATCAATTAACGATTGATTAAAATGCTATTTTCTCTGCGCTAAGCATCTGTGTCTTAAATATTTTTTTGAAATCGTGGGCGCGCTCGCAGCACCTTTGACGAGCGTGGCACGTGTTATTCCGCCGATCGTTGTCGCCCCAAATCTCAAGTGCTTCTCGCAAGTGCGAAGGCGTGTTGGGATATCCGCAATTTGGGCAACGAAAAACGCCCCCCGGAATGAACCGGAGGGCGCTTTTACTGGACGTCGGTTGCGCTTGAAGCGCAGCCTGAATTACTTGATCGCCTGGCGAGCAACATACGGGATGTCGCCGCGGCCGATGCCGAGGTCGCTGAGCTCCCGGTCGGTCATGCGGCCGAGCTCGTTGCAGGTCTGACGATACTTGCGCCAATTGTTGAAAGAACGTGCGAGGTTCATGATCCTATCCTTTCTAGGGTCGTTTGCCAGCGCTCTATCTCTCTTGCTGGCCGTCATCTGATGATCTGAAATATAATCGTTTTGAGCAGAAGTTACAGAGATAATGCTGCATCGCACCCATGCATCAAGCGCAAGCCTCGGCGCGGTCGCAGGGCCACGAATGGCGCTCGATACGCATCGCGCAATCGGAATGTGGTGATTGAAGGTCTTGAACGAAATCAAGGGGCAAAAACAAACAACGCTCGCTGGGGGAGGAGGTCCAGCGAGCGTCGCTTTGTTCTGATCGGCAACCGGGAGGAGGAGTGTCGCCGATCCAAATCGAGGGGCGCTGGGAGGAGGAGTGCGCCGCCGCGATCGATGAGTTGAAGATAGTATGGAGCCGGGCGGAAGGGTAGAGCTGTTCCAGAATGGCACCTATGCGACCAATGCATAGCTTCGGGCGGACGCGACCGTAGTGTGCACGAATATTGTGCAATTGCTCTAGGCGCTGGCTTTCTTGTGGGGGGGAAGACTGAAAAACAATAACGCCCGCTGGGGGAGGAGGTCCAGCGAGCGTCATTTGAAGTGATTGGCAACCGGGAGGAGGAGTGTTGCCAATCTGATCGGAGGAGCGTTGGGAGGAGGAGTACGCTCGTCCGAATTCCGTCGGGTTTCGCCCGGGCCTTTCCCTGCATCCTGAGGCGGTTGGCCAGTTCCGCTGGCGATCGTCTGGCCTACTGCCTTCGTTCGCCTTTGATGATTTGAATATAGGGACTTTAAATCGATTTGTGCAGTGCAATATCTGCATGGAAGATATGCGCATCGCGCAAGCCGTTTGGCAGTCCCTATCGGTGCAGCAGTCGCGCTCGCGACAGAGCGGTTGTATTTCCGCGCCGATACGTGGTTAGTTGGTGACGAAACGGGATCATTTCAAGCATCGGATGCTTAAGGCTGAGGGCAGCATGTATCGCGCGCGTCTCGAGCGAGACTTCAAGCACTGGATCGACAAGGGCCTGCTGCAGGACAATGCCGCACGTGCCATGCTGGCCGAGTACGACGGACGGGAGTCGACCTTCCGAGCCGGGCGCGTCCTGCTCATCCTCGCCGCCCTTCTGCTGTCCGCGTCGATCCTGTTGCTTGTCGCCGCCAATTGGGAGGCGCTGCCGCGTCTGGCGCGGGTTGCCGGCATCGTCGCCCTGATCTGGGGCTTTCATTTTGCCGCTGGCTGGCTGTTGCGCGCCGGCAGGGCGGCCTTTGCCGCCGCAGCGCTGGTCTTGGGGGCGGCGGCCTTTGGCGGCGGTATCGCTCTCATCGGGCAGATGTATCACCTATCGGGCGACGCGGCTGATGCCGCGCTGCTTTGGTTCGTCGGCGCCGGTCTCTCGGCATTCGCATTTCGCTCGGCGACGATGGCAACCGCCGCCGGCGGGCTCGCGTGGTTTTATTTCGCTACGATCTTGACGGAAGGTGCGTTCCCCACGATCTCCGACTGGCACTTGTGGTCCGTACCGGTCCTAGCCGTGATCGTCGTTCTCTTGGTTCGTTTCACGGAAGCGGGCAGGGCTCGCCATCTTGCCTATCTGCTCGTTCTTTCCTGGCTGGCATGGCTCTACCTGGATAGCCCATCGCTTGCTTTTGCCGCTGGCCTCGCTGCTCTCGGCCTTGCGGCCTTTCTGGTCGCGACCCTGCCGGGTTCGCCCCTGCGCCAACTTGCGCTCGATGCCGGTTCGGCACCCGCCTTCTACTCCTTTGCGCTCACCCTGCTTGGTTTCACAGGGCTTCAATATGAGGCCGTCGGGGTGACGAGCGAGATCGCGACCGGGGCAGGCACATTGCTGGTGGCGCTCCTCGGCATTGCGCTTGCTGGAGCGCAGAATGGGGCGGTGCGCTATCTTGGCTATGTCGCCTTTGCCGGAGAGCTTCTCTACCTCGCCTTCGAAACCTTGGGATCTATGCTCGGCACATCGGGCTTCTTCCTGATTTCAGGGCTGGTCGTCGCGTGCATCGCGTGGCTGGTCATTCGCATCGAAGGGCACATGGCGCGGACGCGCCAGGCGGAGGTTTCGCAATGAGCGGCGCATCGAATAAGCGTTGGCTGAACCCGCTGCTTGCCGCCCTGCTTGTCGCGGGCGCCCAGACGGCCGCACTCGGCTACATGATCGAGAGCAGAGCCTCGATCCTCAGAAGCGGGCGGGACGTCCTTCTGAAAACCGTGCCCGTTGATCCGCGTGACCTGCTCAGGGGCGACTACGTTATCCTGAGCTACGATATTTCCAGGCTGCAGCCCGAGTTGTTCAAGGGTACCCTTCCGACGCAGTCGGGTGAGGTGGTGCTTTATGTCCGACTGGAAAAGCAGCCCGACGGTTTCTGGACGGCGACGGAAGCGTCGTTCCAACCCTTGCCGCCCGTTGGCGACAGCGTCGTACTCCGCTCGCTTCCATTTTCGTACTATCCGTCGTCGCCTCCTGCCGTAGTGAATGTCGACTACGGCATAGAGCGCTTCTACGTGCCGGAGGGCGAAGGGCGCACATTGGAGGAGGCGCGCAATGCCGAGGCGCTTTCGGTCAACATCCGCGTTGATGGAAAGGGCAGTGCGCAGATCCGCGAGATCGCGGTCAACGGAAGCCCGGTCTACGAAGAGCCGCTCTATTGAGGCTTGGTCGTCGTGCCCCGTCCCAACGTGAAATTCCGCATTTTCCCTTTGATCCCGCGAAAACGAGTGATATAGAGACGCCGCGCTCGGGAAAGCCGTGAACTTTCAGCATGCCCATTGTATCCGCGGGATTCCGCTGGTTGGACTTGCGGGAATACGATCAGGCGGTGCGATTGTCTGAACGCGGGTATGGTGAAATTGGTAGACACGCCAGATTTAGGTTCTGGTGCCGCAAGGCGTGGGAGTTCAAGTCTCTCTACCCGCACCAGACAGGGATCGCGCCTAAAGTCCGGATTCTGCAGGGATGAAGGGGGCTGGAGTGCCATTTTGCTTGCAAAACGGTTGCAGAACTGCGTAAAGCCACTCCCGGCAAATGGATCGGCTCACGTGCTCGCCAGACCTTATGAAGGGGAAGAGCACAGTCAACGTGAAATGAAGGTTTGAACATGCAGGTTATCGAAACGCTCGCTCAAGGGCTGAAGCGCGAACTCAAGGTCGTTATCCCGGCCAAGGACATGGAAGCTCGGATGAACGAGCGCCTGGCCGAAGTGAAGGACCGCGTTCGCATCAACGGCTTCCGTCCGGGCAAGGTGCCGGTTGCGCACCTGAAGAAGGTCTATGGCAAGTCGATCATGGCTGACCTCGTCAACGAGATCGTCCGCGACAAGCCGACCGAGATCCTGTCCGGCCGCGGCGAAAAGTCGGCGACCCAGCCGGAAGTCGCAATGACCGAGGACGAGGCCGAAGCCAACAAGATCCTCAACGCGGAAGCTGACCTCGAGTTCACCGTCGCCTACGAAATCATCCCGGCGATCGAACTCAAGGACGTCAGCGGCATCAAGGTGACCCGCGAAATCGTTGAAATCGCTGACGAAGAAGTCAACGAACAGATCCTGCGTATCGCCGAAAGCGCCCGCAGCTACGAATCGAAGAAGGGCAAGGCTGCCAACGGCGACCGCGTCACCATCGATTACCTCGGCAAGGTCGACGGCGTAGCCTTCGACGGCGGCAAGGACGAGGACGCTGAGCTGGTTCTCGGCTCCAACCGCTTCATCCCGGGCTTCGAAGAGCAGCTCGTCGGCGTCAAGGCTGGCGACGAGAAGACGATCACCGTCACCTTCCCGGCTGACTACCCGGCTGCAAACCTCGCCGGCAAGGAAGCGACCTTCGACATCACCGTCAAGGACGTCGCTGCTGCCCAGGACATCGAAATCAACGACGAACTGGCCACCAAGCTCGGCCTCGAATCGGCTGACAAGCTGAAGGAAATCGTCCGCGGCCAGATCGAAAGCCAGTACGGCAACCTGACCCGCCAGAAGGTCAAGCGTCAGATCCTCGACCAGCTCGACGAACTCTACAAGTTCGAAACGCCGGAGCGCCTCGTCGAAGCCGAGTTCGAAAACATCTGGCGCCAGATCAACACCGACCTGCAGCAGGCCGGCAAGACCTTCGCTGACGAAGAAACCACCGAAGAAGAAGCCCGCGCCGAATACCGCAAGCTCGCAGAGCGCCGCGTCCGCCTCGGTCTCGTTCTCTCGGAAATCGGCGAAAAGGCCGGCGTCCAGGTCAGCGACGACGAACTGCAGCGTTCGCTGTTCGAGCAGCTTCGCCAGTTCCCGGGCCAGGAAAAGCAGATCCTCGACTACTTCAAGAACACCCCCGGCGCCGCTGCATCGCTCCGCGCTCCGCTGTTCGAAGAAAAGGTCGTCGACCACCTGCTCGGCGAAATCTCGGTAACCGACAAGACGGTTTCCAAGGAAGAGCTGACGGCTGACGACGAAGAAGGCGAAGGCAAGGCTGCCAAGAAGGCTCCGGCCAAGAAGAAGGCTGCTGCCAAGGCTGAAGCCGCTGAAGGCGAAGAAGCCGCGGCTCCGAAGAAGAAGGCTCCGGCCAAGAAGAAGGCTGCTGACGACAGCGCCGAGTAATCGGACCGAAGCCTCAGGAATCGAAAAGCCCTGCCGCTCGCGGCAGGGCTTTTTCGTTGGACGCCGGGGAGGCGGATCTATTCCGGTCTCAGCGGCGTGACCTAGCCGATGTCGAGCAGCAGGGCGCGGTGGTCGGACACTTCCGGCTGCGCGACAACCTCGAACCGGGCGGCATCGACGTCACCATTCACGAGCATGTAGTCGGCAAAGCGGCCGCTTTTCAGATAATGCGACGTTCGAGTGTCCGTGTGGCCTTGGGAGACCACAAGGTCGATAAGCCCAAGCCGCCCGAGTGCCTGGAAGGTAACGCTGTCGGGAAGCACGTTGAAGTCGCCGCACACGACGAGCCGCTCGCCTCCCGGCCAGACCTGACGGATGAGCGCCACAAGCGCATCCGCTTGCGCGTGCCGCGCCGCCGTGTCGTTCTTGCCATCGATTTCTCTCAGCCCATGCATCTGTGCAATGGTGATCGCAGCGCCGATGTCGTGATCGAACAGGCGGATGCAATGCGCATTCCGTGCTCGTGGATGTGGTCCCCACCCGCCGGATGAAAAGCCGCCATGCACGAAGCCGAGCGCCTGGCCGATGACGGAATGCGTCCGTCGGACGAAGGTTGCGAGGCCAAATTCCGAGGCCACGGACCTGTCGCCGTCGAAAAGCGTGCCGCGCGCGGTCGGGCAGAAGAAGCCATCATGGCCCGGAAGCGCTGCCGCGATCTCGTCGAAGAGGTTTGCGCGCTGCGGCAGTACGACATCCGCATCGCGATAAGTCAGCCACTCGGCTTCCGTGGCCGGCGAACGCGCGATCTCCTGCAGGCACAGGACATCGGCATCGACCTGCGAGAGATAATTCATCAACGGGGAATGGAGCTTGCCGCCCCAGGCATTGAGCGAAAGGATGCGCATGACGTTCATGTCTCTTTATCAGGAGCGACAAAGCTACCTGATTCGTGAGCAGGGTGGGCATGCGCGCGACATACGCGATCAGTGACAGCGGAACTGCGTTCGTCACTTATCAAATCGGACGCCATGGCCCGCCGTATGGCTTTGATGCGCTCAGATCTGTCGGCTGCGGCTTACGCTTTCGGCAGCTCCTGCTTGATCTCGCCCATGCGGTTCCATGCATCCAGGCCGGCAATCTTGTAGGCCTCGGCAAGTGTCGGGTAGTTGAAGGTGTTCTCGACGAAATACTCGACCGTGCCCTTGAGGTTCAACACGGCCTGGCCGATGTGAACCAGCTCGGTCGCGCCTTCGCCGATGATGTGCACGCCGAGCAAACGGCGAGTCTTCATCGAGAAGATCATCTTCAGCAAGCCGGAATCGAGCCCCATGATGTGACCGCGCGAGGTCTCGCGGAAGCGGGCAATCCCGCATTCATAGGGGATGCCGCGTTCCTTGACCTCTTCTTCCGAAAGGCCGCAGGTGGAGATTTCCGGTACCGCGTAGATGCCGTAGGGGAAATACTTCTGCGGTTCCATCGCGATTGCGCCGACGGCAACGCGCGCCGCGATCCGGCCCTGTTCCATGGAGGTCGAGGCGAGACTCGGAAAGCCGACTACATCGCCGGCGGCATAGATGTTCGGCACCGAGGTCTGGAACGTCTCGGGATTGACCTTGAGCCGTCCGCGGTTGTCGGCATCGAGTCCGGCTGCAGGCAGGTTCAGCGTGTCGGTCGCGCCCATGCGTCCGGCAGCGAAGAGGACCATGTCGGTGACGATCTTTCGACCGTTGTCGAGCGTCAGCAGAACCTTACCGTCATCGAGCCGCTCGACCTTGTCGGCCTTCTGTCCGAGATGCAGCTTCATGTTGCGGTCGCGCAGTTGGTAGGTGAAATCCTCGACGATCTCCTTGTCGATGAAGTCGAGCATCGTGGTCTTGGGGTCGATCACCGTGACATGCGTGTCCAACGCGCTGAAGATCGTCGCGTATTCGATACCGACGACGCCGGCGCCGATGACCACGAGTGAGCGCGGCAGTTCCGCGATGTCGAGCAGTTCGTCACTGTCGAGGACGGTCTTGCCGTCGAAAGGCATGTAGTCCGGACGGAAGGGCTTCGTGCCGACGGCAAGCATGATGTTGGTCGCTGAAACGAGCAGGGTCTCGCCGTCGTCTTTCACGACCTCGAGCGTGGTCGGATTGACGAAGCTTGCCTTGCCGCGCATCTGCTGCACGCGGTTGCGGGCAAACTGGTGCTCGAGAACCTCGACCTCGTGATTGAGGGTGATGATCAGCCGCTGCCTGAGATCGTCGGCGCTGATCTCCTGCTTCACGCGATAGGCACGCCCGTAGAAGCCGCGCTCGCGCCAACCGGAAAGATTGAGTGCCGTCTCCCGTAGGGTCTTGGAGGGGATCGTACCCGTATGTACCGAAACGCCGCCGACGCGCTTTCCCTGTTCGATGACGAGAACCTTCTTGCCGAGCTTGGCAGCCTGGATGGCGCCGCGGCGGCCGGCGGGCCCGCTTCCGACGACGATGAGATCGAACTGGTTCATGGGCATTTCCGTTTGAAGGGAGGAATCGTTGTGCATCGCAAAAATTCTCGCTTGCAAGCGTCTATACCGTCAATGGCACGGTTTGATGAAGTGGTTTTCATAGCCGAAACAGCCGGATGAGAATATAAGGGAATGTGCGTATGCTTGGCTTCGTTACGACATGCCGAGCCCCATCGGTGTCGTATTTGCCTGGGAGGCTGACGATGGGATTGGAGCTTACGAACAGGGCGGTGCCGCCACTCGACGAGGAGGGCACAACTGCACAGCCCACGCATCGACCGGGGGTCGTCGCGGCGGCGGTTTATGAGAACGGCGTAAGGCTGCGCGATATCCGGATCGAAGATGCGGGCAAGTGGCGGTCGCGGCCAGGCGCGGTGATCTGGATTGGCCTGCACGAGCCCGATGCGGATCTGCTTCACCAGTTGCAACGAGAGTTTGACCTCCACGATCTGGCCATCGAGGATGCCGGCAAGGCGCACCAACGGCCGAAACTGGAGATCTATGGCGACTCGATCTTCGTCGTGGCCCGCACCGCCCACATGGTGGGCGATGAGATCGCTTTCGGCGAGACCCATCTCTTCGTCGGCCGAGGCTATGTCGTCTCCGTCAGGCACGGCGCGTCCACGTCCTACATGGCAGTGCGTCAGCGTTGCGAATCTTCGCCGTCTGCGCTCGCCCATGGCGAAAACTACATCCTCTATTCGATCCTCGATTTCATCGTCGACAACTACATGCCGGTGATCGAGGCGATCCATGAGGAGGTGGAGGAACTGGAAGATCGGCTGTTGCGCGAGCGATTGGTCAAGCGTGATGTCGAGCGTCTTTATCTGCTTCGCCGCAACCTCCTGAGACTGCGCAACGCCGTCTTGCCGCTTGTCGATGTCTGCCGCAGGCACGAACACATCGATCTTCCCGGGATGGATGCCGCGCTGCAGCCGCTCTTTCGCGATGTGACCGACCACGTGCGCCGTGTCCAGGAGGATATCGACGCGCTGCGCGAGGTTCTCGCCTTCACCTTCGAGGCGAGCCTGATGATCGGACAATCCGAACAGACGGAGATTTCCCGCAAACTCGCGTCGTGGGCGGCGATCCTCGCCGTGCCGACAGCGATTGCCGGCATCTACGGCATGAATTTCGACGACATGCCGGAGCTGAAGTTCCGCTACGGCTATTTCGTCGTATTGGCGGTGATCATCGGACTGTGCGGCACGCTCTATCGCTTCTTCCGACGCGCGAAATGGCTGTAGGCCAAAGCACTTCCGGAACCGCTTCTCAGAATAGCCGCAGGCCCTTCAGGCTGACATGCCCATCCTTGCCGATGATGATGTGATCGTGGACGGCGATGCCGAGCGGCTTCGCGGTTTCGACGATCAGCTTGGTCATGTCGATATCGGCACGTGACGGCGTAGGGTCGCCGGACGGATGATTGTGGACGAGAATGATCGCGGTCGCGGAGAGTTCGAGTGCGCGCTTGACCACTTCACGCGGATAAACCGGCGTATGGTCGATCGTGCCCGTCTGCTGCACCTCGTCGGCGATCAACGCGTTGCGCTTGTCGAGAAAGAGGATGCGGAACTGTTCCTTGGTCTCATAGGCCATTGCCGCATGGCAATAATCAATGACGGCGCTCCAGGAGGAGAGAAGGTGCTTTTGCCGAAGCTCGCTCTTCAGGGTGCGGTGACCGATGGTGGAGATCAGCTTGAGATCGAGAGCAACGGTCTCGCCGATACCGTCCACCTCCTGCAACAGCCCGATCGGTGCGCCGAAGACGCCGGCAAGCGTTCCGAAACGGCTGATGAGCGCTTTGGCGATCGGTTTGGTATCCTTGCGCGGGATTAGCCGAAACAACAGCATTTCCAGGATTTCGTAGTCGGCAAGCGCCGCGTCGCCGTGCTCGCGGTAGCGCGCCCGCAACCGGTCGCGATGACCATGATAATGCGCTTCGGGCGCCGGCGCCTTCTTGGGCGCAGATTCTCTGTCCAATTGCAGTTGCGGAAAAAACGTCCTTTCGTCCGCCGACAGCGCTTCATCGCCCTCAGGGGAGATCGGACGCTTCGTCATGCGGCGCCGACGTTGTTGAGGCCCGGCTTGAACAGGCCGGCGGGCGACAGCGTGAAGATTTCGCATCCCTCGGCGGTCACGCCGACCGTGTGCTCGTATTGCGCCGAAAGCGACCGGTCGCGGGTAACGGCGGTCCAGCCATCCGAAAGCACTTTCACATGCGGACGGCCGAGATTGATCATCGGCTCGATGGTGAAGATCATGCCCTCACGCAATTCGGGGCCTTCATTGGCGCGGCCGTAGTGCAGGATGTTCGGCGCATCGTGAAAGAGCTTGCCAACACCGTGGCCGCAGAAATCGCGCACCACCGAGCAGCGCTCCGCTTCGGCATAGCTCTGGATCGCCTCGCCGATGGCGCCGGTGCGTGCGCCCGGGCGTACGGCGGCAATGCCGCGCATCAGGCTTTCATGGGTGACATCGAGCAGCCGCTCGGCCGCGCGTTTGATCTCGCCGACCGGATACATGCGGCTCGAGTCGCCATGCCAGCCATCGACGACATAGGTGACGTCGATATTGACGATGTCGCCTTCGCGCAGCGGCTTGTCGTTGGGAATCCCGTGACAGACGACGTGATTGATCGAGGTGCAGGAGGACTTCGTGTAGCCACGGTAGTTCAGCGTCGCGGGCAGGGCGCCATTGTCCATGCCGAACTCGAAGACGAAGCGGTCGATCTCATCGGTCGTGACGCCCGGCTGAACGCGCGAGACGAGTTCGTCGAGGCAGCGCGCCGTTACCTGGCAGGCCTTGCGCATGCCCTCGAAACCTTCCGGTCCGTAGAGCCGGATAACGCCGGTGTTTTTATAGGGGGCAGACCCTGCCTCGATGTAAGTCACCATTCCAAAGCTTTCATTTGTTCCAAGTCGGATTTCATAGAGCAGCGAGGGCCGCTTCGTCCACTGCCATCAACCCGGTCGGACGGATTTGGGTCGGCGAAACCTGACATTTGATCGCATAGGCCTCGACCCCGCGTGCCATGGCGCGATCAAAGGCCTGCGCATAGGCCGGGTCGAAGTCGCGGCAGATTCGCAAGCGGTCGCAGTCGCCGCGCTGTACGAGATAGATCATGACGGCGCGATGGCCGCCTTCGACCATGTCGCCTAGCTCGTCGAGATGCTTGGCGCCGCGTGCCGTCGGGCTATCCGGAAACTCGGCGAGACCGGGCCTGCGGCTGAAATGCACGTTCTTCACCTCGACATAGGCAAGGCCGCGAACGGGGTCGGTGAGCAAGATATCGATCCGCGAATTGCGGCCGTATTTCTGTTCCCGCGCTAAGTCTTGGTACAGGTGCAGGTCGGAAACGAGGCCCAGCCGAATGGCTTCCTCGGCGAGCCGGTTTGGCAAGCCGGTATTGATCCCGACGAGCGTGCCGTCGGCTTCGACGATTTCGAGCATGTGACGGTATTTCCGCGTCGGGCTGTCGTGTTCCGACATCCATATACGTGAGCCCGGCGTCGTCAGACCGCGCATCGAGCCGGTGTTCGGGCAGGATCCGGTCAAGGCTGTGCCGTCCGGCTGGACCGCATCGAAGAGAAAGCGCTTGTAGCGCTGCACGAGGGTTGCCTGTGCGAGCGGCGGATCGAAGATCAAGATATGTCCTGCAACTGTATCATGCCCGGGCGCGAACGTAGGAGCCCGGCGCTTCTTCGAGCGAATTCAGTGGACCACCGGGCTTGCGGGCCGGAACGCGTCTCTTGTCGAGCCTCTCGATCCATTGGTGCCAATGCGGCCACCAGGATCCCGGCGTTTCCTTCGCGGCCTTGAACCAGTCGTCGAACTCTCCCTTGGGCGCGCCTCCAGTCCAGAACTGGTATTTTCCCTTGTCCGGCGGATTGACGACGCCGGCGATGTGGCCCGAGCCGGAGAGCACGTAGGTAACCTTGCCGCCGAAGGAAGAGCTGCCGAGGAAAACCGAGCGCGGCGGAGCGATGTGATCTTCCTTGGTGGCGAGATTGTAGATCGGGATCTTCACGTCGCCGAGCGACACCTGCCGGCCCGCAAGCACCATCTCGCCCTTCGACAGTTTGTTCTCGAGGTAGCAATTGCGCAGATAGAAGGAGTGGTTGGCTGCCGGCATCCGCGTCGAATCGGAATTCCAGTAGAGCAGGTCGAAGGGCAGGGGATCCTGCCCCTTGAGGTAGTTGTTGACGAAATAGGGCCAGATGAGTTCGGAGGCGCGCAGCATGTTGAAGGCGGTCGCCATCTTCGAGCCGTCGAGATAGCCGGTCACGCTCATGTTCTGTTCGATCTGGCGAATCTGGTCTTCGTCGACGAAGACCTTGAGGTCGCCCGCATGGGTGAAATCGACCTGGGTCGTGAAGAGGGTCGCTGAGCGGATGCGGTCGTCGCCTTCGGCAGCGTGCAGCGCAAGGGTCGCCGCCAGCAAGGTGCCGCCGACGCAATAGCCGATGGCGTTGACTTCGCGCTCGCCGGTCGCCTGCTCGACGGTGTCGAGGGCAAAGCCGATGCCTTCGCGGGCATAAGCTTCCCAGTCCTTGGTCGCATGCCGTTCGTCCGGGTTCACCCAGGAGATCACGAACACCGTGTGCCCCTGGTCAACGGCCCATTTGATGAAGGATTTCTGCGGGTTGAGGTCGAGGACGTAGAACTTGTTGATCCACGGCGGGCAGATCAGCAACGGTCGTTTCAGCACCGTCTCCGTCGTCGCTTCATACTGCAGCACCTGGCAGACGTCGCTCTGGGCGATGACCTTGCCGGGCGTGATCGCGATATTCTCACCGATCGCGAACTTGCTGGTGTCCGTCTGCCGCAGCTTGAGGTCGCCACGGCCGGCGGCGACGTCCTCGGCGAACATCTGCATGCCCTTGGCGAGATTGGCGCCGTTCGAAGCGACGGTTTCGCGATAGAGTTGCGGATTGGTGGTGACGAAATTCGTGGGGGAGAGCGCGCTCGAAACCTGTCGGACGTAGAAGGCCGCCTTGTGCTTGGTGTGATCGTCGAGCCCTTCGGCGTCCTCGACCATTCGCTCGGCCCAATCCGATGTGACGAAATAGGCCTGCCGGATGAAATCGAAGAACGGGTTCTTCACCCAATCCTCGTCGGTGAAGCGTTTGTCGTTTCGCTGGAGTGCAACCGGCTGCGCCATCCCGACGTCGCCGGACATGCGATGGAGCGTCCGCGACCAGATCTCGAAGAAGCTGCCCATCAGATGGGTCTGTGCTTCAAGCGTGCGGCGCGGATCGGAAAGCCAGTATTCGGAGACCTTGGACAGCGTTTTCACCATATCGGTGACCGGCTCGGCGAAGACGTCCGATTTCTGCCCCGATTCACGCGGTGCCAGCCAGGCGGAGGCCGCCTTGCCGAGTTGCTCCATGGCGCGGGCGAGGTTGACGGCGAGGCTTTCCGGGTCCTTGACGATGTAAGGCTCGACGGATTTTGGGTCGAAACCCGTGAAGCCGTCCTTGCCATTGGTGCCTTCCGTTTTCCTCTCTGCTGTCACCCGGCTTCCCTCCACAGCATCTTGTTTGTTTTGTATTTTTACATTCTGCCCGAAAATGATTACAAGGGCTAGGCGCATCGTCGCGCCGTCAGATCAGAGGTTCTCTTCAGTATGCTTGCCGTCGGAAAACAGCGTTCCATCACCTGGCTTGCCGGGATCGTTCTGCTAGGTACGCTTGCAGGCTGCAACAGCCAGACGACGAACTTCGAGAACTATCCCTCGGTCTACGGCCAAAAGCCGGCCGCGACGACGCAGATGACCAACGAGGAGGCGGCCGACATGCAGGCACGCCTGACATCGCTTGGCGCTGCGCGCAAGTCCGGCGCGATCTCGGAAGCTGAATATCAGCGTCGCCTGAAGGAAATGCGCGCGCTCGCCGAACAGCACGGTGCCGACACCCTGAAAGAGATCCAGAATTAGCGCTTGCCTTTCCGGTGATTTGGACGCAAAGCGTTCAATGGCCGCAAGGACGGCCGTTCACCACAGCGCACGGTTTCGCGAAGGCTTGAGCCGCTGGCGGGAGCGTGCGCCAAACGAGGTTTGGAGATGGAAGAGTTTCACAAAGTCCGGCGTTTGCCGCCCTATGTTTTCGAACAGGTCAACCGTTTGAAAGCAAGCGCGCGAGCGGCCGGTGCTGACATCATCGACCTCGGCATGGGCAATCCGGATCTTCCCACACCACAGTCGATTGTCGACAAGCTCTGCGAGGTCGTTCAGGACCCGCGCACGCATCGTTATTCGTCGTCGAAGGGCATTCCCGGGCTGCGTCGTGCCCAGGCCGCCTACTACGCCCGTCGCTTCGGCGTCAAACTCAATCCGGAAACGCAGGTCGTCGCCACCCTTGGCTCCAAGGAAGGCTTCGCCAACATGGCCCAGGCGATCACCGCGCCGGGTGATGTGGTCCTGTGCCCGAACCCGACCTATCCGATCCACGCCTTTGGCTTCCTGATGGCCGGTGGGGTCATCCGCTCGATCTCGGTCGAGCCCGATGAGACCTTCTTCCCGCCGCTCGAGCGCGCCGTGCGTCACTCGATCCCGAAGCCGCTGGCGCTGATCCTCAACTATCCGTCGAACCCGACGGCGCAGGTCGCGACCCTCGACTTCTACAAGGACGTAATCGCCTTTGCGAAGAAGCACGACATCATCGTGCTTTCGGATCTCGCCTATTCGGAAATCTACTTCAACGACGCACCGCCGCCGTCCGTGTTGGAGGTTCCGGGCGCGATCGACTGCACGGTCGAGTTCACTTCGATGTCGAAGACCTTCTCGATGCCGGGCTGGCGCATGGGCTTTGCCGTCGGCAATGAGCGGCTGATCGCGGCGCTGACCCGCGTGAAGTCGTACCTCGACTACGGCGCCTTCACGCCGATCCAGGTGGCGGCAACCCAGGCGCTGAACGGTGATGGCAGCGACATCGCCGAAGTCCGCAACGTCTATAAGCGCCGCCGCGACGTGATGGTCGAGAGCTTCGGCAAGGCGGGCTTCGACGTGCCGCCGCCGGCGGCGACGATGTTTGCCTGGGCGAAGATCCCGGAGAAGTTCCGCCATCTCGGTTCGCTCGAGTTCTCGAAGCTCCTGGTCGAGAAGGCTGATGTCGCGGTTGCTCCGGGCATCGGCTTCGGCGAGCAGGGCGACGACTACGTGCGTCTGGCCCTCGTCGAAAACGAGCACCGCATTCGCCAGGCGGCGCGCAATATCAAGAAATTCCTGTCGACTGCCGACGAGACGATGCACAACGTCATCTCGCTCAACGCGCACAGGTAAATAAGACGGGAGGCGCGCTTTTGGGTGCGCCTCCTTCCACACCGGCCCCGCGGTTCTCGCGGCTCGCCCCTTACATGTTAGGAAATGGCTATGGCAGATGCCCTCAAAATCGGCATTGCGGGCTTGGGTACCGTCGGTGCCTCGCTCGTGCGAATCCTCCAGGATCGTCACGAGATGCTTGCGACAACGTGCGGGCGGGCAATCGAGACCACGGCCGTAACGGCGCGCGACCGCAACAGGGATCGCGGCGTTGACCTTTCGCAAATCAAATGGTTCGACGACGCCGTCTCGCTTGCGCGTGACGCCGATATCGACGTCTTCGTCGAATTGATGGGCGGCTCGGGCGATCCAGCCTATTCCGCCGTCAAGGCTGCCTTGCAGCGTGGCATTCATGTGGTCACCGCCAACAAGGCGCTGCTTGCGGCCCATGGCATCGAGCTCGCCAAGATCGCCGAGGAAAAGGGCGCGCTTCTGAACTACGAGGCGGCCGTTGCCGGCGGTATCCCGGTGATCAAGGCTCTGCGCGAGTCCATGACCGGCAATACGATCTCGCGCGTCTACGGGATCATGAACGGCACCTGCAACTACATCCTGACGAAGATGGAGAAGGAAGAGCTTTCCTTCGAAGCCTGCCTCAAGGAAGCGCAGCGTCTCGGTTACGCGGAAGCCGATCCGGCCTTCGACATCGAGGGCAACGACACGGCGCACAAGCTGTCGATCCTGACGAGCCTCGCCTTCGGTACGGCGATCGCTGCCGACGACATCTATCTCGAAGGCATCACCAATATCTCGATCGACGACATCCATGCGGCGGCCGATCTCGGTTACCGGATCAAGCTCCTGGGGGTCGCGCAGCGTACCGACAGCGGCATCGAGCAGCGCGTCCATCCGACGATGGTGCCCTATGATTCCGTCATCGCCCAGGTCGACGGCGTGACCAATGCAGTCGCGATCGAATCCGACATTCTCGGCGAATTGCTGATGGTCGGCCCCGGCGCCGGCGGCAACGCGACCGCCTCGGCCGTTCTCGGCGATATCGCCGATATTGCCAAGAGCCGTCCCGGTGCTCAGCACGTTCCGGCCTTCGGCCGTCCGACCAATGCGCTGCTTCCCTACAAGCGCGCGCAGATCCAGAGCCATGAGGGCGGCTATTTCATCCGCCTGAAGGTCGTCGACCGCACCGGCGTTTTCGCCAGCATCGCCACGCGCATGGCGGATAACGGCATCTCGCTGGAATCGATCATGCAGCACTCCAAGCACCTGATGGAGAGCGGCGAACCGCAGACGATCATCCTGGTTACACATGCGACGTCGGAGCACTCCGTTCGCGATGCGATCAAGGCGATCAAGAGCGAGGGCTATCTCGTCGGCGAGCCGCAGGTCATCCGCATCGAGCGTCCGAAGGCGAACTGAGGGCGGCACAGACCTCAACCGCAAGGCATGGCGGCGCATGGCGCCGGCTTGCCGCCGATAATTTGGAAGCCTCGCCGCGCAAGCAAGCCGGCGAGGCTTTCTCGTATGGGCATGTCAGCCGAGCGGCGCCGAAAACGGGGCTCGGACCGTGGATCTCTGTGTATGCCGTTCCAAAAACGGTCACGATTGTCGGGGTTATGCGCTAAGAAAAGTTAAGCGCAGGCGGGTGGACGAACATGGAAGAATTGGTGGATCCGGTACAGCGGGCCTTTCTCGGCGTCGAGCAGTCGGTCAGCGGTCAGCGCTGGGTGTCACGGCTTGACCAGGCGGGTCAGAACCGGGCGCTCGCCATCAGCCAGGTCCACGGCTATTCCGATCTCCTTGGTCGCGTGCTTGCCGGCCGTGGCGTCGTGCTCGACGATGCCGCGAGCTTCCTCGATCCGACGCTTCGATCGCTGATGCCGGATCCGGATACGCTCACCGATTGCCGCAAGGCGGCCGATCGCCTCGCGATGGCCATCAAGCGGCGTGAGAAGGTCGTGGTATTCGGCGACTACGACGTCGACGGTGCCGCTTCGTCGGCGCTCATGACCCGGTTCCTCCGCCACTTTGGCATCGATGCGGAGATTTACATTCCCGATCGGATTTTCGAGGGCTACGGGCCGAATCCGGCAGCGATCGAACAACTGATCGACAAAGGCGCCGAACTTATCGTCACTGTTGACTGCGGCTCGACAAGCCATGAAGCACTTGCCGTTGCGGAGAGGCGTGGCGTCGACGTCGTCGTCGTCGACCACCACCAAGTGGGGTCGGCCCTGCCAGCCTGTCACGCGCTGGTCAATCCCAATCGGGAAGACGATCTTTCCGGGCAGGGGCATCTCTGTGCCGCTGGCGTCGTCTATCTGGTTCTCGTCAACACTTTGCGCGTGTTGCGCAGTGCCGGCGATGGCCGCACCGCATCCTTCGATCTGCTCGCGCAGCTCGACCTGGTGGCGCTCGCGACCGTCTGTGACGTCGTGCCGCTCAAGGGGCTCAACCGCGCCTATGTCGTCAAGGGACTGATCGCTGCGCGGCATATGGGCAATGTCGGGCTTGCGGCGCTGCTGCGCAAGGCGGCGATTGGTGGCCCGGTCACGCCCTATCACTTGGGCTTTCTCGTGGGACCGCGAATCAATGCCGGCGGCCGCATCGGCGATGCGGCGCTCGGCAGCCGTCTGCTGGCGATGGACGATGCCGGTGCGGCGGAAAAGATCGCCGCGCAGCTTGATGAACTCAACCGCGAGCGGCAGGCCATGGAAGCCGTCATGCTGGCCGAAGCCGAGGCCGAGGTTCTCGCGGAGTACGGCACGGGCGAGGGCGCGTCGGTGATCGTCACGGCGCGGGAAAACTGGCACCCTGGCATCGTCGGACTGCTCGCCGCCCGCATCAAGGAAAAATTCCGCCGGCCGACCTTTGCCATCGCCTTCGACCCGAACGGCCGCGGCACCGGCTCCGGCCGCTCGATCAACGGGTTCGACATGGGCAAGATGGTCCGGGCCGCGGTTGACGGCGGCCTGCTGATCAAAGGCGGCGGCCATGCGATGGCTGCCGGCCTTACGGTGGAGCGCGCGAAGCTCGGCAAGCTCAGGCAGTTCTTCGAGGAGCGGGCGGAGGCGGCAGTACGCGACCTCGTCGCCATCCAGACACTCAAGGTCGACGGTGCGCTCGCTGCCTCCGGCGCGACATTGGAGCTCATCGATCTCCTGGAACAGGCAGGCCCCTATGGCTCGGCGCATCCGCAACCGGTCTTCGCCTTTCCGCAGCACCGGCTGCGCGACAGCCGACAGGTGGGTGCCAACCACATCAAGGTGACGTTGGAAGGCCAGGACGGCAGCCGGCTCGACGGGATTGCGTTCCGGGCAACGGAAACTCCGCTCGGCGATTTCCTGCTCGCAAGCCGCGGCGCCTCGATTCATGTTGCCGGCTCGGTGTCGGCGGATCTGTGGCAAGGCCAGCGTCGTGTGCAATTGCGCGTCACGGATGCTGCGAAGGCGCTGTAAAATCGCTGCCCGAGAACCGCTCGGGTTCACCCATCGATGATTGAATGACGGGCTGGTGCTCTTACGAGCAGGGATTGGCACGCCCAACGGGACTCGAACCCGTGTTACCGCCGTGAGAGGGCGGCGTCCTAACCGCTAGACGATGGGCGCCCATGCTTCTCGCTAATGACTTGCAACGCAGTCTGGCGACCGTGAGCAATTCACCGGCGCATATTATCCTCTTTCAGCTCAAACCTCGACATCAATTCAGAGGCATCGCTTCCAGGGTGCCGAGACGCGATCGAGCATGAGTTGCAATCGCGCGGATACTGCGGCCCTAATATTGGAAATGTGGGGGAAAAGGTCAACACAGTGGCACGCCCTAGGGGAGTCGAACCCCTCTTCCCAGAATGAAAATCTGGTGTCCTAACCGATAGACGAAGGGCGCACTCGCTGTGTGGGCGCCTTATATCCAGCGACTCTGGAGACCGCAAGCGCCAATCGCAGGATTTTTGTGCTTTCCTGTTAAAAACAGCAGGAAAAAATTCAACGCCTGAAGAGCTGGAATCGGAGACGCGTCCGACACAGCAAGTTGCTGTTTCAGATGAGAAAAATGTCGAATTTCATAGGAAAGGAGATCAACACAGTGGCACGCCCTAGGGGAGTCGAACCCCTCTTCCCAGAATGAAAATCTGGTGTCCTAACCGATAGACGAAGGGCGCACTCGCTGTGTGGGCGCCTTATATCCAGCGACTCTGGAGACCGCAAGCGCCAATCGCAGGATTTTTGTGCTTTTCCTGTTAAAAACAGCGAGAAAAATCCGACGATCCACCGGGCGGAATCGGATGCGCCGCTGAGACAGAAAGTCCCGCCGCAGGCGAGGAAAATAGCGATATGGATGTGGGGAGGAGATCAACACAGTGGCACGCCCTAGGGGAGTCGAACCCCTCTTCCCAGAATGAAAATCTGGTGTCCTAACCGATAGACGAAGGGCGCACTCGCTGTGTGGGCGCCTTATAGCCAGAGGATTTGAGAACCGCAAGCGGCAAACTTCATATTTCTGTAAAAATTCCACAGGCGGGAGTCGGCGGGCTGAATCTGCGGAATAGCCCATGGAAACAAGCGGTTGGCTTCAGCCCTTGCCGCGCCGGCAACGCCAGTTCCAGTCTCGTTGTGCGCCGATATCGATATGGACCGACTCCGTATGGCAATAGGTACCGACGCCGCCGCGGCCAGGAATGCTGCGCAGAAACTCAGCCAGATCCCACTTGCTGACGCCCTGGACCTGGATGTCCGCTGCCTCGCAGCGCGTATGCAGCGACTGCTTCGCGCGGTTGACCTTGATCGGCCTGAGGCCTGAAGTCACCATGACCTGCTTGCCATAGTGCGCTTCCACCTTCTTCAGCATCTGCATGAGTTCGGGCTTGAAGCAGCCGGCCTCGACCTTTTCCGTCTGTAGAATCAGCCCGCTTGGCGCCAGTCGCGCCAGGCCCGAAAGGGAGGCGACCTGAACCGGCGCGCCGTCGTCATCGTCGCCGAGATGCTCTTCGTGCTCGAAATTGTAGAGCGAATTCAGTTTGACACCCGGAAGCGTGTAGGCGAGGGAGGCCGTCTGCGGCTGGCTCGCATTACTGGTGGTAATCGTCTTCTTTTCCGCCGGCTGGGCGGCCCGCTCTGCTTCCTGCTGCTTTTCCTTGCGCTTTCCGGCAAAGAGCGCTGCGAGCGTCCAGGCCTTCGGCTCTTGCTTGTCGCCGTCGCTTTCCTTGGCCTCGGCGGACGCCTGCGTTGGCTCTGCCATCGCGACGTCGGTCGCGGCCGGCTCAACCTCCGCATTGGCCACGGCCTGAAGTGCAGCCGATTTTTCGCCGCCGGCGGCAGCCTCGGCGGTGAGCGGCACGGGAACCGCTGCGGGAAGAGCGTCCTGCGCCGTCGGAGCGTAAGCGGCGACCGCCGTGTCTGCCGTCGCGGCGCTGGCCTCGTTCGCGGCACCTTGTTGGGGCGTCATGATGGCTTGAGGCTGTCGCTGGGTACCGCTGAACAGGCTGTTCGTGGTCGCGTTCATGGCGGGTTGGCCGGCCGGTAGCGGCACGGTTCCATTGGCCTGCGGCTGGGTGGTCGGCGTGCCTTGCGGCGCCGCAGCCTGCCCGTAGATGCTGGAAGAAGCGGCGCGCAGGCCCGTGTTTTGCATGGTCAGGGATTGCGCTTGCCCGGAATCCTGCGCATCGGCGGCCTGTTGCGCTTGTGGATCGCTGCCGAGCGCGGCCACCTGCGCATCGCGGACCGTGCCTTGCCCGGCCGGTTCGGCCGCTTGTTGCGACGCCGTCTGCTCTTCGGGGGTCAGTCCCGCGGTGACGTCACCGTCGGCGACGGCCGACACGCAGCCGCTGAGCGCCAGCAGCGAAACGGATAAAGCTGCCGCCCGCGCAATGGCAGCGAGCACTGCGCCCTTGGTGTCCGGATGTTGCAACGTCCTATCCCCGCTCTCCGTGCATGACCGGCGAAATCTTCGCCTTGTCGTGCATTAAGTCTCAGTTCCGAAACATCGCTCAGAACAAACAAACTCAAGCTTCTCGCGGCGGTCCAAAAGAACGCCACGGGAAAAGATCAGGCCAAGTACAAAGGGGGTCGCCGCCACGAGACATCGCGGAAAGACCCGGCATCAACGTCCCGCGCGAAAAAATACTCAACGACACGTGATTTGTAAACCGGCGCTAACCTTGAGCCCGCATGTTTCAAACATGCAAAGGCCCGGATCGACCGGGCCTCAGATCATTCATAGCTGCTGCTGATCGGCGACTCGGCCATGCCGACCGGAATTACCGGCCGCATAGGGTCATCTTCGCCGGTCAGAATTGCGCGGGGCTTACCATGCGCCGGTATTGCCCATCGAAACCCAGGGCTCTTGCGGCGGACGGTTTTCACCCTTCTGCAGGATCTCGATCGAAATACCGTCCGGCGAGCGCACGAAGGCCATGTGACCATCGCGCGGCGGACGGTTGATGGTCACGCCATTGTCCATCAGGTGCTGGCAGAAGCCGTAGATATCGTCGACCTCATAGGCGAGGTGGCCGAAGTTGCGCCCGCCGGTGTAGTCTTCCGGATCCCAGTTGTAGGTGAGTTCGAGGCACGGCGAGAGCTCGCCGCGTGCGCGGTCGATGTCCCCGGGGGCGGCGAGGAAAACCAGCGTGAAACGGCCCCTCTCGTTCTCGTACCGGCGGATCTCGGTCAGGCCGAAAAGGGTGCAGTAGAAGTTCAAGGCCTCGTCCAGATTCTTGACGCGAACCATCGTGTGCAGATAGCGCATTGCAATGTCCCTGTTTTGCAGAAGATGGCGTATACTGAGCTGCCAGCAAGCCAGAGGCAAGGCTGCGTCCGCATATTAGATCTCGGCCAAAATATGCCGAGGGTCTTGCGTATCCGCGGCAGGACGATGTTATTCTGGTCAATAAGAATCAGTTAACCGTATCGGTAGTCGCGCGTAAACGAGGGGCTGGGAGAGAATGGCGGATAGGACATCTTCAAAAGACGTCATGCATGGTGACGACTTTGGCAGTGACGCTCTCGACCTCATCGAAATCACGGGCGTGATCAAATGGTTCGATGTTGCCAAGGGCTTCGGGTTCATCGTGCCTGATAACGGCATGCAGGACGTACTGGTCCACGTGACCTGCCTGAGGCGCGACGGCTATCAGACCGTTCTCGAGGGCGCGCGGGTCGTGGCTCTCATCCAGAAGCGCGATCGCGGCTACCAGGCGTTCCGTATCCTGTCCATGGATCAGTCGACGGCGGTGCATCCGTCTCAGCTTCCGCCAGTGCGCACCCATGTCCAGGTGACGCCGACCAGCGGCCTCGAACGGGTGCTCGTCAAGTGGTTCAACCGCACCAAGGGCTTCGGCTTCCTGACGCGTGGCGAGGGCACCGAGGACATTTTCGTTCACATGGAGACCCTGCGGCGCTTCGGCCTCACCGAGCTTCGTCCCGGACAGGTTGTCCTGGTGCGCTTCGGCGATGGTGAAAAGGGCCTGATGGCCGCGGAGATTCATCCGGACGGCCCGTCGCCGACCAGCCGGTCGCACTGATGCTCACGGTCCGAAACCTTGCCGGAAAAAGCGCCCTGTCGGCGCTTTTTTTGTTGTTCGCCTTGGCTGCTGCGGCGCTCGCCGATGTCGCCTTCACGAAGGACAAGATGCGCCTTGTGACTGCGAAGGGGAAAGTCCATGAACTGACCGTCGAACTGGCCGTCGATCCCGATCAGCGCGAGCAGGGGCTGATGTTCCGCCGGTCGATGGCGCCGGATCACGGCATGTTGTTCGATTTCGGCGAAACCCGTCGCGTGATGATGTGGATGAAGAACACATACCTTCCGCTCGACATGCTGTTCATCGACAACAAGGGCACCGTGCGCACGATCCGCGAAGATGCCGTACCATTGTCCGAGGCGATCATCGATTCCGGCGAACCCGTCGCCTTCGTTCTCGAACTCAATGCCGGCGCCGTCAAACGGCTTGCCATTCGGGCCGGAGATCGCCTCGAAGGCGCTCGAATCCCGCACCGCTGACCCGGGCCCACTGCATGGCTCCTTTAATCGTAGCCGGTTAAAGGACAAAGGCATGCAGCAATTCAAAGTGCTACAGCGACCTTTGCGCGTCTGATAAGACGCGCGGCGCTGTAGTGACCGCAAATCGTCAGATGGCTTCCGTCGCCGCCTTGTAGTTTGAGGATCAGCCCCTAAATCACCCGTATCGAGACGAATCGATCCTATCGATGACGACTGCAAAGCCTTTTGGGCAGACTTCAGCTTAATAAATTGCTAATGTTCTGCCGAAGACGACGGGAGGCATCTGTGATGATCCGGAATGTGCTTGTTGCCATCGTGGCGGCCTCGGCATTTACCCAAACCGCAATGGCGGCAGACCTTACGCAGCCGGCTGAGCCGCCGCCAGTGGTCGAAACACCGCCCGTTTTCGTATGGACCGGCGGATATGTCGGTCTCCAGGGGGGCGGCGGCTGGCTGAACGGTGATTTCAGCGCCCCCGGCGGCAGTGCCTCTGAAGATTTCAACGGCGGCCTTCTCGGTGCCTTTGCCGGTTTCAACTATCAGCAGGGTGATTGGGTCTACGGTATCGAGGGTGACGTCAACTACAACTGGAACGACAAGACCGTCGATATCGGTGGAACCTCGGCCGAAGTCGGCACCGATGTCTCCGGCGCGATACGCGGGCGTGTCGGTTATGTGCTGAACGACAAGGCGTTGCTCTACGGGGCAGGTGGCTGGACGGTGACCCGGGGCTTTGTCGATGTGCCCGGCGCGTCGAAGGAAAAAGAGACCTTCAACGGTTGGACGATCGGCGCCGGCGTCGACTACTCGTTCACCGACAACATCTTCGGACGCGCCGAGTATCGCTACAACGACTATGGCGACAAGGACATCGGCGGTATCAATGTCGATCTCGACCAGCACCAGTTCACCGTCGGCGTCGGCGTGAAATTCTGACCTATAAGCAGGAAGCGCCGGCATGGCCGACGCCTCTTTGAGCCGTTCATGCAGGTTGGAACAAGCCGCGTGCGCGATCGGCGATTGCGCCTTGATCGCGTGCCTCCGAGAGATCGAGAACCACACGCATCCCGTCCCTGATGGGCCGTTGCAGCGCCTTGCGTGCTCCGGCTAGAAGCTTGATCCGACCGGCTTCCGCAAGCCGCACGAGGTGGCTGCGCGACAGTCCGAGTTCCGCCGACAGCAGGCGATCGGCGCGCATGCTGATCGGCAGCGGCACCGCAAGGGCGATCTCAAGCTGGATGCAGACCTCAAGCGGGTGGGCGATGACGCGCCTGGTCACGCGGCATTCGGCGAACTCTTCGATCCTATCCGTGTTTCGGCGAAGCCCCTCGACATCGAAGGAGACCTGGCGGATCCAGTCCGAGTCGTTGTTCTGAAGCGCGTCGAGCGTTTCGGGCGCAATGTCACGGACAGGCTGACGCTCGAAGATCGGGCGATTCCAGGTGTCGTCGCAGTCGGCGCAGCGATAGATCAGCCAGGCATCCAGCCGTCGCCCGTTGGCGTTCAGCCGTGTCTTGCCGCTGCATTCGAAAGGGCGTGCGCCGCGGCAGCGGCTGCAAGCGAGCCAAGGGCGCGGAGGGGTTTGTGGTTCAATGGTCCACAGGACCGTCAGTGTGTGAGACATGTCGTCTGGTTCTTCCAAATGGAAGTCCATCGAGACGACGGTCTGATTACCCGTTCCGGGGACACGGTCTGGCAGCGTTCTTAGGTGATGGTTCCGCCTGGCGACGTTTTCGCCTGGCTCGAGATCGGCCATGCCATTCCGGTCTCGAACCGTCACCTCAACGAACGCGCGAAAAATCAATCCGAAGCGGCGGGCGCTATCGGCGTGCGGGGTGAAACTAGCGAGACCGGATTTTACAAAGGCAAAGCCAAACTCCAGGAGAGACAGCACGATGGCAGCTGCATATCCGTTCTATACGACGGTGCCTGCAGCGCAAAGTGTGGCGTCGCGATGCGCTCGCGCGATGGTGGCTTTTGCTCGGCATAGGTGAAAATTGGCCACAGGCAATTTCTCTCAATAGGAGTAAAATGAGGCATTACTACACCTCCAGCCTGGGCGGCCCCCCTCCGTATAGGATGGCCGCTTCCTTTTTTGGGGCTCGCCCGTCCGCCTCGGCCTCACCCGGTGCGACTGAGGCTACGTTTCATTGGCTTCGAGCCGCTTGCGGCCGCTGAAGAAAATGACGTGACGCGGTTGCGGCCGCTGCGCTTGGCTTCGTAGAGCGCTGCATCCGCCCTGTTGAACAAATCTTCCCACGTACCCTCGTCACCGCCGGCAAAGGCCAGTCCCATGCTGACACTGAGCGCGATGCACTGGTCGTTCCTTTTCACTACGAGCTCTTCGACCGCACGACGGAGCCGCTCGGCGATCGCCAGCGCCTGTGCTTCGCTCGTCTGCGGGAGGTAGAGGCCGAACTCCTCTCCGCCGAGCCGGGCAAAGCAATCGCCCTTTCTGAGATTCTTCCTGATGAGATCGGCAAAGGCGATCAAAGCCTGATCGCCGGCCTGGTGGCCGTGGCGATCGTTGATGCGCTTGAAGAAATCCAGATCCATGACGACGAGGCAGTCGCCGTGCCAGTTCGATCTGGGCAGTTGCGCGAGAAACCAGCGTCGGTTGCAGGCGCCGGTCAGGGCGTCGGTATCGGCCGAATATCGGAGCTCGGCTTCAGCTCTCTCCTTGACGAGGACCAGAGCGAAAAGGGCGATCGCGAAGTGGCAGATGATCGAGAGGAAAAAGGCGTAGGTGGTGGTAATCGGTATGATGCCGGGCTTCACGAGCCCGATGACCACCGCAAGGCAAAGGTTGGCGCCAACGGCCATGGCCGCCGCAAACAGGGCGCGTACCGGCAGCGGTTCCCTGCGGCGATCAGATATGACGGCAAGGGCGGAGGCGGCCAGGAAGACAAAGGCGGTGGCGTTGAACACGCTGGCGCGGATGTAGTTGACCACATGGAAATGCGTGGCAAGGCCGATTGCTGCGCCCGCGATCGGTATTGAAAGCGCCAGCCAGTCCGTCTTGCGTCGACGGCCGGCGCTCAGGCGGCGCACGCCGATCCAGAACAACGCATAACCGCCAATCCCGAGCGTGAAGCTTGAAAGCGTCCACAGATAGCCCGGCAGCAGCTTCTGTTCGCCGTAGCCGGCAAGCGTCGAAGCGAGAGCCAGGAAGAGGAAACCGCTCGCAAGAATTCCAAGACCTTCGTCGCGCGGCGATTGCCAACGGGCGTAGAGGAAGCAGAACGCACCGACAAGGAACGATGATTTGTGAAGCAGCAGGACGGTGGCGAGATCGAGTTGGGTGTTCATGGGATGATGCTCGGGCGGGCTTGGAACGCTGGCGCGGCGCGGTAGTGCACTGCCTGGCTCTAGCCGCAATGGATTTAGTGATTACTAAGTTCGAATGACAAACCGGCATTTTTGTCCCGCTTCGGGACATTTCTGTCGGCAGCGGACCGTCGCTGGGCCGAAATCCGGTTTTCCTTTAGTGCAGGCATCAACGAAATTTCATGTTGCAGCCCAAGGGCGAACCGTGTATCTCCGGCGCCGTTGGTACGGAGTGTAGCGCAGTCTGGTAGCGCATCTGGTTTGGGACCAGAGGGTCGGGAGTTCGAATCTCTCCACTCCGACCATCTAACTATTTGAAATCACCTATATTTTATCGGTCGTTTCACGCCGCGCAATGCATTGTGGGCGGAAGAGGGCTGTGCGCTCTCGTCCCGTAACTGATGTTACCTCTCCACGTGGCCCGTCCGGCGCACGACGCTTTTGCTCAAACCGGCGCACTCACCGGCCGTATTCGGCGTGCTCCGTTCCCGGGCAGGGAGGAAGGCCCCATGCCTAGGTAGGGGGCGGCCAGGATCAAGCGCGATAGACGGATTGCCGATCTCGAAGAGGGCGGTTCACGTAGTCGTGATCATGAACTGCGGAATAGAAACGTTGGGCGGTGTGTCGCTCGATCGGGGGCAGCAAAAGTGGAGCTTACCATGATGATGCACACCCGAGTTGCCGCAGTCGCGGCCTTGCTGATCGTTTCCGGCGTCGTTGCACACGCGGACGATCATCTTTTCCAAGCGCAGCAGAATGGACTGGCGCCCGGCAGCAGGGCGTCTTCTATGACGCACGCCTTTACGACCAACAAGGCCGGTCACAGTGGTACCCTGGCTCCTGGGCAGGGAAGTCCCTTCACCGGCCATGACACCCAGACGCCGGCCACCGATACCGAGTCCGCCAATGAGCACGCCAACGTAAAGATACGCGTTCCGTAAACCAGAAGGGGACGTGAGACCCATTGGTCAGTGCCGGGACGGGCCAGTTTTAGACCGTTTCGCAAAGTGAAGATGAACAGGCGAGGACATAGGGTGCTCGCCTGTTTCAACATTTCCGCCTTTTAGGGCCGGAGGCGCACAGCCGAATCTCTCGACGTCAGCCATCGTCCAGCGTGAGATCCGTCACTTGTTGCCGTTTCCTTCGATACCGCGCCGGCTGCGTTGCGCGATCACCGCGGTAGCGGATCGCCCGGTCCGCCCGCCGAACGTTTGGCCCGGCCGGATCTCCCGCTGAAAAGCCAAATTTATCCGGCTGAAAGTCATTCCGTTTTAAATCATTCTGCGTTATGGGAAGACGGAATGCTGGCGCCCGTGAATGTTGCCGGCGAAAGTATGGAGCCGTTCGAAACCATGTCCGCAAAGATCTATCGTCCAGCAAAGACCGCCATGCAGTCTGGCAAGGCCAAGACGAATCTGTGGGTGCTGGAGTTTGATCAGGAAAAGCCGCGCACCATCGACCCGATCATGGGTTACACCAGCTCCGGCGACATGAAGCAGCAGCTGCGACTGACTTTCGAAAATGCCGAGCAGGCCATCGCCTATGCGGAGCGCAACGGCATCGAATACCGCGTGATCGCGCCGAAGGAATCAACGCGCAAGAACGTGTCCTATCCGGACAACTTCCGTTTCAACCGGATGCAGCCCTGGACCCACTAAGTCCTCCGGCCGCATTCGACGGGCCTGGCCCGGGACGGCCCCTTAGCTCAGTTGGATAGAGCACCTGCCTTCTAAGCAGGTTGTCGCAGGTTCGAATCCTGCAGGGGTCGCCATCTCCTATAAATCGCCACATCCTCTCGGTGAATCGTCACGCCAATCGGAGCATACGTCAAGTCGACGCGGATTCCGCCGACGAAAATTGACGGGCCAAAGCCTCAGGTTCCAGGGCGGCATTGGCTCGGCGGCGAATACATCCGGGGCTAAATCAATATCGCAAGGATCAAAACCGGTACAACCATCAGAAAGAGCATCAAGAGGCGTCGGCTCCCCCTTCGCTTGATATTCTTAATGGCCGCTTCAGGATCGCGTGCATCAAATTCCCGGCTGGTTAAGTCATCTCGAAAAGCATTGATATGATCGGCAAGCTCTTGTGCTCTCTGAAAGTTGTTTCCGATGATTGGAAAAACAGGGACGTATTTGGCTGCATTCAAGCCGTTGGGCTTGGTGAGATCACCTTTTGCTGCCATTGCCCACTCTTCTTCCAGCGTGAAAAAGGCGAGCCACGTGCCACGGCCGGATTGGAAAACAGTAGCCTTACCTAGTTCGCCCAGATTCAAGATCAATGATCGGCCGAGAATGCCCACGAAAATAAGATGGTTACTGCCAAGCTTGAGGCGTGGATACCCGAGTGTCGGCCCCAATATCAGGGCTACACCGCCGCAAACGAGAAAAGCTCCGAGGGCCAGTACGAGCAGACTAAGAACATATTCCCTTATCGTTGAAGACGCTGGCAGCCAGAGGTATGCGCCGATCAAGACTATTCCGAGACCGATATTGACGATACGAAGAAGGAGGTTTCGCAGGGATAGTTTTGCATGACAGAGCAGCTTTACTCTATCGTTTTCCGAGGAAGTGCGCCCGGTATTAGTGCTCACCGATAACCTTTCCACTTGTTAAACGTCGCTTCGGCCCTCCCGCCTATCGCGCCGCGTTTCCCTCCATAGTTGCAATCATGCCGTGGCCCGACGATTTAGTCCAGCTAACTTCGAGGGCGTGGAGCCCACACCCATTCGTCGATTTGAGGGCGGTGAGCTGAGGTCTCCTTCCCACACCCGTCTGCGACGGTGGCGAACGTGAAGAATTGACCCCAAGGCGGGCAGCGGCTGAAAGCTGCGTAGCGCCGTTCAGGCCCCACTCAGGCCGTTTCGCGCGATGATCAAGCGCCGACAAAAATACGGTCGAGGCAAACGCAGATCGAACGAACGCTGTGTCCAGGCCGGGAGCCGAGAAACCTAGAGACAACAATATACACCGACGGCCGAATCTGAGCGGAGTCCCCCGAAGGTGCAAATTGTCCGTTTCAGCGACTCTGAAGCGATCTGACAAACGTCGTCGCGACTCCGAGGGGACACGACGACGAATCCGAGCGGCCAATTTTATTGTGATTTTACAAGGGTTCGGAATCCGACCAGATGTGTCGGCGTATAATCTCCTAATTGTCTGTTTTTTCAATGCAAATCCGAGAGTCCAGCCTTCTCGTTGGGCGGGGATAGCCTAGGTCGCATCCGGTTTCAGCGCCTCCACGAAGTGGATCACTTCGCTCACCGTCTTGTCGTTCCAGATGTCGTTGTGACCCGAGCGCTCGTCGACCAGCATCTGCTTGGGTTCAGCAGCGATCCGATAGAGCGCCTCGCCCGACGACAGCGGAATGCTGTCGTCCAACCGTCCGTGAATAAAGAGCTTTGGCTGTTTCACCGCCGCTATTTTGAGGTCGGAGCGGAAGGAATCCTTGATGAGAAGCGAGACAGGAAGGAATGAGTAGCGCGCCTGGGCGACCGACTGAACCGACAGATATGGAGAGACAAGGATCATGCCGGTTGCTGGTCTTTGTGTCGCCGTGTTCACGGCGACGCCGGTGCCAAGCGAGCGGCCGAGTACGACGATGCCCCCTTTAATGCGGGGCGCCAGCCAGTCAAAAGCCGCGATGCCGTCCGTCAGCAGACCGTCCTCGCTTGGTGAACCGGTCGATCCCGGATAGCCGCGATAGGATATCGCGAGCAGCCCAATGCCCCGCGCGGCCAAGGCCTGTGCGAGAAAGCGGTAGTTGTCGACCCGATCGCCATTCCCGAAAAAGAGCAGCACACCCGGCTTGTCGGTGTTGCCTTGGCTGTAAAGCCCGTGCAGCGTCTCGCCATCCGGCGTTTTGACGGAGACATTCTCGCCCCAACTCGCTTGCTCCGGCGCTGCGATGTCTTCGGCCCCGGGATAGAGAAGCGTGCGCTGAGATAGATAAATGAAGCCCAGAAGCAGAAGATAGATAAAAACCGCAGATAGCGGCAAGATCAGCAAAAGTCTTGGGATGTTCATGACGTCATGTCCGGCCGCAGAGAGAGGAAGGGCGACGGCAAATGTACTGCGATTTCAGCGGGATTGCGAACCGACTGGAAAAACGTGCGGAAATTCTCACTAATGTCCGGCCGAAATTGTAAGGGACGGACGTCCTGTCCTATCACTTGCCGATCGTCGATCTCAAACAAGCTGGATCGAGGTCTCCGATGTTGAATGCGGCCAGGACGGACTCGGCGTTCCCCTACGGCGTTTGCTCTTCCGCATAAAAAAACGGGCCGGTGGATGGCTCCGACCGGCCCGTTCCGGCAAAGGCGGAAAGGGGAACGTCTCTGCGCGGGGCTGCAGCGCCGCGCGTAGGGAGATCGATACGGTCTGATAATGCCCGAACGTCATTTCCGGAATTGACATTTATCGCTCAAAATTTGACATTTCCCGCATGCCTTCCGATGGACGTCCACAATCTGTGATCGAAGTTTCCGTCGTCATCCTGCCCGAGTCGTCGATCATGTCGCTTGCCTCGGTGCTGGATCCGATGCGGGCCGCCAACCGCATCTCTGGACGCGACGTGTTTCGCTGGCGGCTGCTTTCGGCTGACGGGAAACCGGTGACATTGACCTGCGGGGTGCCGATCGTGGTCGACGGCAAGTTCGCCCAGCCACTTGCCGGCGATGCATTGCTGGTGATCGGGGGCTTCAACCTCGATCGGCATGTCGGCAAGAAATTCATCGGAATCCTGCAGGAGTCCTCCCGGCATTTCGATATCATCGCCGGCATCGAATCAGGCTGCTGGCTACTCGGACGAACCGGCCTGCTCAATGGTCGCAGGGCGACCGCCCATTGGGAAGAACTCGAGGATTTCAGCCAGGCCTTTCCGGCCTTGACCGTGCTTGGTGATCGCTTCGTCGCCGATGGAAAGTTCTGGACGTCAGGCGGTGCCTCGCCGACCTTCGACATGATGCTGCACTGGATCACGCAAAGGCTGGGTTCGGCGCTGGCCCTCGATGTCGCCAGCATTTTCGTCTATGACCAGACGCACAGCGCCACCGATGTCCAGCCATTCGTTTCGCTCGGGCGGATCGAAACGCGCGATCCGGAACTCGCAGACGCGATTCGGCTGATGGAGCGCACGCTCGAGCGCCCGTTGACGATCGCAGCTTTGACGAAGCGGCTGTCGATTTCGCAGCGCAAGCTGGAGTTGCTTTTTGCGCGCGGGCTGTCGACCAGCCCCGGCGCCTACTATCTTCGGCTCCGCCTCCAGGTCGCGCACCGTCTGGTGCGCGATTCCGGCAGCCCTATCCGCGAGATCGCGATTCGTTGCGGCTTCGATAGCCTCTCCGCCTTTTCCCGCGCCTACAGCCGCGAATATGGCATGAGCCCACTGAAGATGCGTGCGGCGCGGAGGGTGGCTGCGGCGTAGCGGATTTGCTGAGCGGGTGAATGCCGCCTGCAGCGCTGTGCGTGTTCGGGCGTGCAAAGGTCGCTGGAGCGCTTCCCTTTAGCCGGCTGCGATCAGAGGAGAGATGCGGCCGCGCCAATCAATCTACAGGTCAGGATTGGAGCTAGTGAACGGTCTGTGGCGGCTCGTCGGTAAATGCCTGGATACCATCTCGCTGGACGGTCGCAATGAATTCCTCAAAGGCTTCTCGATCGGTGGGGAAGGGCTCCTCCCACGTGGTGGAGAAACCTTCCTCATCGATCACCTCGAGTACCCAATCGAGATTCGTGCCCGCCGGCCGATAAATCCGCAATTCGACGATGACGCCATCGTCACTGAATTGGCCGGAAAAATCCGAGTATTCGTAGGTCTGCTCTTCGTCAGTCATGTCAGCAGTGTAACACGCTTGATAAAGGACGTCTCATGCTGTTCGGCCGTTATCGCTGTACCGGCGTGCAACGATGCGCGCCGTTGCTGGCACTCTTGCTCTCGTCCTTCTACGGCGCCGCGCGTGTGATCAGCCGCGCAAAGGTCGCTGTAGCACTTTGAATCCTTTAATCGGCTACGATTAAAGGAAACATGCATTAGCGGTATGTTCCGCCTGGATAGCGGCTTGTCTACGACGAAAGGCTGCCGAGATGCTGGTGTCGGAATGGCTGGGCACCACCATCCGTAAATCGGACGCCGACCGCCAGGCGAGCGACGTGTGGCGGCCAGGTTGTTTGCCATCGCAAGGGTTTCTTGCCAGGTTCGAAGTCACGCGCCTTGCAGGAAAGACGCCGTTCGCTTCGGGAAGGCGGCTGTTATCGGCAGCGCGCTTCGTATCGGCGGCCATAGCGATCGCGATAGATGCAATAGCCTTCGCGCTCGCGGGAGCGACCGATGAGGTTGCCCATGATGCCACCGGCCACGGCGCCGATCGCCGCGCCGCCCCAACTGTCACTCACGACGCCTCCGATGATGGCGCCCGTGCCGGCGCCGATGGCGGTTCCTTTTTCGGTCTGCGTGCAGGAAGCAAGCGTACCAACCATTCCAATCGCAATGATAAGCTTTTTCATGCTTTTCACCCTTTGCTACAAATCAACCCGGGAGTTCACCGCTCTGCATCCTTAGCGTGAGGTGCAGCATCTACGCAACGCGCGCAATTGTCGATAGGGGTGATGCCAGGGGAGCAAGGGGATCGCAGGCATTCACGGCAATCGGGCAACCGCAGCTCCGGCGGTCGATCTCGTCAACCGGTTGCAGACGTTGCGGAGCGGGGGCGGTCATAGCCAGCAGCTTTGCCCGTGACGGCCAACGATCGGTCCATAACGTAGCCGATCATAAGCGCGCGGAAGCTGACAGTGAGCGTTAGGCCGCTTGCGGTGTCCGAGTGATCGGCAGCGCCGAGCGCGGCCAGCGCCTGCCTTACCGCCCACAGCACCCCGAGCCGGTTCGGTCGATTTTCCGACAAGGCCCGCTTCAGATCTTTTCCCATGTCGTTGTCCCTAGGGGGCCAAGAAGGGAACCGTCGGCCCGATGGGAACGTTCCGGAATAGTAAGCCGGCATCGCACGGCACCGCCCATAGGGGCGGCGCCAGCGGTGCCAGGCTACCGGCCGTGCGGCTCCCGCATTCATCGGAGGTTCAGGCTGAGTAGCCCAAAATAATTACAAGATAGGAGGAATTACGATGAAAAAGCTCTTATCCGCCTTCGCAGCGATTGGTTTGGCTGCGTCTTTCGCCGTGCCGCTGAGCGCCGCTCCGATTTTCGTGCCAAAACCCGCGCAAGTACAGGCTGGGACTGTCGAACAGGTGAGTCACCGGAGTCACCATCATTGGCGCGCGGAACACCGGTGGCATCATCGTTGGGATAGGCGATACGCTTGGCGTTCTTGTCACTATTACGGCAGGTGCTATCCGCGGCATTACGGGTACTACAACGGCTATCGTGACCGCGGGTACTATGGCTACTATGATCCGTACCGCTACCGTCGATCTGGCGTCTCCGTCTATCTCGATTTCTAGCGGCGATTGGCGCCTGAATCAGCGGGCTGCTTGAGTCCCCGGCAGGCGTCTCCGGCTGCTCGAGCGTTAGCGGTAATGTCCAACCGCTCGATTTTTGCAGATCGGGAAGCGATGCTTTGTTTTTGGCGGATGCCGACCGTGGCGGATCCGCCAAACTAGGACAGACGCTTGGTTTATTGCTGTGCTATTGAAAATCCGTGGTGAGCGCGCAGGGATTCGAACCCTGGACCTACTGATTAAAAGTCAGTTGCTCTACCGGCTGAGCTACGCGCTCCCTGGCCGCGGCCGTGAAGCCCGGCGGAAGTGGGCGGACATATGCACGCGTGTTTCCTGTCGGTCAACCTAAAAATTGCGGGTTTTGCGAAGAAACCGTGCATGGCGCGATGATCGCCAAAAGGTGATTGGTATCATCGTGATCCTGCGGCTAAGGAATGGCCCAAATGCCGCATGCCGGAGTTCTTGCCGTTGTCGATCGCCGATATTTCCATCTGGACCGCCATTCTTGCCGGCGCCCTGTCGTTCCTTTCCCCCTGCGTTCTGCCACTGGTGCCGCCCTATCTTTGTTACATGGCCGGCATTTCGGTCGATCAATTCCGAGGCGGTGATGCGGCAACGATTGGCAGCACCCGGCGCGCGGTCCTGCCGGCGGCGCTCTTGTTCACGCTCGGCTTCGCAACCGTCTTCGTGGCGCTTGGGGCAGGGGCCTCGTCGATCGGCATGCTGCTCCGACAGCACATGGATCTGCTGTCGCGCATCGGCGGCGTGATCATCATCGTCATGGGCTTGCATTTCCTTGGCGTGTTCAAGATCGGGTTGCTTGCGCGCGAGGCGCGCTTCCAGGGCGGCGGCAAGCCGGCGACGCTCTCTGGCGCCTATATCATGGGGCTTGCCTTCG
The DNA here is from genome assembly GCF_050474445.1 of Ensifer sp. B1-9. Lineage (NCBI taxonomy): Bacteria > Pseudomonadati > Pseudomonadota > Alphaproteobacteria > Hyphomicrobiales > Rhizobiaceae > Ensifer > Ensifer sp. B1-9. Next base: position 259,824 of record NZ_JBCHVG010000013.1, read on the forward strand.
CCTTCGGCTGGACGCCGTGCATTGGTCCTGTGCTCGGCACGATCCTCGGCGTCGCCGCTGCACGCGACACTGTGTCCGACGGCGCCATGCTGCTTGCCGTCTATTCGCTCGGACTTGCCGTTCCGTTCTGGATCGCAGCCGGTTTCTCCGGCGCCTTCATGCGCTTCCTGTTCCGCTTCCGCCGCCATCTCGGCCTGGTCGAGAAGCTGATGGGCGGGCTCCTCGTGCTTGCCGGCCTTGCATTCCTCTTCGGATTCATCAGTTCGATGGCCATCTGGTTCCAGCAGACCTTCCCGATCCTGATGAAAATCGGCTAGGGCATTCCCTCGTATTTCGGAATCACTTTTCGCTGGGGCCGGCCTAATCGCCAGGTCGATTTCCGGGCTAGAGCATCCCGTTTTCAAGTGGAACCACTTGCAGCGGAAAGATGCTCTGGAAACAAAGTGCTAGAGCGACCTTATGCATTCATTTGAATGAAGGCGCGTGAAGGCCTGGCGCTGGCGCGCGGAAGTGAAAGATGCGGGGGGAAAGATGACGGAAATCGCGGGGCTGGTACTGCCGTTCTTCGGCCTGATCTTTCTCGGTTATCTGACGGCGCGCTTCGTCCATCATCCGGGCGAGGCGATGGGTTGGCTCAACACCTTCATCATTTACCTTGCTCTGCCGGCGCTGTTCTTCAAGCTGGTGTCGCGCACGCCGATCGAACAGTTGGCGCGCGCCGATTTCATCCTGACGACCGTCGGCGCGACCTACATCGTTTTTTCGCTGATTTTCCTCATCGGCGTCCACGTGCGGCGCAACTCTATTGCCGAGGCGACGATCCAGGGCTTTGGCGCGGCCTACGGCAATATCGGCTATATGGGGCCTGGACTGGCGCTTCTTGCTCTCGGTGACGCGGCCGCGGTGCCGGTGGCGCTGATCTTCAGTTTCGAGAATGCGGCGCACTTTGCCGTCGCGCCGGCGATGATGGCGATATCAGGAGGCCGGCAGGAAAAGCCGCTGGCGCTCGCCGCAAGCGTCGCACGTAAGATCATCCTGCATCCGTTCATCCTTGCGACGCTCGCAGGCGTCGTCGCCGCCTTCTTCGCGGTGCAGCCGCCGGTGCCGGTTCAGCGGCTCATCGATTATCTCGCCCAGTGCGCGGCACCGTGCGCACTCTTTGCCATGGGCGTGACGCTGGCGCTGCGCCCGATCAAGCGCATTCCCGTCGAGATCGGCTACATCGTTCCGGCGAAGCTGCTGTTGCACCCGCTGGTCATGTTCACGGCCATGAGCCTGACGGGGAACTACGACCCGATCTGGGTGCAGACGGCAGTGTTGCTTGCCGCGCTGCCGACGGCAACGAACGTCTTCGTCATCGGCCACCAATACGGTGTGTGGCAGGAGCGGGCCTCGGCGACGATCCTCATCACCACGACGCTTTCGGTCGCGACCGTCACCGGCCTGCTTTATCTCATCCGCTCAGGCGCTCTTCCGCCCGATCTTTTCCCGTAAGCTATCCTTGAAGGCGTGAAGCGCGCTGCCGGGGTGAACGCCTTCGCGCATCAGGAGGCTGCGAAGCGGCCCGACGGCGGAAAGCACATGCAGTCCAAGCGCGCGCAGCGCCTGCACCGGCAGGAAGCCCGAAAGCAGCGAGCGATTGAGAAGATCGACGCTCGCAGTGCGGCTGACAATGTCCAGCCGGCGGCGACTGTCGAAGCGGTCGCCGATATCGTCGGCAAGCGTCTCTCCCTTCGATGCACCGACGAGATCGACGAGCGTCATCACGTCCCGCAGGCTGAGATTGAGCCCCTGAGCCCCGATCGGCGGAAAGGCGTGCGCCGCTTCGCCGAGAAGGACGACGCGGCCTTTGCCGAAGCGTTGTGCCGTCATGCCGGAAAGGGGGAAGGATTGTGGCGCGCCCTCCACCGTTACCTTGCCGAGAATCGATTGCATCCGGTCCTCGACCGCGCGGGAGAGTGCGGGAAGGTCGAGCGTCAACGTCTGCGCAGCATCGTCGGGCTTGCGCACCCACACGAGGCTGGAGCGATTGCCGGGCAGGGGAACCTGGGTGAAGGGGCCGCTTTCGGTGTGGAACTCGGTCGAGATGTTCTGGTGTGGCAGTTCGTGCGCGAAGTTCAAAACGACCGCTGTCTGCGGGTAGGACCAGGTGCTGACGGAGATCTTCGCCGCTTCGCGCACCGGTGAGCGACGACCATCGGCACCGACGAGGAGATGGGCGCTGCATTGGCTGCCGTTCGCCAGGTCGATGGTTGCGACAGTGTCCGAAAGGTCGAAGCCGATTGCGGAGGCGGTGATGCGCGTCAGCGTCGGGCTCTCTTCGGCCCGCTGGCGGAGAATGTCGATGAACGGCGCGTTCGGGATGTTGTAGCCGAAGGCGTCGAGCCCAACTTCCGAGGCGCGGAAATTGACCGGCGGCGCCCGCAGCAGCCGGTTGGTTCCGTCGAGAATGCGCATGGTCGCGAGCGGCGCGGTCAGCGGCTCGACCTTTTCCCATAGGTTGAGCTTCTTGAGATACTCGATCGATTGGTCCATCAGCGCGGTGGTGCGCCCGTCGGCGACCGCCGGCTCGGGACCGATCAGGGCGACGCGGTAACCGGCGTCGGAGAGCGCGATGGCCGCGAGCGATCCCGCGAGGCCTGCACCGATAATGGCGATGTCATAGTGATCCATGATGCAACCAAACCCTTTTGCACACGCTGTGAGGCGTCTTGGTCCAACCTCGATCATACCTCTAGTCGCGGGCGAGAGCGAAATAAATGGGTAGAATCAGCGCAGAAGCAATTTGCAAGTGTCCACAGAACAATGTGGCAAGCGGAAGCTGAGAACCTTGAATTTTAGTGGCGATGCGTTGCAAAGGGTGCATATTACCGGCAATGCGCCGCAAAGCGGTTGAGGCGGGTGTGAGGCCCGTACGGGGAAAACAGTAGGGGTGGGCGGCGTCCGCAGATGAAGTTTTTTAACTACAGACGAGTTCCCTACGCCGAGATCCGCGCCTTTTCCGTGCATATCTTGACTGCCTCGGGGTCGTTTCTCGCCTTCCTCGGCGTCGTCGCCGCCGCCGAGCATCGCTTCGTCGACATGTTCTGGTGGCTGGGTCTTGCGCTGCTCGTCGATGGCATCGATGGCCCGATCGCCCGCAAGGTTCGCGTCAAGGAAGTGCTGCCCAACTGGTCGGGCGACACGCTCGACAATGTCATCGACTACGTGACCTATGTGCTGCTGCCGGCCTTTGCGCTCTATCAGAGCGGCATGATCGGCGAGCCCTGGTCCTTCGTCGCGGCAGGCGCGATCGTCGTTTCGAGCGCGATCTACTATGCCGACATGGGCATGAAGACGGACGAGTATTTCTTTTCGGGCTTCCCCGTCGTCTGGAACATGATCGTGTTCACGCTGTTCGTCATTCAGGCAAGCGAAGTGACGGCGTCGATCGTGGTCTTCGTCTCGGTGGTCCTGACTTTCCTGCCGATCAATTTCCTCCACCCGGTTCGCGTGCAGCGTTTGCGGCCTCTGAACCTCGGCGTCTTCTTGATCTGGTCGGCACTCGGCGTTTACGCATTGCTCTTGCACTTTGCGACGCCGGCCTGGGTCGTGACCGGCTTCGTCGTGGCAGGCATCTATCTCTACGTGATTGGCTTCGTGCTGCAGATTTTTCCAAGTCTCGGCCGGAAATAGGAGTAGGCAATGGCACAGGCGATAGTGGTACGCGAACTCGGTGGACCGGAGGTCCTGAAACTCGAAGGCGTCACGCTCTCGCCGCCAGGCCCGGGCGAGGTACAGATCCGCCAGGTCGCCGTTGGCCTGAACTTCATCGACGTCTATTTCCGCACCGGCCTCTACAAGTCCGCCTCGGGTCTGCCTTTCGTACCGGGCAAGGAAGGGGCTGGCATCGTCACGGCGGTCGGCGACGGCGTCCATCTCTTCTCCATCGGTGATCGCGTCGCCTATGCATCGGCCGACGGAGCCTATGCCAGCGAACGCAATGTCGATGCCTCGCAACTGGTGAAGGTGCCGGACGGCATCACCCTCGAGACCGCTGCGGCGATGATGCTGAAAGGCATGACGGCCCAATACCTGCTCAACCAGACCTATCAGGTTGGCCCCGGCACGACGATCCTCTTCCATGCCGCCGCAGGCGGCGTCGGTTTGATCGCCGGCCAATGGGCAAAGGCGCTTGGCGCCACCGTGATCGGCACCGCGGGTTCGCAGGACAAGATCGATCTGGCCCTGGCGCATGGCTACGACCACGTGATCAACTACCGCACGGACAACTTCGTCGCGCGGGTGAAGGAACTGACCGATGGCCGGGGCGTCGACGTCGTTTACGATTCCGTCGGGCGCGACACCTATCCGGCGTCGCTGGATTGCCTGAAGCCGCGCGGCTTGTGGGTGAGCTTCGGCAATTCATCCGGCCCGGTGGAGGCTTTCAGCATCGGTATCCTGGCGCAGAAGGGCTCTCTCTTTGCGACGCGTCCGACACTCTTCGGTTACGTTGCCACGCGGCCTGCGCTGGAAGCGTGTGCAAATTCCCTGTTTGATATTGTGCAAAGCAACAAAGTGCGTATCAATATAAATCAGACTTATCCGCTCGCTGATGCAGGGCGGGCGCATACGGATCTCGAGACAAGAAAAACAAGTGGAACAACACTGCTGATTCCGTGATCGAAGCCTTAAGGCGGACGCGGATCAGCAGAGGGGAAAGAGGGCAGCGTGCCTGTTGAGGGAGTAGCGGCGAACGGTCATCTATTGGCTGTGAGCAACTTGACGAAATTGTTTGGCAGCTTCGCGGCCTGCAATGGGATCGATCTGCAGATCAAACAGGGCGAGATCCACGCCCTTCTCGGCGAAAACGGTGCCGGAAAATCGACCCTGGTGAAGATGCTGTTCGGCGTATTGGCGCCGACGGCCGGCGAGATCCTCTGGCAGGGCCAGAGCGTGCGCATCGCCAATCCCGCCGCCGCGCGCAAGCTCGGCATCGGCATGGTTTTCCAGCATTTTTCGCTGTTCGAGGCGCTAACCGTCGCCGAGAACATTGCACTTTCGATGGACGCGAACATCTCGCTGGCAAAGGTGGCGGAGGAAGCTTCACGCCTGTCGCATGCCTACGGTCTGCCGCTCGATCCGAAGGCGCATGTGGCCGATCTTTCCGTGGGCGAGCGCCAGCGCATCGAGATCGTGCGCGCGCTGCTACAGAACCCGCGCCTTATCATCCTGGACGAGCCGACCTCGGTCTTGACGCCGCAGGAGGCCGATCGCCTGTTCGAAACGCTCTACAAGCTGAAGGCGGAGGGACGCTCGGTCCTCTACATCAGCCACCGGCTCGAAGAGGTTCAGCGCATCTGCGACCGCGCGACGGTGCTGCGTCACGGCAAGGTCACCGGCGCCTGCGATCCGAAGACGGAGACGCCGTCATCGCTGGCGCGCATGATGGTCGGAAGCGATGTCGCGGTCGTGACGGCCGAAGGCACCAGCGCCAAGGGCCAGGTGCAACTGGAGGCGCGTCACCTGACGGTTCCCGCGCGCACACCCTTCGCGGTATCGCTGAAGAACATCTGTCTCAAGGTTCATGCCGGCGAGGTGCTGGCGATTGCCGGTGTAGCCGGCAACGGCCAGGGCGAACTCTTCGATGCGCTGTCGGGCGAGTACCCCGTCGCTGATCAAAATGCCGTGCAGATCCGCCAACGACCCGTCGGCAGCAGAAACATCAATGCCCGCCGCCTGATGGGTGCAGGGTTCGTTCCGGAAGAGCGCCACGGCCATGCCGCCGTGTCGGCGCTGCCGCTCTCGGACAATCTCGTGCTTGCCCGCAGCCGCTCGGACGCCAAGGCCCTTCTCGGCGGAGGTTTCCTCAACATCATCCGGCGGGATGCGGTGGCGAGCGCCACGAAGCGCATTTCCGAGGCGATGGACGTGCGCAAGAGCGGCGAAGACCCGCCGGCGGGGTCGCTGTCGGGCGGCAACCTGCAGAAGTTCATCGTCGGCCGTGAACTCGACCGCCAGCCGAGCGTATTGGTCGTCAATCAGCCGACCTGGGGGGTCGATGCCGGGGCTGCCAGCCGCATTCGCCAGGCACTCGTCGATCTCGCCAAAGCAGGATCCGCGGTGCTCGTCATCAGCCAGGATCTCGATGAGATCTTTGAAGTCGCGACGGAGATCGCCGTCATCAGCGATGGCAGGCTCTCCGATCCCTATCCGGCGAAAGAACTCTCGCGTGAAAAGATCGGCCTCCTGATGGGGGGGATGTACGGCAAGACGGAAGGCACGGAGGCCGCACATGCGCATTGAACTGGAAAAGCGCGCCAAGGTCTCGACGCTTTTTTCGATCCTGTCGCCGTTCATCGCCTTCCTGCTGACGATCGTCTTCGGCGGCATCATGTTCGCGCTGCTCGGCAAGAACCCGGTGATGGCGCTCTACAGCTTCTTCGTCGAACCCCTGAGTGAGGTCTGGTCGCTGCACGAACTGGCGATCAAGGCCGCGCCCTTGATCCTGATCGGCGTCGGGCTTTCGGTCTGCTTCCGCTCCAACAACTGGAATATCGGCGCCGAGGGCCAGTTCATCATGGGCGCCATCGCCGGCTCGATCCTGCCGGTGGTCTTCTACGATTGGCAGTCACCGCTGGTGCTGCCGCTGATGATGCTCATGGGCATGCTCGGCGGCGCGCTCTTTGCCGCGATCCCCGCCTTCCTCAAGGCGCATATGAACACCAACGAGATCCTGACGAGCCTGATGCTGGTCTATGTCGCTCAGCTCTTTCTCGACTGGCTGGTGCGCGGTCCCTGGCGCAACCCCGGCGGCATGAACTTTCCGGAGACGCGCACTTTCGCCGTCGATGCGATCCTGCCGGAAATGATCGCTTCTGGACGCACGCACTGGGGCTTCGCTTTTGCCATCATCGCGGCTGTCCTCGTCTGGTTCATGATGCGCTATACGCTGAAGGGATTCGAAATTTCGGTTCTCGGCCAGTCGGAGCGGGCAGGACGCTTTGCCGGTTTCTCGTCGCGCCGCATGATCTGGTTCTCGATGCTGCTGTCGGGCGCCTTTGCCGGGCTCGCCGGCATTTCGGAAGTCAGCGGCGCGATCCAGCAATTGCGCCCGGTCATCTCGCCCGGTTATGGTTTCACCGCCATCATCGTCGCCTTTCTCGGTCGCCTCAATCCGCTTGGCATCGTCGCCGCCGGTCTCGTGCTCGCCTTGACCTATCTCGGCGGCGAGGCGGCGCAGCTTTCGATCGGCGTTTCCGAAAAGGTCACGCGCGTCTTCCAGGGCCTGTTGCTTTTCTTCGTGCTTTCCTGCGACACGCTGATCCACTATCGCATCAAGCTGGTCTTCGACCGGCTGACCGCGACAACCACCGAGGGGAGCCGCTGATGGGTATCGTCGAAGCGATCCTGCTGAGTGTCATCACCGCCGCGACCCCGCTGGTGCTGGCCGCAATCGGCGAACTGGTGACGGAACGGTCCGGCGTGCTCAATCTCGGCGTCGAGGGCATGATGATCATGGGGGCGGTCTCCGCCTTCGCGATCACCCAGATCACCGGTTCGCCCTATCTCGGCATGCTCGCGGGCGTCGCCTGCGGCGCGTTGTTCTCGCAGCTTTTTGCCTTCCTGACCTTGACGCTCGTCGCCAACCAGGTGGCAACGGGCCTGGCGTTGACCCTGCTCGGGATCGGCGTCTCCGGCATGATGGGCGAGACCTTCCTCGGCATGCAGGGCATCAAGCTGCAGCCGATTACGATACCGCTTCTGGCGGATATTCCAGTGATTGGTCCGCTGCTGTTCCGGCAGGACATCATCTTCTACCTATCGATTGCGATTGTCGCGGCCGTAAACTGGTTCCTGTTCAGCAGCCGCGCCGGCCTGAAGCTGCGCGCCGTCGGTGACAGCCACGCCTCCGCGCATGCACTCGGCGTCAACGTTATCCGCACACGCTATCTTGCGGTGATGTTTGGTGGCGCCTGTGCCGGCCTCGCCGGTGCGCAGCTGTCGCTCGTCTACACGCCGCAATGGGTGGAGAACATGTCGGCCGGGCGCGGGTGGATCGCGCTGGCGCTGGTGGTTTTTTCCTCGTGGCGACCCTGGCGGCTGGTGGCGGGCGGCTATCTTTTCGGTGCCGTTTCGATCAGCCAGTTGCATGCGCAGGCCTTTGGCATCGGCATTCCCTCGCAGTTCCTGTCGTCGCTTCCCTATCTCGCGACGATCGTCGTGCTCATCCTCATCTCGCACAACCGGCGCATGACCTTGATCAATACGCCGGCATCGCTCGGCAAACCGTTTGTGCCGGACCGGTGATTTCAAGCCTTTCAGACGGACGTTTCTCAAACCGACAGAGGTCAAGAAAATGAAAAAACTACTGCTCGTCCTCGCAAGCACCGCGGCCGTGATCGGCTTTGCCCCGGCTGCGAGCGCCCAGGAGAAGGCCAAGATCTGCTTCGTTTACGTCGGCTCCAAGACCGATGGCGGCTGGACCCAGGCGCACGATCTCGGCCGCCAGGCGCTGGAAAAGCAGCTCGGCGACAAGATCGAGACCCAGTATCTCGAAAGCGTGCCGGAAGGTCCGGATGCGGAACGTGCGATCGAGCGTCTGGCGCGCTCGGGTTGCGGCCTGATCTTCACGACGTCCTTCGGCTTCATGGATGCGACGATCAAGATTGCGCAGAAATTCCCGGACGTGAAGTTCGAACACGCCACCGGCTACAAGACCGCGCCGAACGTCGCAACCTACAACAGCCGCTTCTATGAAGGCCGCTACATCCAGGGCCAGATCGCCGCGAAGATGTCGCAGAAGGGCGTCGCCGGTTACATCGCGTCCTTCCCGATCCCGGAAGTGGTGATGGGCATCAACTCCTTCATCATCGGTGCGCGCTCGGTCAACCCGGACTTCAAGATCAAGGTCGTCTGGGCAAACACCTGGTTCGACCCCGGCAAGGAAGCTGACGCCGCCAAGGCACTGGTCGACCAAGGCGTCGATATCCTGACGCAGCATACCGATACGACGGCTCCGATGCAGGTTGCCGCCGAACGTGGCATCAAGGCTTTCGGCCAGGCCTCCGACATGATCGCCGCCGGCCCGAACACGCAGCTGACGGCAATCGTCGATACCTGGGGCGCCTACTATATCAAGCGCACGCAGGCCTTCCTCGACGGCAAGTGGGAATCGACCTCGAGCTGGGACGGCCTGAAGGACGGCATCCTGACGATGGCGCCCTATACCAACATGCCTGACGACGTGAAGAAGATGGCCGAGGAAACCGAAGCCAAGATCAAGTCGGGCGAGCTGAAGCCCTTCACCGGCCCGCTGAAGAAGCAGGACGGCAGCGAATGGCTCGCAGCCGGTGCAACGTCTGACGACGGCACGCTGCTCGGCATGAACTTCTACGTCGAAGGCGTCGACGACCAATTGCCGAAGTAAGGGCTCACACCAGTGAAGTTAAGCAAACCCCGCCCTCCGGCGGGGTTTGTCTTTTGAGGATGGGCGAGCAGGCGTAGCGACGATTGGAGAATGTCGCAAACGCTGATTCTGCCTGTCTTTCCGGGGGCTTTCCGGAATCGGTGGATCAAACTACACTCGTTTGCGCAAGTTTGAGGCAAGCGGCCGGCGGTGCTTTGGCACACCGATATCCGCGTGTCGGCAGGAATCAGGCAGGGGAGTGCCTGGAGGAGATGGGTTGAACAGGAGTTTGCTGGAAACCGTTGTGTCCGGCTCGCGCAAACGCACGAGCCACGCGCATGTCGTCGATCAACTTGGAAAGGCGATCATATCCGGCGAGTTCCCCGTGGGCTCGATTCTTCCAGGAGATCCGGAGCTCGCGGCGCGCTTCAAGGTGTCGCGGACGGTTCTTCGCGAGGCGATGAAGACGCTGGCCGCCAAGGGACTGGTCGTGCCCCGCGCTCGCATCGGCACGCGTGTGACGCCGCGCAACGACTGGAACCTGTTCGACAGCGATATCCTGACCTGGCATTTCGAGTGCGGGGTCGATGAGGATTTCCTCTATCACCTTAGCGAAGTGCGTCTCGCATTCGAGCCGCATGCGGCAGCACTCGCCGCGCGAAACGCTTCGGAAGCGGAAATCAGCCGCATGATGCGTCTCGCCGTTGCCATGGGCGAGGAGGGGCATACGGCAGAGAGCCTTGCCGTCGCGGATCTGAAGTTTCACCTCGCGGTCGCCGAGGCCTCTGGAAACCCGTTCATGCGAACGGTCGGCGGGCTGATCGAGGCGGCGCTGGTTGGCGTCTTCAAGCTGAGTTCGCCGACCGCTGAAAGGGGCGGCATAGACGAGGTCGCCCGCAACCATATCCGCATCGTTGAGGAGATCGGCCGGCGTGATGAGGTCGGCGCCCGGCTCGCCATGGAGAATGTCATCAAGATCGGTCGCGAGCGGGTGCGCAGCGCCTTGCATAACAGCGCCTGACCTCGGCCTCTCTGGGATTGTTCAAAATTCCGTCGTCGGCCAGCTTCAATGTTCGCTAGATCGCATCGATTTCAATGCTTGCGCTTGCTCAGATCGTCCGCTGGCCTTATCTGGTGATTGGTCGTTCCCCAGCGGAGCGGCTTTCGTCAACGGTGACCTGGAGACCATGTCCGAGTTTTTTGTCATTTTCGTCCTGCTTTTGATCAACGCATTTTTTGCTCTCTCGGAAATGGCAATCGTCTCGGCAAGCAAGCCCATGCTTCGCCAGATGGCAAAACAGGGAAATCGCCGCGCCGAGGTTGCGCTGAGGCTGGCGGAAGATCCGGGCAAATTCCTGTCCACGGTTCAGGTCGGCATCACGCTGGTCGGTACGCTGGCCGGCGCCTATGGCGGCGCGACCATCGCTGCCAGGATCGCGCCGATCCTCGATGAGATCGCCTGGATCCATCCCTACGGCAACACGGTCGCCGTCGCGCTCGTCGTCACCCTGATCACCTTCCTGTCCGTTGTCATCGGTGAGCTGATCCCAAAGCAACTGGCGCTGAAGAATTCCGAAGCGCTGGCGATGTTCGTTGCAAGGCCGATGCTGCTCCTGTCGCGGATCGCCGCACCGATCGTCTATCTCTTCGAAACGGCCGCATCGGTCGCCATGCGTCTGCTCGGCATGCGCGCGGACGACCCGGACCATGTGACGGAAGAAGAGGTCCAGGCGATCATGGCCGAGGGCGTCGAAAGCGGCGCCATCGAGAAGTCGGAACATGAGATGCTCAGACGAATCATCCGGCTCGGTGACCGCAACGTGAAGTCGATCATGACGCACCGGACGGAGGTGAGCTTCATCGACGTCAACGACAGCCTGGAGATCGTCGGTCGCAAGATCGACCAGTTCGGCCATTCCCGCTATCCGGTGGTCGATGGACCGAGCGGTGACGTGCTTGGCGCGGTCCTGGCGAAGGAAGTTCTGAACGCCCCGGCCTCCGCACCGTTCGACGTGCGCAAATATATCCGGGAGATCCACACTCTGCCGGAAACCGCGTCCTGCCTGAAGGCGCTCGATGCCTTCAAGTCGTCGAGCATCAACATGGCGATGATCGTCGACGAGTACGGAAGCACCGAAGGCATCATCACCATTGCCGATATTCTGGAGGCAATCGTTGGCGTTCTGCCGTCGAACTACGACGACATCGAACACGCGCTGATCCGCCTGCGTGAAGATGGCAGCTATCTCGTCGATGGCCGGACACCGATCGACGAAATCCATCTGACGATCGGAATCGAAGGTATCGACGCCGACGGCAACTTCGAGACGATCGCCGGATTCCTGGTGCAGCAACTGCGCAAGACGCCGGAGGAGGGCGACATTGCCATCGCCCACGGTTACCGTTTCGAAGTGGTCGACATGGACGCACGGCGGATCGACAAGATCCTCGTCAGCCGCAGCGACGAGGCGGCCAACTGAGCCATCCCATGACGTTGTCGAGGGAGCCGGAGACACGTCTGCTTCGGCTCGAGGCGGCAGCGTTGTCTGGACGACCCGGACCTGCCGCGCAAAAGCAAAAGGCCGGGCTGAACCCGACCTTTTTCCAGATCACCGCGGATCCGCTAGAGCGGTTCCGGCTTTGACTGAATCGGAGAGGATTCCGTTTCGGTCCATTTTGTGATTCAAGATGCTGGCTGGAGGGGAGGCCAGCATCTGATGACGCGACCTCTTTCGAATGATCTTCGTGAACGTGTTGTGTGCGCCATTGAGGCCGGCGAAAGCTGCCGATCGGTTGCGGCTCGTTTCGGCATTGCCGTATCGTCGGCGGTGAAGTGGTCTCAGCGCTACCGTTCGAGTGGGTCTGTGGCGCCCGGCAAGATGGGCGGCCACCGCAAGCATCTGCTGGAGCCGCACCGTGCGTTTATCGCGGAGAGGATCAACCAGATGCTGCATTTGTCGCTGCATAGGCTGCAGGAAGAGCTGGCGGCGCGTGGGGTGAAGGTGTCGCACGATACGGTCTGGCGGTTCCTGCGCCGCGAGGGGCTGCGGTTCAAAAAAAACGCTGTTCGCGCTTGAGCAGGCCCGTGCCGATATTGCCCGCCGGCGGCAACGCTGGCGCTCCTGGCAGTCCGGTCTCGATCCGAGACGGCTGGTGTTCATTGACGAAACCTGGATCAAGACCAACATGGCGCCGCTGCGGGGGTGGGGGCCGCGAGGCAAGCGCCTGCGCGGCTTTGCCCCGTACGGCCACTGGCGCACGCTGACCTTTCTCGGCGCTTTGCGCCACGACCGGCTAACCGCGCCTTGCGTCTTCGACGGACCGATCAACGGTCAGTGTTTCCGCGCTTATGTTGAGCAACTGCTCGTGCCCGTGCTCGAACCCGGCGACATCGTCATCATGGACAATCTCGGCTCCCACAAGTCGGCCGCCATCCGGCAGATGATCCAAGCCGCTGGCGCAAGGCTCTGGTATCTACCCCCATACTCGCCCGATCTTAATCCGATCGAGCAAGCCTTCGCCAAAATCAAACACTGGATGCGGGCGGCGCAGAAGCGAACCATCGAGGAGACATGGCAACACCTCGGCAGCCTCGTCTCCTCAGTTCAACCCGACGAATGCAGCAACTACTTCGCCAATGCCGGATATGCTTCCGTCAAAACCTGAAACGCTCTAGTTGTTTAGTCCCGGCATTTGCTGGAGCGGATTGAGGGTGAAACGTTGGGGTTGTGAAGCCCATGCTTTGCAGATGAACTCGTAGGGCGTGAGGCCCTTGAGGGTCTTGAGCCTACGGCCGAAATTGTA
>NZ_JBCHVG010000014.1:0-247634 GCF_050474445.1 Ensifer sp. B1-9
CGCCTCGACGGTGCGGTTGAACACCGCGATCTTGTTGCCCTTTTCAGCGATGTTGAGCGCCAGGTTCGAGCCCATGACGCCGAGACCGATTAGGCCGATTTCCGCCTGTGACACGTGATTGCCTCCTCAGGAGATTGGACGAGGTGATGTTTCAAATTGCTAAAGGGGAACTACCCGGCGACCGCAGTCTCCCGCGGCCGCCTGGGGCAATGGCGGCTAGAAGGCGAGTTGCACCTTCATCGACCGATTGCGGTCGCCTGCCGTCTCGAACGCGGCCACCGCGTCCTCCAGCGGGAAGATGCCGGTCAAGAGTGGGGTCAGGTCCACCCGGCCGGCGTTGATGAGATCGACGGCCAGCCCGAACTCTTCGTGAAACCGGAACGTGCCACGCATCTCGATTTCTTTCGCCACCACCAAGTTTTGCGGGATGGCAACGTCACCCCCAAGCCCAAGCTGGACGAGCACCGATCGCGGTTTGAGAACCTCGAGACCGGAGCGCACCGCCTGTGCATTGCCCGAAGCCTCGAACTGCACGTCGAAGGTGCCTTTGTTGGCTGCATAGGCTGCGAGATGATCGGGAGCGTTGGCAACATTGATCACCCGGTCGGCGCCGATCATGAGCGCCTTGTCGAGCACGCCGTCCATGACGTCGGTCGCCACGATCTCGCGCGCGCCGTGCACACGCGCGGCAATGATTGCCAGCGCCCCGATCGGCCCGCAGCCGGTGACGAGCACCCGCTTGCCGGTGAGCGAACCCGCTCGCGCCACGGCGTGAAGCGTCACGGCAAAAGGCTCGGCCATCGCCGCTTCGTTGATCGACACGCCATCAGCGACCTTGTGGCACTGCCACGCCTCGGCGACCAGGCGCTGCCGGAACGCCCCCTGGATATGCGGCATCGGCATGGCGCTGCCGTAGAAGCGCATGTTCAGGCAATGGTTCTGCTGGCCGCGCTGGCAATAGTCGCAGGACCCGCAGGGACGGCTCGGCGACACCGCCACCCGGTCGCCGACGGCCAGCGTGGAGACTCCGTCGCCAAGCGCCTTCACCGTGCCGGCGACCTCGTGGCCGAGGATCATCGGCTCGCGCAGCCGCACCGTGCCGAAGCCGCCATGGTTATAGTAGTGAAGATCCGATCCGCAGATGCCGCCGGCTTCGATCTCAATCTCGACCTGGTCCTTTCCCGGCGCCTCCGGTTCCCGCTCCTCGATCCGCAAATCCTTGGCGGCATGAATGACAACGGCTTTCATCTTATCGCCTCAGATGACGGGGGTAATGAGCGCTTCGCCGGCAAAATGCGCAGCGAGGTTGTCCCGCACCAGCTTGCCCATCGCCTTGCGGGTTTCGATCGTGCCGGAGGCGTGATGCGGCTGCAGCAGGACATTGTCGAGCTTCAGGAAGCGCGGATTGAGCTTCGGCTCGCCCTCGAAGACATCGAGCGCCGCCGAACCCAGCGCACCGCTTTCGAGCGCATCGAGCAACGCGTGCTCATCGATGTTGGAGGCGCGCGAGATGTTGATTAGCATGCCCTCCGGACCGAGCGCTTCGATCACCGCTTTCGAGACAATGTGCCGCGTCGCTGCCGAGGCTGCGAGCGTCACGAACAACACGTCGGAGCGCTCTGCCAATGCGACAGGATCGGCGACGAAGGTCATGCCGTCTGCATAGGGCTTCTCGGAGACGTCGCTATAGGCGATGTCCATGTCGAAACCCTTGAGGCGCTTGGCGACCTCGAAGCCGATGCGGCCAAGGCCGAGCACCCCGGCCTTCTGGCCCCAGACCCGCCGCTTCAGCGGATAGAGGCCTTTGGCTGCCCAGCTGCCGTCCTTGACCCAGCGTTCGGCGCCGATCATGCCACGCGACTGGCAGAGCATCATGGCGACGCCGAGATCGGCGACGTCGTTGGTCAAGACATCGGGGGTGTTGGTGACGCGAATGCCGCGCTCGCGGCAGGCGGCGAGATCGACGGCGTCATAACCGACGCCATAGACGGAGACGATCTTAACCTGTGGCAGCCTGCCGATCAGATCCGCCGATGCGCCGAGTTCGCCTCGGGTGGCGATCGCTCGGATCTTCGGGCCGTGTGTCGCCAGGAAAGCGTCGCGATCCTCGGCCTCGTAGATCTTGTGGACGGCGTAACGCGCTTCGAGCTCCACCAGGTCCCACTCCGGATAGGGGCCCATCAGCAGGATGTCCGGTTTCGTCATCAGTTTCCTCCCGTGGTTTGTTCACTGGCCGCGCGATCGGCGCGGCTCGCCAGCATGTTCATCGCCAGCGCAACGATGCGCTCCAGCGACTGGTCGATTTCGATGGTAACGACGTCCGCCTCCCCCGAAGGCAGTTCGAGGGTGGCAAGTTGGCTGTCGAGCAGCGACAGCGGCATGTAATGGCCCTTGCGCTCTCCCAGCCGCGCCGCCAGCAGCGCCCGCGTTCCCTGCAGGAAGACGAAGGTGATCGGCTGCCAGGCGACGTCCCTCAAGCGCTCGCGATAGGCGCGCTTCAAGGCCGAGCACGACACGACGGTGGCAATCGGGCTCGCCAGCCGGCTGCCGATCTTGTCCAGCCAGGGCCAGCGGTCCGCATCGGTAAGCGGGATGCCGCTGCGCATCTTCTCGACATTGGCGGCCGAATGCAGGCTGTCGCCCTCGATGAAGCGCGCACCGAGATAGCTGGCGAGCCGTTCGCCAACCGCGGACTTACCGCAGCCGGATACGCCCATGACGACGACCGGGCCGAAGCCGCGGCAGACCTCAGAGGCTGGTGGTGATGCCGCCATCGACATAAAGCGTGTGTCCGTTGACAAAGGAGGAGGCCCTGCTCGCGAGAAAGACCGCTGCACCCACCAGTTCTTCGACCTCGCCCCAGCGGGCCGCCGGCGTGCGCTTTTCCAGCCAGGAGGAGAACTCCGCGCTGTCGACCAGCGCCTGGTTCAGCGGCGTCTTGAAGTAGCCGGGGGCGATCGCATTCACCTGCAATCCATACTTTGCCCAGTCGGTGCACATACCGCGCGTCAGGTTCCTCACCGCGCCCTTGGTCGCCGTGTAAGGCGCGATCGACGGGCGCGCGAGCTCGCTCTGCACCGAGGCGATGTTGATGATCTTGCCGGCGCCGCGGCCGATCATGTGCCGCGCCACCGCCTGGCCGACATAAAAGACACTGGAGACATTCGTCTTCAGCAGCTGCTCCCAGCGTTCGGCGGGAAAATCCTCAAGCGGCGCGCGGAACTGCATGCCGGCATTGTTGACGAGGATATCGATGGCGCCGACATGCCTCTCGATCTGATCGACGCCGCGCTTCACCGCTTCGGCGTCAGTCACGTCGAAATCCGCCACATCGACCAAGTGGCCGGCGTCCTTCAAGGCGGCAGCGGCCGCATCAAGCTTCGAACGGTCGCGACCGTTGAGCACAAGGGCAGCGCCATGCTCGGCCAGACCACGCGCCAGCGCCAAACCGATCCCCTGCGATGAGCCCGTCACCAAGGCCCGACGGCCCTTCAGGTCGAAAAGTGAAAATGACAAACCTGTTCTCCTTAACCGCCGGACGCCTCGCGCGAGATACGCCCGGACCTTGGTCAGCCTTCGACCACGAGCCCTTTTGCCTTCAGCACCGGCTCGAGCTTGCTGACTTCGATGACCGATTTTCCTGCCTTGTATGCGGCAATATACTCAGCTTCAGCATCTTCGCGCGCCTGCGACAGCCTCGCGACCTCGAAAGCCTCTTCCCGCCGCACCACGACCAGGCCATCAGCGTCGCCGACAATGATGTCGCCGGGATGGACAAGCTCCCCGCCGATGATGATCGGGTCGTTGGTGGCGGTCAGGGTCTCCTTGACCGTGCCCTTGATGCAGACGCTGAGCGAGAACACCGGAAATCCGAGCTCGCGCAATTGCAGCGTGTCGCGCACGCCGGTGTCCGTCACGAGGCCGCCAATGCCCTTCGCAAGGCAGGCATTGGCAAGCACGTCGCCGAACGATCCAGCCTCCTCATAGTCGCCCGCCGAAACGACGATGATGTCGCCCGGCTGAGCGTAGTTGATTGCAAGCTGCAGCATGATGTTGTCGCGGGGCGCGCAACGGACCGTGAAGGCCGGGCCGCAAAGCTTCATGCGGTAGTCGACAGGTTTGATGCGGGAGGACAATGCCCCCCGGCGTCCCTGCGCTTCATGGATCGTTGCCGGCGAAAACTTGGCGACCGCTTCCACTTCGGCGGCACTCGGACGAATGGGCATTTTCTTGATATGCGTCATGATTTTTCCCACGGGTGGTCGCGGCGGGCGCGACGCCCGCCGTTTGCGTTGTTCAAAACATTCGGAAAACGGGGGTCGCTTACGCGAGACCCGGCCCCATCAGGGGATCGGGTCGAATTTCAGGTCGGAGAGCGGTGCAACCTTGTCGGTGCGCGCCATTTTGTATTCGGTATTCGGGCCAAGCCATTTATCCCAGATCTGGTTGATCTCACCGCTATCATCGAGCTTGTGCAGCACTTCGTTGATCTTGGCTGTCAATGCCGGCTGATCCTTTGCCATGCCGACGCCGATCGGCTGGAACAGCATGGGCTCAGGGATCATGCGCATTTCCTTGCCGCGGGTCTTCGATTCGTTGACCAGCTTCGTGGTCGTCATCGTGTTAGCGACCATGCCGCGCGCCTTGCCCTGCTGCACGGCGAGGTAGGCTGATGCGGTATCCTGGAAGGTGAGCGGCTCGGACTTGTTGAGCTTGATTGACATTTCCGAGGTCGAACCCTTGGTGGAGGCCAGTCGCTGGCCAACATAGTCGGCCTTTGCCTTGCCGGCATCATCCGCCAGCACGATCAACATTTCCTTGGCCAGATAATAGGGGTCGCTGAACTGGATCTGTTCGGCACGGCTCTGGGTGTAAGCGAGGTTGGCGACGGTGATGTCAACGCGCCCAAGCTTTACCTCCGGCACGCGGGCTTCGACCGAAACCGGCTTGATCTCGGCTTTCACGCCGAGTTCGCGGGCAATCGCGCCGCAAAGATCGACGTCGAAGCCGACCATTTCGCGCGTCTTTGCGTCCGGAGCAGCGAAGGGCGGCACGTCCGCGAAAGTCGCGCAACGCAAGGTCTTATTCGCGATGATGTCTTCGAGCTGATCAGCTTTTGCCGGACCTGCGAGCGCCGCTGCCGCAACGCTCATTCCGAGAATAAGATGACTGCACTTCATTGCTGTTCTCCTTCGTTTGTTGGCTTTTCTCGTTTTAGTGGCGCAGGTCCGCGAGGAAGCGCTGCGCACGCGGATGCCTGGGGTTCTTGAAGAACTCCTCAGGCGTCGCGGTCTCGATGATCTGGCCTGCATCGATGAACCAGATGCGGTCAGCGACGTCACGGGCGAAGCCCATTTCGTGGGTGACGCACATCATGGTCATGCCTTCGGCCGCGAGAGACTTCATGACATTCAGCACTTCGCCAACCATTTCCGGGTCGAGTGCGCTGGTTGGCTCATCGAACAGCATGACAGGCGGCTCCATGGCGAGCGCGCGGGCGATCGCCACGCGCTGCTGCTGCCCGCCGGACAATTGGCCCGGATAAGCATTGGCCTTTTCACGAAGGCCGACGCGCTCGAGCAGCTTCAGCGCCTTCTCGTGAGCCTCCGCCGGCGCCACACCTTTCACTCGGATCGGGGACATCGCGACATTGTCTATCGCGGAGAGGTGCGGGAAGAGATTGAAGCTCTGGAAGACGAAGCCGATGCGGCTGCGCAGACGGTTGAGGTCTCGCCCGCTCATCGGCGCATGAAGGTCCTGTCCTTCGAAGAAGATCGAACCGCTGTTGATCTCTTCAAGCCGGTTGACGGTGCGGATCAACGTTGACTTGCCCGATCCGGAAGGGCCGCAAATGACGACCACTTCGCCCCGCGCCACCGTCGCGTCGATCCCTTTCAAGACGTCATAATCGCCGTAGCTCTTGCGGACATCGGCGAGCCGGATCGCCTGATCCTTTGCGAAGGGGGAGGTTGACGCGGTCATGGCTGCTCCGTGGCGTTCGGTGTCAGGGGAATCGGCAACTGCCCACGGCGTTTCGGGGCAACAAGGCCGGCACGCCGGCGTGTGATGCGCCGTTCGACCACACCGGTGAGCCAAGTGAGCGACCAGCAGATCACGTAGTAGGTCAGCGCCAGGATAAGGAAGACCTGGAAGGGCTGCGTGAGGAGCTGGTTGTTGACCTGGCTGGCAGCGAAGGTGAGGTCCGGCACGTTGATAACGTAGCCGAGTGTCGTGTCCTTGATGGTTGCGACGAAGGTCGACAGCATGCTCGGGATCATGTTGTAAAGCGCCTGCGGCAGGATCACGTAGCGCATCGCGCTGAAATAGCTGTGACCGAGCGCGCGAGCCGCATCCATCTGGCCCTGACCCAAAGCGACGATGCCTGCGCGGATGATTTCGCTCAGAAACGCGCCCTGATAGACGACCAGGGTCGTCAGCATGGTGAGGAAGCTCGGCACATCGGCGCCCGTCAGAAGCGGCACGAGGAAGTAACTCCAGAGCACGAGCATCAGCAGCGGCACGCCGCGGGTCACATAGACGAGCACGGTCACCGGCCAACGCAGGACCCGGTATTTAGAAAGTCTGGCGAAAGCCAGAAGGATCGCGAACGGAAAGGCAATCGCGATGCTGAGCGCCGAAAGGATCAGCGTATTGGCAAGGCCGCCGAGCGGTCCGTTCGGGTACTGCCCGATAAGGAGCAGCAACCAGTATTGGTCGACGATGGCGATCAGGTCGTGGATCATCGTCTCGCTCCATTCGCCGGATCAGCACGCCAGGTGAGGTAGGCACCAGCGGCCATGATTATCAGGGTGAAGAAGAGATAGAGGATCGTACCGACCAGGTAGATTTCGAAGGTTCGGAAGGAGAGGTTCTCGATCTCCTTGACGGCATGAGTGAGCTCCGGCGCGCCGATCACGATGGCAAGGCTGCTGTTCTTGAAGAGCGAAACACTGTGATTGACGAGCGCCGGCAGCGCGTTGCGGACACCCTGCGGGATCAGCACGAAGCGCATCGCTGAGAGATAGCCGTGACCCAAGGCACGCGCCGCCTCCATCTGGCCAGGATTGACCGAGCGCAGGCCGGAGCGCAGATCCTCACTGAAGTAGGCCGCCTGGCAGAGCCCGAGCCCGACGACGGCAAAGATCATTTCCGCCGAATGCGCCGAAAGCCAGTCGGCCAGCCCTGAGGGCAGGATCGTATAGATGCCGAAATACCAGAGCATGAGCTGCACGAGCGTCGGTACATTCCGGTGGTAGGAAACGTAAGCTGCGACCGCCGCATTGCCGATGCGGCCGGGAGAAAACCGGATCGCGAGCAGGATGATCGCGAGCGTCATCGCCAGAGTCCACGAGCACACGGCGATGATGAAGGTCATCTCGATGCCATGCAGCAGCATGGCCACGTATTCCGGGTTCCCGAGGATCGCGGCGAGTTCAAAGCCCTTCACGACCGTGGTTCCTTCGTCTGTGGCTTGGCCGTTTGCAGACCGCCCATGACCTGAAGCGTCGGCGTGATTTCCATGTGCCCGATGTTGACCGCGACGGGTGCGGCGATCGCAAAGGCAATCGCATCGGCGATATCGCTCGCCTGCGGCAGTTCAAAACCGTCGATGAAGCGCTCACGGATGGAAGGATCGTTGCCGTGAACATGATTGAAGATGTCGGTCGCGACCCGGCCCGGGCAGATCTCGGTTACGCGCACGCGTTTGCCAAAGGTATCGATGCGCAGCTGATTGGAGAGCATGCTGACGCCGGCCTTGGTAGCGTGATAGGTGGAGTTACCGCCGAAATTGTAGTTGCCGGCAATCGAAGAAATGTTGATGACATGGCCGCGATCGCGCGTCGCCATGCCAGGCACGATCAGCCGGCAGAGATGGAGGACGGCGCGCAAGTTGACGTCGACGAGGAGATCGATGTCGCCTTCGTCCGCCTCGAGGAACTTCTTGGGCCGGTCGACGCCGGCATTGTTCACCAAAACGTCGAACTCAACTTCACTGGCAAGCTTTGCCAGTGCGGCACGGTCGGTTACGTCGATGGTGTGGGGAATGCAGCCGGTGCGCTCCGCGAGTGCCTTCAGCGCATCGGCGCTACGGGCAACCGCATGCACTTCGAGGCCCTCGCGGCGGAGCCGCTCGACGACCGCCGCACCGATCCCGGAGGATGCGCCCGTCACGAGTGCGGTTCTGTAATCGGAAAAGGACATTTTGGTTCCCCTGTTGTTGAATGAGAGAGTAACGAAGGTTTTCAGGTCTGAATAAGACCGTTTGAATCTGGATGGATAACGAAGGCTTATGACTTGCGGCGAACCCACCGGCCTGTAACATTTGCGCCGAACAGGCAGGCAGGGCATATGGATACCAGGCGTCTCAAATCCTTCATCGTCATCGTCGACACCGGGAGCATCACACGTGCGGCCGACGTTCTTCACATCGCGCAGCCGGCCCTCAGTCAGCAACTTGCCGCGCTGGAGGACCATTTCGGACAGAAGCTCCTGATCCGCAGCCAGCAGGGAGTGTCGATGACGGAGGCAGGAAAGGCCGTCTATCGTCATGCCCAGATCGTCCTTCGCCAGATGGACCAGGCACAGGCAGACGTGAAGGCAGCCGGCGCCACCCTTGTCGGGCGCGTCTCGGTCGGCCTCGTACCCTTCTCAAGTGCCGCAACACTCTCGGTCGACCTGTTGACAGAGACGCGCAAGCGGCACCCAGGCATCCTGCTGCATCTGACCGAAAGCGTCGGCCAGACCTACAGCCAGATGATCATGAACGGCCGGCTGGAAATGGCGCTGATCCATGGTACGGGACCAATCAAGGGCGTACGGTTCGAGCCGGTCTTCGTCGAAGAGTTTCACCTCGTGGCACATCGCGATTTCGGCATCGAACCGGGTGACGCGCCGCTACCGTTGAGTGCGCTCAACGACATTCCGCTGCTCCTTCCGCCACCATACAATTTCGTGCGCCGGGCGATCGACCTTGCTTTCACGCGCGCGCGCCTGTCGCTCAATGTCGTGGCCGAGGTCGAAATCGTCCGCACACTCGGGCGCGCCGTCTCAAGTGGCGTCGGCGCGACCATCATGCCACGCGCGATCGCGGAACGGATCGTTGCAGAATCCTCCGAGCCTCTGGTTTCACGCATGGTGGCGCCGAAGATTGAGGAGACCCTATCGCTCTGCGTTTCCGATCAGAGCGAACTATCAGAGCCAGCACTGGCGGTGAGGTCGATCCTCATGGAACTCACCGCCCGTCTCAAAGACTGAGTGCTCACCGAAGACCGGCGCAGAATTCGGCGATGCGACCGCAGGCCTCACTCAGTTGCTCCATGCTGGTCGCGTAGGAGATGCGGAAGAACGGGCTCATGCCGTAGGCCGCGCCCTGCACGGTCGTCACGTGATGTTCGTCGAGCAGCGCCAATACGAAATCCGTGTCGTTCTCGATCCTGCGACCCTTCTTGCTGGTCCGGCCGATGAGCTCGGAAATGTTCGGGAAAACGTAGAATGCACCTTCCGGCTTATGGCAGCGGATCCCTTCGATTGCACTCAGCCGCTCAACCACGAAGTCGCGCCGCTTCCGGTAGATGGCCGCCCGCTCCCTAAGGATGTCCTGCGGACCGTCGAGCACTGCGGCAACAGCGGCCTGCGTGATCGTCGACGTGCCGCCGCTGTTCTGACCGTTGACGTTGCTGATCGCCTTGATCAGGTCCTTCGGGCCGCCGCAGAAGCCGAGGCGCCAGCCGGTCATCGCATAGGCCTTCGATGCACCGTTGACCGTCAGCACGCGATCCTTAAGGCGCGGTTCGACCTCGGCAATCGTGCAGAATTCGAAGTCGTCGTAGATCAGGTGCTCGTACATGTCGTCGGTCATGATCCAGACATCCGGGTGCCTGAGCATCACCTCGGTAATCGCTTTCATCTCGGCGCGTGAGCAGGCAGCACCGGTCGGGTTGTTTGGGAAGTTCAGAAACAGCCACTTAGTGCGCGGCGTGATCGCGGCTTCGAGGTCTTCGGCCCTGAGTTTGAAGCCGTTCTGTTGCGGGCAATCGACCGGAGCCGGTAGCGCGCCGGCGAATTTCACGATATCCGCATAGCTGATCCATGAGGGCGAAGGGATGACGACCTCGTCGCCGGGATTGCAGGTGGCAAGGACGGCGTTGAAGATGATCTGCTTGCCGCCGCCGGCCACAACGATCTCGGAGGGATCGTAGTCGAGGTTGTTGTCCCGCTTGAACTTGCGGGCGATGGCCTGCCGAAGTGGCGGAGTTCCGTCGAGTGGTGGATACTTCGTGTCGCCTGCAAGAGCTGCTGCATGGGCCGCCTCGACGGCGTTGGCGGGCGTCGGAAAATCCGGCTCGCCTGAGGAGAGGCTGATAACCTTGATGCCGTTTGCTGCAAGGTCGCGGGCGCGCTGGCTCATGGTAGCAGAAGCGGAAACGGAAACGTTCTTCAAGCGGTCGGCAATAGCGGGCATGATCGTTGCTTTCGATAGGGACGGATAAGGTTTTGCAGTGCGCGAGGGCTCAACCCAGAAGCCTGGAGACGGGCGTGACCACGCCGCCAGCCGCCTCGATTTCGCTGCGGACGGTACGGGCAAGTTCGAGCGAACCCGGCGTATCGCTGTGCACGAGGATGGAACGAGCCAGCATGGGGATCACGGTCCCGTCGATGGCGGTCACGGTCCCCTCGATCAGAAACTGCCGCACCCTTGCGCGCACCAGCGCCTCCTCCTTGACGAGGGCACCGGGCTTGCCACGCGGCACGAGTTTGCCTTCGGCGTCATAGGCGCGGTCCGCGAGGAAGAGGGTCAGCGTCTTGAGCCCGGCATCGAGCGCCGCGCGTTCAATGGTGCTGCCGGACGTGCCAAAGACAATCAATTCGGGATCGACCGCACGGATCGCCGCCATCATCGCAGCCGCCAGGGTCGGGTCGCGATTGACCATGTTGCCCATTGCAGCATGAAAACTGACATGGGAGACGCGCACATCTTCCGCACGCGCGATCGCAATCAGCGCGCCCAGCTGGTAGAGCATCTGTTGGCGCAGCTCATCAGGTCCGAAGGGCAGTTCGCGGCGGCCGAAACCTTGCCGGTCCGGCAAGCCCGGATGCGCACCGACATCAACTCCCCTCGCCCGTGCGAGACGCACCATCCGGGCCATCGTCTCGGGGTCGCCGGCATGAAAACCGCAGGCGACGTTGGCGGAAGTCACGACATCCATCATCGCTTCGTCATCGCAGAGCGAATAGGGTCCGAAGCCCTCGCCCATGTCGGAATTGAGATCCACCTTCATCAATGTCCTCCTAAGCCATGGCGGCGAGCGCCTTGCTGACGAGGCGCGCGGTATTTCTGATGTCTTCGACATAGGCGGCGAGCGCCTTCTCGATGGCCCGAGCCTCGGCGTGCGTCGCCGGCAAGAAACGCAGCGTCGAACCAATCCGGGCCTGTCCCATCCGCCAGAGATCCGCCTCGATGACGCCGGCGATCTTCGGATAGCCTCCGGCCGTGTTGGCATCACTCATCTGGACGATCGGTTCGCCTGCAGGTGGCACCTGGATGACACCGGGCACGACGCCGTGCGAACGCATCTCCACCACCTCCACCGGATGGATCGGATCTCCGCTGAGGCGATACCCGGTGCGGTCGCTGCGCGCCGAGATCTTCCACGGTTGGCGCCAGAACCGGTCCGCGTCGGACCCGAAGAGATCATGTTCGCCGGCCGGCAGTGCGCGAATGAGAAGCGCCCCACCTTCGTCAACAGGAAACACATCTTTCAAAGCAACCGTTGGCGGCACGACGCCGAAGCCGCCCTTCGGCAGGACTGCGGGTTCGGCTGGACCGGTCGCGATGTCGTCGCCGACGGCAAGGGTTCGGCCGGAAAGCCCACCGAAGTTTCCGCGCAACGACGTGCTGCGCGATCCCATCACCTGAGCCACATCGACCCCGCCAGTCAGGCTCACATAGGCCCGTGCATCGCGAAGCGGTGGAAAGAGCTCCAGCACCTGACCGGCCTCAGCTTGCACAGCCCACCAGGGTGGCAGGGCGACGCCGTCGAGCTTCGCCCCGCAATCAGCACCGGTGACGGCGAATGCGCCGCCTTTCACAAAACGTAGCCGGAAAGGAAAAGTCTGTACCTCGATGACGGCGGCACCCTGCGGATTGCCGAGGAGAATGTTTCCGACCTCCATAGCCAGCGAGTCCATCGCTCCTGAGGCCGTGACTCCGATGTTGCGATAACCCGGCCGCCCCAAATCCTGGACGGTGTTCAGCGGACCTGTTTCGACGATCTCGATCACAGCTCGATCCTTTCGGGGCGGAAGCGCACGATATCGCCAGGCGCCATCAGAGCGGGTGTTGCGGCCAAGGCATCGAACATCTGAAGTTCGGCAAAGCCGATCGAATTCCATCCATTCGGGCCGGTCAGCACAGCCACGCCGGTCTGCATGCCGCCGATCGTTACGCAGCCCCGCGCCATCTTGAGCGAGGGCACGGTCTTTCGCGGCATGTGGATGCGTGGATCAAGCCCTTGCAGATACCCGAAGCCCGGCGCACTGCCGAGGGCGAAGACGCGATAGATGCCTTCGTGGTGAATGCGCACGACTTCCCGATCGCTAAGGCCGCTGAGGTCACAGAGCGCCGGAAGGTCGGTGGCATGTTCGCCGCCATAGATGACGGAGACATCAATTTGCCGACCGGCAAGATCGATGCCCTGCGCGCGCTGCCATTCGTCCTGCAGTTGTTGGACGACCGCTTCCGGATCGTCTGGGGTCTCCTTCAAGATCATCAGCAGGTTCGTCATACCCGGAACGATCTCGGCGACGTCTTCGTGTCCCTCGAGCGCGCGGGAGAGCGCCCAGATACGCCTCTGGTTTGGCAGGTCGAAGGCGCCGGGTGCCTCAAGCAGAAAGGCACGCGCACCGATGAAGGAAATCTTGGCCAACCCCTCGGTATTCGGGACGATTGAAGTCGGCGTCGGAAATGGCATCTGTTGCAGGACACTCATTAGGCGTGTTCCATCGTCAAAACGGGATCGCCGTAGCCAATCAGCTCTCCGGCACGGGCGTGAACTCCTGCCACGAGAGCGGTTGCCGGCGCGATTACCGGGATGAGGATCGGCCCGACCTCTACAAAACCGGCGATATCGCCCGCCTCAAGCGTACGGTCCTCGCCGGCAAGCGGTCCAGGTCCGAAGCCGCCGGGATGCCGGTCGCGAAACACTCCGGCAAGCGGCGCCTTGACGGCCCGACCTTCAAGGACCGAAGAGGCGGCGTCCTGAGCCTCGTCACGATGCCTCACCGGGCTTGCGTCGGGGGCCAGCACAATCTTCAAGGCGTGCCCGTCCTTCGTGCTGATCTCCAACTCGCTCGCGCCGGAAGCGCCAAGCCAGGTGGTGAGAGTGGAGATTAGCGCCGGATCGGAGAAGTCACCGATCCCGGATCTGCCTGACGATCGGTCACGCCTTGACACAGGCTTCCTCCCTCAAACGTTTTTCAAGATGATGAATATCGACGCAGCCCTGCATGAAATCCGGATCGGCGAAGATTCTTTCGTGCAGCAGAAGGTTGGTGGAGATGCCCTCGATCCTGGTTTCCGCAAGGGCGACCTGCATGCGCCGGATCGCCTCGTCGCGGGTCGGCGCATGGACGATCAGCTTGGCGATCAGAGAATCATAGTATGGGGAAACCCGGTATCCGGCCGAGACATGGGTATCGACACGAATGCCCGGTCCGCTCGGAAAACGAACCGCTGATATGCGGCCCGGGGCAGCCATGAAAGTGGTCGGGTCCTCCGCGTTGATGCGGCATTCGAAGGCGTGTCCCCTCGCCTCGCCGCGAAAGCGGCCCATGTCGAGCACGTCGCCCTGGGCGGCACGCAACTGTTCGTGGACCAGGTCGACGCCGGCTGTCGCCTCCGTCACGGGATGTTCGACCTGCAGCCGGGTGTTCATTTCGATGAAGTAGAACTCCCCGTGCTCGTACAGGAACTCGAAGGTACCAACGCCGCGGTAGCCGATCTGCCGGCAGGCCTCGGCGCAGCGCGCGCCGATCCTCTCTGCGAGCTCCGGCGCGATACCGGGTGCCGGAGCCTCCTCGACGACCTTCTGGTGCCGTCGCTGAACGGAGCAATCGCGATGACCGACCCAGGCCGCATGGCCGTGATGGTCGCAGAGTACCTGGAACTCGACATGGCGCGGGTGCTCCAGAAACTTTTCCATGTAGAGCTCGGGCTTGCCGAAGGCGCGGCGCGCCTCCTCACGCGTAATCGCGACCGCGTCGGCTATGTCGGCGCCATCGCGCACGACGCGCATGCCCCGCCCGCCGCCGCCACCGGCCGCCTTGACGATGACCGGGTAGCCAATGGCCTCGGCAAGAACGCGCACGGCCTCGACATTATCAGGGAGAGGTTCGCCCGGTCCCGGCACACAAGGGACGCCGGCAGCCATCATCGCGCGCTTCGCCGCGATCTTGTCGCCCATGGTACGGATCGCCGAGGCCGGGGGGCCGACGAAAACCAGCCCGGCCTTTTCGACGGCTTCGGCGAAATCAGCATTCTCCGAGAGAAAACCGTAACCCGGATGGATCGCCTCCGCGCCGGTCACACGCGCGGCAAGCAGTATGGCCGCCTGGTTGAGGTAGCTCCTGGCCGGTGACGGCGGCCCGATCGAGAGTGGACCACCTTCGGCGGGCGCTGCCGCTCCGGCCCTATCCGCCTCGGATGCAACAAGGATCGCGCGAAGGCCGAGTTCCTTGCAGGCCCGTTCGATCCGGGCGGCGATTTCTCCGCGATTGGCGATGAGGACGGACTGGAATGAGTGGCCGATTTCCCGGGCGGCCTGGAAAGACGCGTCCATCAGCCGATCTCCACGAGCGGGTCACCGAAGGTGACCTCCTGGGCGTCCTCAAAGAAGATGCGCGTAACGATACCGCCGAACGGAGCCGAGATGGTCGTGAAGACCTTCATCGCCTCCACGATGCAGAGAGCCTGCCCCACGTCTACCACATCGCCTTCCGCCACGATTGGAGCGGATCCCGGGCTGTTTGACCGATGTACGATGCCTGAAGTCGAAGCGCGAACAAGCTGTGTTTGCGGCCGGTCATCCAACCTAGCCGGCTCGTCCGTCGCTAGTGCCTGTACTGTGGTTGGAATTTCCTGGCTGGCTGCAGCGTCACGAACCGGCTTGCGGATGACGACGGTCGTGTCCGCATCGCTGACTGCCAACTCAGAGACGCGAGAACGCCCGACAAAATCGAGAAGCGTCTTGATCTTCTGCAGATCCATTGTTTTCCCCATGGAACAAAGATCACCGGGGTGCGGCCCTTAGAGCCGCGATCCGTCCGGTGCATTCGGGGGAATCTTACACAGCATCCCGATTGATGGGGGCAGACAAACTTTGAATAGAGAAACCACGGCCAGGTCTAGAAACTGCGGCGATGAACGAATGGAGCGTCCGAGGCAGCGGCCGCGACATCCTACCCGAGCCCTTCGCACCAGGCTTGACCGATTAAAGAGGTGCCGCGCGGGCCGGATGCGACGGGTCCGTCATGCGACTGAGTGAATTGTCCTGTTTCTCTTAGAGATAAGATAGCAGACACAGGATGCTTCCGGTGCGACGGCATGTTCGCGCGAGCAGTCGTGACAAGCACGAGCGTCAACACAGTCGCTCTGATGGCTTATCCATTCAACGCTCCGCTGCCAAGGCGACTTCGGTCTAGTCTGATGATTATGCAAATTCCCGCGCCAGAAGCTTGAGGAGTCGAGTGCCATTGAGTAGCAATTAGAGTTCAAGGGTTGATGCCGATACTGGTCGCGATTGAATGAATAGAGATGAATATCTAAACGACTGCGCCAAATACCTGGGTCGACTAGGTCATGAAATTAGAGCGCTTAACGCAGCGGGGCGCTTCGACATCAACTCCGTCACCGAGGATTTCCTGGTTCCGATTCTCAAGGAGATTTTCGACTGTCCGGAGCTTCGAAACCAGAACGAGATTCAACAGAATTTTCCTTCTGTCGACCTCGGCTGCAGGAAATCGAGAATTTCGTTTCAGGTTACGACGGACGCCTCGAGCGACAAGGTGGTCAAAACCTTAACAAAATTTCGCGAACACAATTTGGAACAGTTCTTCGAGCGAGTCTGCGTTTTGACGATCACGGAGAAGCAGTCGAGCTATACCGCCAAGGCATTGGGCGAAGCGATATCTGCACTTTCTGTCAGATTTGATCCCGCGTCTGACATCCTCGATATCAGTGACATCGTCTCTCGCCTAAGCAACCTTGATACGCCTAAGCTCGGGCGAATTGACCAGTATCTCGCGTTAGAATTTAAAAAGCGAGATCAGCATCTGCAGTTTCGTATGGAATTGGAAAAATTCCTCGAATTCTCTCAAAATAAAATTGATGTAGAGAAAAATTCAAAGAAATACATTCCGAGCATATTTGTTGAAACCCATAAAACAAAAGAGGAAATGAGACTTTTTGCTCATCCTCTATTCTTTTGCAGAAAAATCCAAGACGTCCTCAGTAAGATAAATTATTATGACTTAAATCATCTGCTAAAGATTGGCAGACAATCCGAACTTTTTCTTGAATTTAACAGAGAGATTCTAGGCGCCACGCCGACGACATTCCCTGAACTATGGCCGTGGCTGACCGCAGTCGACACTGCCATTGAAAGAGAGCTGCGGAAGGTCGGCCCCCTTTCCTGGAGCTACAAAGAGTATGGGGGAAAGTACGCGCCGAAAAACGGAGATGCGGCTAGTTGGTCGATCGTGCGTTTCCGCATTGAGAGCATAACAACCGGTCTCACCTGGCTGCTGCGGGATGCCCGCTCCTTAATTGCTCTAATGCGGAATAAGGTTTTCTTGATCACGAGTATGGCCGGACAGGGTAAAACCAACTTCGTTTGCGATCTCGTCGATAGGCAGTTCCGCGCATTTGAACTGCCTTGCATCTTTGTGCCAGCGAGAGAGTTGAATAGCTATCAACCCCGTCAGCGCTTGCTCGGGTATATATCGAACAACCGCTATGCACCAAGCTTTTCATCAATCCATCAGTATTTAGGCTTCTTCAACGAGGTAGCCGGTGAGTTCGGGAAGCCGTTCCTCGTTGTTATTGATGGCATCAATGAGGTGAACGCACTCGATGAATTTAACGGTGAGCTAAAAGATTTCTGTAACGCCGTCTGCCAGTACGATTCGATCAAAGTGGTGATTACGTGCCGAAGCGAGTTTTTTGATCAAAAATACTCGTCTCTATTGAACGAACCGTTCAGCGACCAGGTGCACAGGGTCATGAACCTCCGCGAAAAAATGACTGACGCCAGCAAGCGAAGACTTCTCCGATCGTATCTCGATCACTTCCATGTCACGGGGCGTCTCTCGGGTGCTGCGAAAGGGTTTCTCCAGAACGACCTCTTGCTCCTTCGCATCTTTTCCGAAAGTAATGAAGGACAAGACGTCGGCTATCTGTCTGACATCTACAAAGGCGACTTATTCGAGGAATTCCTGAGAAGGAAAATTGAAGCCTTCCCAGAACGTCTAAAGTCGAAGGCACTTCCCACACTGATAAAGATCGTTTCGTCGATGCTTGAGGCCGATGATTTCTCGACGATTTCTGTGCGCAAATTTTCGGATGAAGAAAAGGAAGTCGTTCTTCGTTATGTCGCCGAAGACGTAATCCTGAGGCAGGAGATCACGCCGGCCGGGCTCGCAAATCTCGGTGAGCTCGTCATCTCATTCACCTATGACGAATTGCGAGACTTCGTCATCGCGTACAATTTCATCCAAGATGCGGGAAGCGCGGAGAGCATGAACCGAGCGCTCTCCAACCTATCCGGTCGGCCGGTCTTCGAGGGGGTGTATCGATACGTCTACTTGCTGGCCAGGAAGCTGGGAGTGAGGACCGCCGTCGAAGCTTGTGAAGGCTCGGACGACTTTGTGAACCACTATGCACTGAACGTCCATCTGGTGCCCCCGAATGTGCAGAATGTGCAAGATGTCGAACGGTTAAATGCGATCCTGGCAGAAACTGCTTTTCCGGATAGGGTACGCCGCGCTGCCGCGTTTTTGATACGTCGTGGCAATTTGGCTGAACTGTTGAATATCAACATTCTGATCGAGCACCTAAATGGCTTGGATGCAGCGGATCATAATGAATTCATCAAAATTCTCTTCACCGACCGAAACGACTTCGATCTCAGTAACTGGCAAGGAAGACTCAACCAGTTTGTCGAGCAGGTGTGTGATGCTAATCGAGATGTGGTCTTGAAAGACCGTTCTCCCGAATGGTGGGCATTCTTCCTGCACGTCTCGTCGTCGGCTGGATGGTTTGAACGAGAGAGTGTCGCGGGCCTTTTCGCCAAAAACGCACACACCTCTACATTGAGCACGGCATTGCGCTTAGTCGAACCGGCCAAAGCGAAGTCCGTGCGCGCATTGGCAGCCGAAATTCAGTCCTCGCCGGAGGGTAAATGAGATGGACGAAGAGATAGATGTTCTCTCGGTAAACATTATACCGGAGTTCAGCGAATTTCTAAGCGCCCTGAAGATTAGGGATGCTGGCCTCGGGGCGCAGCTATTCAAATCCGTCTACGACCACATTTTCGTAGCGTCTACCGATCTGAGGAAAGAATACGACCGTTACTACTGCGTCGAGTATCCGTCTCTCGGCGAATATCTCGAATGCGCCCAGAATGTATATCTTGAAGACAACGAGCTGGAAAAGACGCATATCTTGAAATTCAAGCTAGATCACGGCCTTATGAACCAGGCTTACGAGGACAACATACTCGAAACCGTGGTCGACGCCATTCGAAAGCTGGAGGCCAAAAATGAAAATTAAGATGGATTTTGTGTCCAACAGCTCATCGACGTCGTTCGTTTACATATCAAAGGAAATGCTCTCGAAGGAGGACTTTTTCGGTGCGGCAGGTGTTAGCCCCGACAGCCCCGTCGCGTCGCTGTTCGAGTCGATGTTCTACCAACTGAAATCAAGTATCGAGGGTGGCAAAACCTTGCAATCATTGGAGGACGTCGATGCTCTCGCAGGCGGAGATGAATTCACTACCGAAGTCCTCGAACGGATGCGTGATGCCATCAAGCAGGGAAAAACGGTTACAACCGGGCATCTTAGCAGCGACGAATGTCTCGCAGAGACACTCCTTTGCACCGAAATTTTCGAGATCGAATCCGAAAGGTTTTATATCAATGCGTACGACAACTACTGGTAACGCAAACCTGAGGGTCAATCGGTACAAGGATTTAGGGTATTCCACGTTTTCGAACGCTCGAACTGGGTTTTTTGCGCGCGTGCCGGATGCGGGTAAACCCGAACCATTTTGGTCGCCGCATGGTCCAGAGTTAATGGACATATCCATTACGAACTGGTGCGATAAGGGTTGCGTCTTCTGTTACAAGTCGTCAACCAAACACGGATCTCACATGGCTTTGCGAGACTACAAGCGTGTTATAGATGAAGCCGCAACCATGGGGACATTTCAGGTCGCGCTTGGGGGTGGCAACCCCAATCAACACCCGGACTTTGAAGAAATTCTCGAATACACCGCGGCGAGAGGAATCATTCCCAACTATACGACGAACGGTCGAGGGTTGACGGAGAACATATTATCGGTAACGAAGCAGCACTGCGGAGCCGTGGCGGTATCCGCTTACCCTCCCTATCTTGAAACCGCCGATACCCTGAGACTGCTTGCCGACTGGAAGGTCAAAACTAACGTCCATTTTATAATCGATAGCCAGAGCATAGACACTGCCATTGAATGGCTCAGCGCGCCTCCTGAATTCTTAAAGGAAATCAATGCGCTCGTTTTCCTGAACTATAAGCCATCAGGACGTAAGGTCTTTGAAGAGCGACTTCTCCGAAACAGCCCGCGCGTAGATGAATTCTTCAAGCTAGCGACGTCCCCACAAGCCAAACTGAGGGTCGGTTTTGATGCGTGCTGCGTAAGCGGAGTATTTGCGAGGACAGGCGCGAGCACCAGCCTAGTGGACGCTTGTGATGCCGGTCGGTTCTCGTTGTATGTATCCGAAGACCTGAGAGTGTATCCATGCTCGTTCCAGAGCGGACTAGTGGAGGGGGACCAATTCAGCGATGAGAATTCGCTCCTCAATATATGGCACAACTCGGCGAACGTCGGTTCATTCAGAGATTACTTCGCATCCAACCGATGCGGTGGTTGCTCGCATAAAAAAAATTGCATGAACGGCTGTCCCATCTTCGACCAGTTGGTGGTCTGTGGGAACCGCTAGGAACCATTCTGACAATCCGAGTGGTTGCCCGGAAGCGAATGCCCACTCCGGATAATCCAAACAGGTTTTTAGATCGCCTAACCGACAGCTCCATTCCCCACATCGGGGTGATGTAAGTTCCCATCAGGACTATTCCTCGTCGTCCCATTGCTTGTTCGCTATAGGGGTAAACGCCGAGCCCTTGAGTTCACCAATCAGGACCAGACGTACGATGGACCGTAGCGTCGCGAGTTCTTCTTTTGTAACCCTTTTGCCCTCGTAAGCGGCAAGGAGACCCCGTCTGGCGTAGGGGGTTGGCGGTCGGATATCGATAGCGCACGTTGTGAGCCGATGTGAGCTTCTATGTCTGCACCTAGTTCTGGAACTAGAACCTTCCACATGATCGAAGCTGTCGCCGAGCGCCTCGAGGGTGCGCCACGGCAGCTTCGCCGACGGTGGTCGGATGAGTTCAAATCGCAGGTGGTGGCCGAGGCGCTGGAGCCGGGCGCGAGCGTATCGGCGATCGCCCATCGGATCGGCATTCGTCCGTCGCAGCTCTTCGCCTGGCGTCGTGACGCTCTGGACCATGCCTCCTCGCAGCGTTCGGCTGGCGAAGTGGCCTCGGCGCGCCCGGCTGCCCCGGTGATCGAGGTTGTCATTGGCGACATTGTCGTGCGCGTCGGCGCAGATGTTGACGAGGCGCACTTGCAGCGGGTGATCCGGGCGGTGCGTTCGGCATGATCCCGTCCGGCGTGAAGGTGTTCCTGGCCAGTCATCCGGTCGACTTCCGCAAGGGCCCCGACAGCTTGCTGTCGCTAGTGCGGGATTCCGGCAGTGATCCGTTCAACGGTGCGCTATATGTCTTCCGGGCCAAACGAGCGGATAGAGTGAAGATCGTCTGGTGGGACGGCTCCGGCGTCTGCCTTTATGCCAAGCGGCTGGAAAAGTCGCAGTTCTGCTGGCCGCGGATCGGCCATAACCGGGTTCAGCTCAACCATGCCCAGCTTCTGGCGCTCATCGATGGCATGGATTGGAAGCGGGTTCGATCTGTGCCGGTGAAGCCGCCGGAGATTGTTGGGTAAAAGCCCTGCGGCGAAGTGAATCAGTAGCCTGAAAGGGCAGGAAAACCGGAGCAAAATGTGCTCTGGTCGAACCGATGACGCCGCCCGATCTCAAACTCCCGGAGGACGTAGAAGCGCTGAAAGCCATGGTGCTTGCCATGGCCGAAAAGGCGGCGCGGATCGACGCCTTGGAGAGCGAGGTCGCTGATCTTAAGGCACGAAACGCCGATGCCGATGAGCGCATCGAGCGGCTGACGCAGATCCTGAAAGCATTCGATCGCGCCCGCTTCGGCCGGCGATCGGAAAAGCTCGGCTCCCCCACCACCGACGACGAGCAGCAGGCCTTTGTCTTCGAGGAAATCGAGACTGGCATCGCCGCGATCAGAGCACAGGTCAGCAAGGGCCGCGAGCGCCCAGAAGGCAAACGTCCGCCGCGGCCACGCAAGGGCTTCGCACCTCACCTGGAGCGGGTCGAAGTCGTCATCGAGCCGGAGGATCGGCCGGAGCATGCCGGCAAGCAGAAGGTGCTGATCGGCGAGGACGTCTCGGAGCGGCTGGATGTGGTGCCGGCGAAGTTCCGCGTCATCGTCACCCGTCGCCCGAAGTATGGCTTCAAAAACGAGGACGGCGTCATCCAGGCGCCGGCGCCGGCACACATCATCGAGAGCGGCATTCCGACGGAAGCGCTTCTGGCGCAGATCGCCGTCTCCAAATATGCTGATGGTCTGCCGCTCTATCGGCAGGAAGCGATCTACGCCCGCGACAAGGTCGAGCTCGACCGCAAACTGATGGCCCAGTGGATGGGCAAGCTCGGGTTCGAGCTGGAGATCCTTGCCGACTACCTCTTCGATGAGATCAAGAAGGCCGAACGGATCTTCGCCGACGAAACCACCTTGCCGACGCTCGCTCCCGGCTCCGGATCGACGAAGACAGCCTATCTATGGGCCTACGCCAGGGATGATCGACCATTTGGCGGCAGCGGTCCGCCGATGGTGGCCTACCGTTTTGAGGACAGTCGGGCCGGCGAGTGCGTCGCCCGGCATCTCAAGGGCTACCGCGGCATTCTCCAGGTCGACGGTTATGCCGCCTACAACAAGCTGGTCCGCTCCGATGGCGGCAATGACGGCGTCACATTGGCTGGCTGCTGGTCACACAGTCGGCGCAAGTTCTATGAGCTGCATGTCGGCAAAAGCTCCGAGATTGCAACGACGACGGTCGAGCGGATGGCAAAGCTCTGGCAGATCGAGGAGACCGTGCGCGGCCAAAGCCCTGACGCCCGCGTCGCCGCGCGTCAGCAAACCTCCGCCGCGATCGTCACCGAGCTCTTCGCCCTATGGCAGAAGACCCTGCCGCGGATCTCCGGCAAATCGAAGCTCGCCGAGGCGATCCGTTACGCCATCTCGCGTCGCGCCATCTTCGAATGCTTCCTGACCGACGGTCGCGTCGAGCTCGACTCCAACATCGTCGAGCGAGCGATCAGGCCCCAGGCCATCACGAGAAAGAACTCACTCTTCGCCGGCAGCGACGGCGGCGGAAGGAGCTGGGCGACCATCGCGACACTCCTGCAGACGGCAAAAATGAACAACGTCGATCCGCTCGCCTGGCTCACGCAAACGCTCGAGCGCATCGCCAGTGGCTGGCCGAGCAGCGAAATCGACGCGCTCATGCCGTGGAACTACGCCGGCTGAACGGCCTCAGCTTGCCGCTTACTTGCCCTCGTGCAGTACCGAGCTTCTTCTTCGATATGCGGTCCGCGCCCGTTTCTTGAGTTCGGCGACTTCCTCCTCAGAGCAGTTTGCGGTTCTGGCGGCCTCCTCCACCATCCTTGCGATCGCAGCACTGATTGGTTCGACTCGCATCGTGTCCAGCGCGTTTGCGAGGTCATTGCGGCCAAGCGCATTGGCCTCATCGATCCACTTCTTCAGGAGGTCTCGGGCCTGTGGGTCGCGTTCGGCACGCGCAGCAATCAATTCAATGATCGTCGAGAGATTGATGAAGCGTGCAGCAAGACTGACCTCGAAGTCGACATCGGAAAACACCCGCAACGCCTCGCTAAACGGATATTCCTCTGGAACCTCTGCAACCGCATCGCTCAACACAGTCACCGGGAGCCCGACCGAATAGCTGTCATGCCTCACGCTCGCCAAAGGCGTCTCGCCTGCTGGAAAAGCGCTAATGTGCGCCAGATCCACGTGCCCCCCTGAAGAGACGATCTTGATCGGTGTTTGCACAGGGCGCATCGATATATCCAACCTTGCTGCCGCCCATGACAGACGATGTAGAACCGTTCTGAGCCGGACTTCCAGGTCGCTTTCTCCGCAATTAACTCTGATGATGAGGTAGGCCGTCTGTTCAAGTCGATGGAACGACGCGTCCCAGCCAGCGAACGAAAAACCGATCTCTACGTTCAATGCGATAGGATGCCGGGCGCTTCTCCCAATGAAGTCGACGCTCGCCGGGATGTCCAATGGGACCAGCAGGTCGTATCTCTGATCCCGTCCCCCATTTGTAGATGTTTGCTCCTCGGCCTTCACTGACTAACCCTCCGCCACCCATCAAGCGCGCTTGTCCCAGCATATCAAGCCATCACAGATGGTCGGCTGATACACGAAGCGCGCGGTATCCTCTATTCGCAGACCTGCGCAGGCAGGTCAGTTTCTACCGGCAATCGACACGTTGCCTGCCCAAGCGCCGGAAGTCATGGCTGGTCGGTTGCCGTGTATAGGACTGACACATTGGCTAGCCTCAATCCGCCTGATCGCAGGCTGTCATCCCTTTAAGCGCTCAGAATTCGGCCGTTTTGAAAAGACGACCTGCTTGGCCGCTGTCGTCCAAACGCAGAACGATTTCATCATCAGCAAAAGCAACGAGCTTGCCCTTGGCGTCACGGGGCAGATCGGACGCTATGACGGTCATGATGTACTGGAGCTTGCGGTTGCTGATCTGATCGCGAACGACTTCAAGGAAAGCCAGCTTCTTCCGATCGTCAAGCGCTTCCATCATCCCGTCGTGGTAGACGAAATGAAAGAACGGAATGTCCTCATAGACGCGCAAGAGTGCGAGGTCGAATAGAGCGCAAATCAGCTTCTTGTAGCTAGTTCCCTCCCCCTGGCTCGATGCAACCCCCTTCTGGCCAGCGAGACCCAAGCTGATCTTATAGTCCAGATTGTTGTTCGAATTGACCTGGAAGAAGAACAGGCCCTCGTGGTTCAGGACTTTTTGGCAATAGTCATTGAAGATACGGGTGAAGCGTTTGTAGATAACCGTCGGCTTGGACAGCATATCCTTAATCTCGTCAACGACGCGGCCGCGGTCACGTTCCGCCTCACGGACCTGCCGAGCGGTTTCCACCACCGCCTCAAGTTTCTTGCGCTGCTCGCCGAGGTAGACAAGCTGCGCCCGTTGCTCGGTGACATCCTTCTGCAAGGCCTTGAACTTGTCGAACGTATCGGTCGAGCGGAGCACTTTCAGACGTTGGACGCGTTGAGCATCAAGTGACGCCTTGCGACCTTCAGCGGCCGAAAGTTCCTCCTCCAATTCCTTGCGACGCTTGCGCAGCGCCGCGTTGCGCTCCTGCGTGACCTTCTTCTTGAACTCGACCAGCTCGCTGTATTGTTTTTTCAGCTGCGCCGGGAAATGGAGCTTTGCATCGTCGAAGATCGATTGTACCTCGTCCAGATCGAACTTGTCCTTGTGGCTGAGCGAGCTGTCGATCTGGCCAATGTCGTATCGAGCATCATAGATCTGCTGGTTCAGGCTCGCGATCTCGC
Source organism: Ensifer sp. B1-9 (assembly GCF_050474445.1). Taxonomy (NCBI): domain Bacteria; kingdom Pseudomonadati; phylum Pseudomonadota; class Alphaproteobacteria; order Hyphomicrobiales; family Rhizobiaceae; genus Ensifer; species Ensifer sp. B1-9. The sequence goes on from NZ_JBCHVG010000014.1 coordinate 25,064, forward strand.
TCTCGATGGTCTCCACCAAATCGCGCATGAGGCGGCGCTCTTCGTCATCGAAGCGGAAGGCATCGATTTGCGCCTCAAGATCCTCGACGTGTTGTTGGAGCACGCCGAGTTCGGCCGTCAGCTTGGGCAGATCCTCTTCCCTGAACTGGACCTCCGCCTGTTGCTCCCCCTGCTTTTCCTGAAGCTTCTGGATGAGCTCGTCGAGCTCGTACTTCCTGATGATAGGCTTCTGGTTGAAGCCAAACAGATGGGCGACAAACGGCTTCCAGTGAAGGTCGCGTCCGGCCTGGAACTTTTGCAGCTGCAGCTCATCACTCCAGTCGCCCTGAGATCGCAGGAAATACGTGATTGCCTTCCTATAATCGTAAGGCTTTAGCGCTCTGAGATCGAGCCATGCGTCAAGAAGCTTGATCGCTTCGTCGATCGGCAGATCGGGGTGATCCCAGCCATCATCGGCTGCCGCGCTGAAATCTGCATCCGGGTCTTCGTGACGGGAGAGCGCGATCCGGGTTGGCGCGACCACGCTGCGCCTTATGGTCGCGTAGCCGCCACTGTTCAAGGCGATCTCAAGAAAGAAAACGAATTCCGAAAAGCGGTCCCGATGCCTATAGAGAAAGCTCTCCTGTGACCATCCCTTCAGCATCATGAAGTCGATGAGGTGCAGGAGTGTCGTCTTGCCGAGATTATGTGAGTCTTTTTTGCGATCTTTAGGATGCTTCACCTCACCGAGCACCACATTCAGACGATTGGCGTCGGCTCCGTGATTGAAAGCAACCGGCGAGAGGATATCTGGAAGGTTGGAGTATAGGCGGCTGAGCTGCATGGTCAGTCAGTCCCCCTTATATTCGAGCGTATCGTTCTTGAGGTGATACTCGGCCTTGCCCAGGAGAAACAGGAGGTCGAGGGCGGGCAGGAAGGAAAGCTCCCCATTGGCGCCCACCCGTCGGATCACGACGCCGCGCAGTTTCTCAAATTCACAGACGCCCCGCTTCTGAAGCTCTTTGAGGACGAGCGAAAACACGCGCAGCAATGAAGTGTCCAGGTTCAGATGCTTCTTAGGCGTCAGCGTGGACGACATCTTCGTTCTCCTCCAGCTGCTTGATGCCAATATCGCAATTGAAATACATATAGTGCAGCAAGATCGAAATCAGGCGGCGTTTGCCCCGCAGGGCCTCACGCTTCTCCTGGATCTGTTCGTACATGAAGACGAAGATGTCATCGAACGCTCCGAACTGAGCACGCCTGGCGATGATCTTCTGCTTCAGCTCATCGGCAGCATCATGATAGAGCGCCGCGAATTCCTCGTTTCTCGGATTCTGGAGGAACTGGGCGACGCGATCGAAATGCGGCATGGATTGAGCGACGATCACCTGCTTGTAGTATTCGTCGGAGACGCCGTTGAGCTTGTTTTTCAGCGGCATCTTGAGCTTCTCGAAATCGAGCGCGCTGTCAAACTCGCTGGCAGCGTCGTCCTTGGTATAAGCGTGGAGCGCGCCGATCACTTCCACCAGTTCGTCCGGGTTGAAGCGGAAAGGCGATGGGTCAAGCCAATTGGGCAATGTCTCTCGGATATTCGCGCAGTCGTCGAGCGCAAGGTGGAGACGTTCTACGCCGATAATGTGCGCGGAGTCGATCCCGAGCCCCAAGAGATCCTTCATGAACTTTTCGTCAGCACCGCCCGTATATTTCCGGTTGGTGAAAACGAGATAGTGATCGCAAATGCCGTCACCGTTCAGACGCTTGATCTTGCCATGCTCTTTCCCGAGCAGACCAGCGAAATCCGGGTCAGAACACGATTTGTTTGGCGCGCTGATGTGCTTGGCCTGGAGGACAAAATGTCCGGACAGCGGCGACGCAGCGCTCGGGAATGCGTTCGCAGTGCCGTGGAACTTTCCATCGCGGCCACCGTCCCGTCCGCGAGCGAAAGGGGTTACGCCCTCGCCTAACCAGCGTACGCAAATGCGGACGACGAGCTTCTCAAACTCATCTTCATTAAGCTCGTGCAGTCTGTAATCGCGAGGCAGCATGGGATCAGGATTGCAAACAAAAGTTGAATATAACTCTAACGGATTTGGAGTATCCGAGGGCAAATGCGTTTGCAATGCGTGGAGACGACTGAACGATGAAATCACTGACCGTCCGACAAACGCCGGCGCTTTGAGAGGCAGGGTGATAGACAGGCTCATCACACCACGCCCCACGCCCGAAACCTCCCCCTCCCCGTCATCTCACGCAGGCCAAGCTCACCGACAATTCGCCGCGCCGCCTGCGGCGTGACCTCGAGCGTCTTCCCAACCATGCCGGCCGAGACAAGCGGCTTCGCCATGACCAGCTCGATCAGCTCCGGCAGCTTTGACGACGTCCGCCGGCCGTTGAGCTTTCGCTCCATCATCTGCCGCGCCAGCGCCAGCCGATCGTGTTCCTTCAGACCGAGCTCGGCTGCCGCGATCAGGCCGCGGGCGATGGCCAGCAACCGTGTTTCGCGGTCGCGATGCCGGCGGCGATCGACGGGAATGGATTTCAGGCCGAAGTTGAACGCGGCGAGATGCGCTGCAGTGGTGATGCCGGCCTGGCGCAGGATGGACGCCGCCAGCAGCCGGCCAAGCCAGGGCGCACGCTGCAAGACGGCCAGTTCATTCCAGGCATCCAGCGCAAGGACGGCCTGCAGCACCGGCGGCAGATCTCCTATCAGGGTAAGCGCGCCACGCCATTCCTCGAGACGCGCGTCCTCGTCCCAATCGAGATCATAGACCAGCGGATCCCGTTCTCGGACGGCGGCCTGAGCCGCGCCGGGCGTCTTGGCTACCTCGATCGCTGCCTCCGATCGGGCGAGCAGCGCATCGATAGCGGCGAGCTCGGCGTCGAACGGACTGGAATTTTGCTCGGCTGCGTCTTCCCCCTGCCCTCCTCCGCCGGACGCAGCATCCGCCGGCGGAACGACACAGACTGGACTATCGGCACGAAGGTATGCTGCAGGCCACGCCTGCCGGAGGCCGTCGGGGCTGAGCGCCCAGCCAGGCGGCTGCGCGGCGATGCGCCGGCGGGAGCGCAGCACGTCGCGGGCAATGGTCAGCTCGTGGGTCGGGGTGCGAATGTCGTGGCCGGCGTCGTGCAACACTAGGTCCTCGAGGTGGACAAGCTCGCCGTCGATCCACAGCGAGGCGCAGGCATCGGCAAAATGGGATCGTTCGAGAAAGCCTTCGCCGACGGCTGAGCGAGCGATGCGCTCGTCAAGACGGGTGAGTGCGACACCGGCGTCGGAGATGGGCCGCAGCAGGCTTCGGATGGGCAATTTGGCGAGATCGTAAGGCATTGAAATCATGGTAAATGATTTGCTAAGAGAACTCTATCTCAAAGTTAGAGTTCTTCACTTGGTATGGCTGCTGGAAGCACGTCTCACTATCGATAGTATCCAAGTATCGATACGATGGATTTCGAGGCGCAAATCGCCTATGGCAGTCTGGCTAGATCAGTTGAAACGCCGGGTTTTGCGGGCTTTTCAGCGGATTTCGCCCGGGATAGCCGGACTCCCCACAACAGTATTCCGCAGCCCGGTCGGCCCACAAGGCTCCTCCTATCTTTGGGAATTGCGCGCCGGCGCCTTCCATCAGGCCCCCTCGCTTTCGAAGCCACCTCCGAAACGCTGTTTTTCCCGGCATTTCCGCCACAGGAGCCCGCTGACACGCATTCGCCAATGCCGACGCTCCATTGCTCGTCCGCGGCGACATTTCGAGTCTGGGGGGGCCGCTGTTCGATATATAAAACACGCTTGCAACTGTTCAATTTTTGACGCATTCCTTATTTGTACAAAGCCCCTCGAAACAAGACCGTTAAAAGCGCGATGGCGAAGCCACTAACAGTTAACGTCCAACAATCTCCCAAGCGGCTAATCGGTTATGCCCGCGTTTCGACCGACGATCAGGTTCACGACTCCCAGCTGGACGAACTGCGGGCCGCCGGCTGCGATCGGATCTACCAAGAACAGGGCTCCGGGGCATCGCGGGCTCGTCCGGTGTTGACGCGACTGCTCGGCGAGCTCACCGCGGGTGACGTCCTCATCGTTGTCCGCCTCGATCGGCTGGCCAGATCGGTGAGTCATCTCTTGGCGGTGATAGAAGACCTCGAGGAGCGCGGCGTGCATTTCCGGTCGATCCGCGACCCGATCGACACCTCGACGCCACAGGGCATGTTCTCCCTCCAGGTTCTCGGCGCGGTCGCCCAGCTCGAGCGGGCGCTGATCGCCGAACGCACCAAAGCCGGCATCAAGGCGGCGAAGGCGCGCGGCAAGCTTCCCGGAAACCCCGGCCTGCGAGAACGGCGACCTGAGGCAATCAAGGCCGTCTCCAAAGCGCGCGAGAAACGCTATCTCGATGAGCTCATTGCGTCCGCGCAGACGTGGTTGCCGATGGTACGGCAACTCCGGCCCCAGCACAGTTGGGACAATGTCGTGCGGGTGCTCAATCGCCGCGGTCACGACTGGACCGTCGAGCGCCTGCGACGCGCCGTTCATCGCATGGTCCGCGAAAAGCTCGCGGAAAAAGATCTCCTGGCCCGATCCCCTCGCCGCGCCCCCGAGGACCATCTGATGAAGCTGGTGGCGGCGATCGCCATTGCCGATCCCGACCTGTCGCTTCGCGACATTGCCGCGCAACTGGACCAGATGGGCGAACGGCCTGTGCGCGGCGGCAAGAAGTGGCAGCCCTCTTCCGTTCGTGACCTGCTGGATGAAGCTCATCGGTTCGGTCTTATCCGCCGCTGAGGGCACGGTGCATCAGGCGACCAATCGCGCGGCTTCTTTTGCCGCGAGTGGACGGCATGGTTTCTGAGGCCTGGTGTTTAAGGATTTGCAACGCCAGGCGCAGGTACTCGGTATCGCTCCGCAGTTTCAGCTCAACACTCTCACCCTGAGCCGCGGCGGCGGTGACTTCCGGCGCCTGTTCCCCCTCCCCCCGAAACTTCCTGAAGGCCTCATGCAAGAAGGGCGGAACGCTTTCGATTTCACGACGCTCGATCAGGCCAGTAAGTTCGGCGATGGCTTCGATGGAGACGGCGTGCCAACCAAGCGACAGCGTGGATGGTGGCGCGGGCGCCGATGAAGAGGGCGGCGACTTGCCAAATGGAAACGAAATCCCGAGGCCGGCGACGTTGGGCAATCCGTGCGGGTGTGCGGTCCAAAGTAGGCGGCTAGCGGCCATTACAGCATCAAGGCATCCCCTTTGCCGCGACCGCGCGATCGCTGTACCGTGACGCCATCGGTGAGGTCGAGAATGCGCCGATGTACAGGCACAGACCCCAGATCCGGGGGGCGCCACAGCGGCAGGATTGTTGCGAGCCTCGCCAGGAGTTGCGCAAGAGACTCATCAAGTGTCTGCCCTCATGGGTCGTAATCCCCGCGGCTGCCGAACAGCCGCGATCGGTGCGTCTCCCATGACCGACGCAGGAAAGTCTGCTGCTAATATTCGTCGCTCACCTCGGCACCCGCTGGCGCGGCCTGACTGGTGCCGTTGACGGTCCTTCGCTCAAAATGGCGCTTCGGCTTGCTGTCGGCGCAAACGCCTGTCCGCGGCAACGCCAGGCTCGTCTGCCCTCGGTGCGCTGTGGTGGTCTCGCAACGGGGACAACTTGATCGATTTCAGCATCCCGTTCTGTCGTGAGTGCCTGGTCTTGCCGCTGGTCGCGACGGCACAGCAAGCGGAGCGGGAACTGCGGCGGACGGTGGCGCGGTGAGGCATGTGCGGCTGCTTCCGGTCGCACCTCGTCCCTTGGAGGACGAACTGCTCACATCCTGGCAGTGGCGGCTTGCCTCCCGCTATCCCAGTACATCGCCACTGATCGAGGTTTGGTTCGACGGACAGCCGCCCTCTACACGGAGAGGCGTTGAGGGTCGGGATGGCGCTGGGCGGGGCCTGTAGGCTCAAGGGAACACGATCTCCAGCGACTGGCGCTATCCAGTTTTCAAGATCTGCAGAATGGTACGTCAGGAATCCACGGAACCGAGGGGTTTGCCCCGCTTGCTTGGATGAGGACGCGGCAAAGGGCGGCGACCACTATTGCCGGCGAAGCTGGGCTCATGTGGAAGCGGTCGCGTGCTTCAAGCATGGTGCTGCCCTGCAGAGCGCCTGTCAGAGCTGTTTTCGAAGCGGTCTATTTCAGTTTCGCCTTCTGTCGGAAGCCGATGTTCTGGGCAGGCGCCGGCGAACGTCTATTCTATCTCGGGGACCGAACTCCCCTTCTGGCCGCTTTCGTATCTGCCGGGCGGCGGCGATCCGAAGTAGCAACAATGTGGGTCGAGGAACTCGTCGATGACGAAGTTTCCGATCGTGCCCATTTGAACGACATGGCCCCCCTCCCCTTCTTGCCTCTCGATCGGACTCGGCCGCACCAAGACAGCACAAGCGTCGACGACGAAACGTCAACCTGATCGGTCGGCCAGCTGAAGCACTGGCTCGAAGAGACGCAGGTCAAGGATGGTCTCATGTTCCAGCGCATCGGTTAGTGAACGGATGTTGATCGCCGCGGTCCACGCCGCAGCCGACCAAGCTGATCCTCAAGTGCAGGGGCAACCTGTCGTTGGGAGCTCCCAACAGCGGATTGAGGTCGATATTTTTCATTCAGTGCGACTATCGGGGGCCAGGTGGCAACAACCGATACGAACGTGTGAGAGCCTGACCAGGCCTCTCGGCACGCGAACGCTCTCATTCCGCACGATTAAGATCGCGTCTGTTGGGAGCTCCCAACAGAACTATATCTTCGCAGAGTTTGGCGTAAGACAGACAGCGCCTGCGGCACTATTAAGCGCACATAGTGGCCGGCGCAGCCGAGAGGCTTTCGGGGATCACGTGCCGCCCAGCCGGCTCCGCGTGAATGCGGTCACGTGCGCAGCCAGCTGAGCTGTCGTTCAGTGACCCTACATAGGGGGGCAATGATGCACTTTGGCTCCCAGCTCATTCCAGCCGATTTCCCGAGCTTAAGAAACTCGTTTGGAACCGTGATCCTCTTCGCCCTATTCCAGCGGCTGAGGTATTTGATCTTTACGAACGCAGCTGCCGTCACGTTAGCGCGATGAATTGACACCCAGAGAAGCAGTTCTCATCCATGAGCTTTGCATGGAATATGGGCCGCGAAGTCAAGCCGATCTAGTTTCGTTTTCCTGTTTTGCCTTCTTAGTATCGCACTTCGCGCTGCTCTGGCGGGAATGAACTAGGACCGGCTATTTGAAAATAAGTGCTCATTCCGAGCCGGTACAGAACTCTTAGTGGTTGGCAAACCAGCTAGATCACGGCGAATCTTCCTTAGGGAAAAGGTGAGACTGAGGCCTCTCCGTAACGCGACATGAACATGTTCGGTTGAGCGGCAATTGCTCGTGGCGACGGGCTGGGATCGGCATGGCAATCGCCACAACGCGCTTCATCAAATCGGTCTTCGGCGCCCCGTGGGATGCCGGATGTCAGTCCGAGCGCCTATCAGGTGGTCTAGAGATATCGGGCGTAGGGAACGCCGCGGCGGTTATGGCATGCGTTCCGGAGAGGGCAGGGGAGATCAACTAGGCCCGCGGGTAGTTGCGCGATCTGACGAGGAAAGCGGACGTGGAAGTTTTCGATGGCGCCAAAGCAGATGGCGCTTATGCGGACGAACGGTGCAATAGGGCGCAAAGCGTCTTAAAGAAATGGCCCCGCGGTGACGTGGGTCATGGAGAGAATGTGCTGCTTACTCAAACAAGGTGGACCGGCATATTGGCCGGTGTTCCCAGGATTAGCCCGCGATCCTCTGAAGTCGATGGAATTGCGCGTCACAAAGGTCCAATCGCCATCCAGAATGACAGGCTTTAGTTGATGGTCTTTCCATCCCTGCTTGCCCATCCAAACGACATGGGAAGATTCGCCATAGCCGGCAGCCTGCGCACGAACTGCAAGCTGAGGACTAAGGCACTCGTCAATGAGCAGCTTCATTCGGTCTTTCCGACTTGGAAGACCTTCGCGCGCTCAAGGTCGCACCTGCCGGCAGCCTTAGACGCGATGTGGGGCGGCCACGCGGCGGGTTCGCTTTTGCATACACGGCCGCCAGTTCGATTTTCTGCTCGTCCAGGCCCGGGAAATCCTCAAGAATCTCAGCCATGTACACGCCCGCGGAGACCATCGCAGCCACTGTGTACACGGGAATGCGCGTTCCTTTCAGGACCGCGGTTCCCGCCAGGATCTCCTCGTCGACAACCACCATCGCACGCGCGGCTTCCAGTTGCTCGAACCGATCGACGGTGTCCTTGAGAACGTCCCAAAATTCAATGGTCACAAACCTCTCGTGCAACGTCCAATCAGCTCGACGAAATTCTCTCATGTTCATCTTATGAACTTCGAGCGCGCGCAGCCTGTCCAGAAACCTGGTGATAGCCGACCTGCGGGTATGAGCATCCAAAATGTTGGCGCTATGGACGTAGAAGTTGATTGCGACGCAGCCTCCAGGCAGAACGCGTCGGCCCCCGTTTCGCACGAAGAGTTCGTCCGGGAGTATATGATTGTCGATCAATTTGTTGACGTTCTCGACTTCCACGTCTGCTACAACGGCGGCCTCGGTCGTCTTCAGGAAATGAGACTCGGCTAGCATGGCAAACTCCATTATTCTTCCCAGACGAGGGAAGGTATATGTTGGTCCGCTTTTACGTTGACCTTCTTGCGGGGCTTCAGAAGCTTTCGGGGGAGGGGAGCAGCCCGCAGAAGCCACTACTACAGAATGAAAGCGTTGATCCGAAACTGTTAACGAATGCCGGCTAGCGGCGCCTCCTCAAAAACGAACCATGGAAGACATGCCGCGTGGGACATTACATGTTTGTGGAGGCGCCATCGCGCACCGGTTTCCAGATGCGTGAGAAATCACCCGGTTGCAAGCGTGGTTTATCGACCGAACAGCAGCCCGTCCGACTCGGAATGTCATCGGGAACGAGCAACCGACCGTTCCCGGTGTCAGATGCGCGGCAGCAGGCTTCTGTGGCGGAAATCTGGAAAAACAGCGGTAGAACATGGCTTCGGGAGGAAGGAGCCTGCGGAAATGCGCCCGCTCACGGATCGTGCAGTTACGTTGCGTCAACTTGACGGCGTTAGGATCGCAAACAGCATGGCTTTTGCTGTCGAGGAACGAAAAGGTTTCCGAAAAGCAGGTTTGCGAGCGGAATTGGACGGAGGGCGGACCGTGGAAAACAGCGTCAGTGACCGCGAGCTTATCGCGGTGATGAGACAATATTTTACGGCGAAAGCTGAGCTGGAATGCTTGAAAAAGCAACTGGAGTCGGCGCGAAAGGCTGCCGGCGCGGCTATCGGTGTGTTCTACGATCCCCGCCAAAACCTCGAGCACGCCGTTGACCTGCTGCGATCGCATCGCTTGAACGGCGAGATGGCGGCGTTGATGCAACGCGCTGAAGCCTGGTGGAGGGCAGCGTCGGCGGCCGACCAACGCAACAGATCGGAGGCGGATGCAGAACCGGAAGACTGGCAGACGTTCGAGAAGCGAGCCGATGTTTTCTTCGGGTCGTAATGGGGGAGGGGGCTTGCTCATGCGTTCGATTTATCACCAGAATAGTAAATCATGCCGCCATCGCCCACTGTGCTCCCGTCTGGATTCGTCTTTCGTTACTGTGGCCGACTAGAACGGAGCAGCCAATCGCTACGCCGATCGTAGTTGCCCACTGCCGCTAGCACGCATGAGCGCCATCAACATTGGCCCGAGACTAAATTCGCCTCGCTCCGCTCGAGCGGTCAGATCCCGAAGGTAACCTCCCGCTGAATTGATATGCCCGGCTCGCTCCAGGATGCAGGCGGTCGCCACAGCCGCATTCTCCGGTCCCATTACCAAGCAAGCCTGTTCATAGGCTGACGGCGAAACGCCCAGCATCGCACGGACCACGACGGCCGCGCTCATCAGTTCACGCCAGTTTTCTATTCGGCCTCCGTGCCCATAATCCGCAATCTGCGGGCACGCTCGCAGTACCATAGAGAGAGGAAACGCTTTTATCGGCTCCCCTCGTCGATGCGGTTCCTGCCGCGGCTTCGCCTCCAGCTCGTTTCTAGAGCTAGGTTCAAGTTCAAAATGAGAGTCGGTATTTGAATTCTGTATGTGCTGACGGCTAGCGCTATCATTGGTGTCGGATTCTTGCTGAAAAAGCTGAGATTCCAACAAGTTGACGACACCCTCGTGCAGCAGCGTTAGTTCATCAAGGCACACCGAATAGTCTTCGATCGTCCTTGCCATTTTGACCTTAGCGACGGCAGCGACGTACAGCTCTTCAATTGCCTCCCAATCGCCCGGTGCACCCTCCTCAACTGCGGCCGATATCAGCTTGCGAACATCCCTCCGCGCGATTGTTATTTTCTCCTTGACCAGCTTCAGGCGGCGATTTTCGTCATTAACCTGCTGAGCCAGTCGAGCGATTTCTTCTGCGCGAGCAAGCAAGGGCGCTAGGCTGAAGCCGTACGCCGTATCGATCATGCCATCCCGATCCTTTCGAGCGTAGCGCTTACCGTTGGGACTATCGTTCCGAATGATCAGCCCAGCTTGTACCAGCAGGGCCAGGTTCTCACGAAGAGTCGTTCCTGCGATACCGTTCGCACGTGCCGTGAGCTGTGCGTTGGAAGGAAATACGATCAGATTTGAGGCTTCACTCAATTTCGTGTCCGGATAAAAGGATAGCAGTGCGCTTAAAACGGCCAGCGCGCGGTCTCGCAATCCAAGCAAGGTACGGGCCGCGCAGGCATCTTGATAAACCTTCCACTTGTCGGCTGACTTGCCTTGCTCGATGTCCGCTGCGGCGAACTGGTTCTTTACGAGCGCAAGCGTCATCGGCCGGCGCCCGAAGGGCGTCGTCACATGTCCACTCTGCATTTCTTTCACCTTTTCGAAGGCAATAGAAAAGCGCTCACCAAAACGGTGCCAAAGACTCTTGACGTGGATTCCGGGAAATGCGATTCTCTTAGGTGCGAACTAATTGAGAAGGGCTTCCGGATCCGTTTCGGGGGCCTTTTTCTTTGCCGTGTGTGTATTTACCGAATAATCACGGGCTTGCTGTTATTCGCTTTCTCCCTCACCGTTGCTCTCCTGGAACTCCCTGTAAAGCTCGTCCAGCTTCCCTGAAACGAACTGGGCGAATTCCGGGACAACCTTTTCTTCAAAAATGATGGTTGTTTTCCCATTCCGCGCCTCGATGCGCGCACCGCGTTTGCCAAGCGGCGTCTTCCACGTTTCTGGCTTGCTGGCCGTGGCTTTCTTTTCCGGCTCGTCAAGCGAACGAAGCAAAGCATCCAACCGCGCGTCGCTTTCGAGCTTGTTGTCAGCATAGTCGAGGAGCCGCTCGCGAGCGGTAGCCAGCTTGGCAGGGGAGGCGAGGTGGTCAACGAGGGCCAACCAACGTGCCCGTCCTGCTTTCGGTGCTGGGCCGATCAGTCGAACCAAATCTTCTGGTAGTTGCCGCGCGGTCGCCACATAGCGACTTACGTCCGCCTTGTCGGATGCAAGGGCGGCGATGATCGTTGGTCGATCGCACCCGGCATCTTCAAGGTGCTTCGCGAAGAAAGCCTTCTCGATGAAGGAAAGGTCCTTGCGATCAAGATTTTCGCGCCCCTGCGCGATGACGAGCTGGCTATCAGAGAGGTTTCTCACGATCGCGCGGACGGGTAGCCCTAACTTCTCGGCCGCCTTAAGTCGCCGGCGCCCATAAGCAATCTCGAATCGGCCCGCAGTCTGTGGGCTCGGTCGCACCAGGATCGGAACCTGCTGCCCGTGTTCGGACACACTTTCGACCAGAGCATCAAAGGCGGGGTCAACGTCGGCCGGGATGCGGTCCACGATCTTCGAGATATCAATCGAAGCCGTGTCAATGGAAATGACGGCTTCGCCTTCGGCTAGTTGCTGCTGAAGTCTGGTCGCCTGCTTCGCGTTCTCTGCCATCTCGTGCAACGACGAGCCCATTGCCGAGATTGCACCCGTGCGCACGCGGTCCGCTGATTTTGACGCGGAGGAAGCCGTAGCAACTGGCTTCTTCAGAAAGAGAGAGTCGATCGAATCTCGCCTACTCATGATGCCTCGCCTGTCATATCTTCATATAGATCTGCAAATTCCACGGCGCCCACTACGCGCGACCCCATGCCTGTTTTATCAGCGCCTCGACTTCAGAATTCACCGCGTCGAGCGCTTCCATGGCGCGATCATAGGTAGATCTCGTCAAGTTTTCCCGGCCGATCTCATACAGCGTCTGCTTTGTCAGTCCTGCATCCGAAACGGCAGCGGACTTTAGCATCGGGTTCGTAAGGACATGATCGTCAAACAAATTGCGGAGGAGGGCTGCAACCTTCGTTTGCGGGGCATCCTGCGGTTCGAACCGCGTAAGGAGATAGCGTATGAAGTCATATTTCAGGTCGCCGCCGGCGTCGCGTACGACACCGAGAAGGTCCCGCGTCATGAGAAGGAACTGACTCATGGACGATATGTCGAGCATCTGCGGATGCACAGTGACTATCATGGAGGTTGCCGCGCATAGTCCGCTCAAGGTGAGGAAGCCGAGTTGTGGCGGGCAGTCGATGACTACGACATCATAATTATCGGCGACCTCATCAAGCGCAGCAGCAACACGTGCAAAGAACAACGTACCGCCGGACGCGCCAGCGCTAAGTGCCTTGGGAGTCGTGTGCTCGAATTCCATGAGTTCGAGATTACCTGGAACGAGATCTAATCCGTCGAAATAGGTCGACCTGATCACGTCCGAGAGATTCCGACGTTCGTCATCGTACCTAATTGCAGCGTAGAGCGTCTGGTTGGAGGCGACATCCAGTTCCGGGAGGACTCCGAGCAGGGCGGACAAACTCGCCTGGGGATCGAGGTCGACAGCGAGAACGCGATAGCCTTGCAGGGCCAGGTGCTGTGCCAAGTGTGCCGAGGTAGTGGTCTTGCCCGACCCGCCCTTGAAATTCGTTACAGCCAGGACTTGAAGGTGTTCTCCAGGACGACGATGCGGTACGAATTCGATACTTTCGCGTCCGCGAGTGGATTGAGCCAGTATGCGCCGAATCTGGTTGATGTCAGCAAGCGTATAAAGCCGTCGCCCGTTGCTCGTGGTCTCCGGCTGGGGACCTTCCCCCGCAAGGGTCATCTTCCTCAGTGTCGAATCAGATACACCGATTAACCGGGCTGCCTCGCCAGACGTGAATTTTCGCAGAACTTTTTGAGCGGTGGGCGGAAAAAGCGCTTCACTCATGGATTGCAACTGTGAGCTCAACAGATCTGCCTGCTCACCGATGGTTTCATCGACGCTCGGCAAAGACTGACGATTTGGTTTTGTTGCCACACTCACGCTCATATCTCTCATCACGGATTTTTTACCGGAACTGCATTTTAACCGTGACGATACCCAAAAGGCATTCCATGGCAAGGACTTAATGGTTAATGAATGGTTAATACAACCGCGGCCGATCTGTACTCTGACGCCGGATTCTCCAATCAGTTCCGCCTCTTAGCCTTTCGTAAGACTCACCTGTTCACCAAGTGTTTTACTGTGAATCCTGCATACCGTCTCCTCATTGCAGGACTCGAAAAGTCAAATATTCGAGCGGCACAGAAGGCTCGTCGTGCGACTCAGTCAGATAAAACCCTGGAGAATCCTACAACTGCCCTGCCATTCCGATTCGTGCTGACTTCCTTCCGATCAACATCGATTGGAGGAATTCATGCAGATTCGCGCGATTTCGAAACCGCGAAACAATGACGAGACCAGACTTCTCGAAGCTCAGCATCAGCTGCGCGCCAGTGTCTTTTCCGATCGGCTGGGATGGGAAGTCAACGTTGTTGGGGATCGCGAGTCAGATCGATTCGACGAGCTCCAGCCAACCTATATCATAGCCGTATCTGAAACTGGCCAACTGGCCGGATGTGCGCGACTTCTTCCTGCGCTCGGGCCCACTATGCTGGTGGATGTCTTTCCGTCGCTTCTTCCCCAAGGTCGGCTCGATGCTCATCCATCGATGATCGAGAGTTCGCGCTTCTGCGTGGATACCACCCTTGACGAGGGAAGGGCAGGGGGATCCGTGCACGAGGCCACTCTCGCAATGTTCGCGGGAATTATCGAGTGGTCGGTCGCAAACCACTTCACCGAAATTGTAACTGCAACGGATCTGCGGGTCGAACGGATCCTTTCCCGCGTCGGATGGCCGCTGCGGCGTCTTGGCGAACCGAAGAACATCGGAAGTACCGTGGCAGTAGCGGGCACTCTGTCGGCGACCGTCGATACGTTTCGAAAGCTTCGTCCTGTTGGTTACCGCTCAAAGATTTCTGGCCCTTTCGGCCGAGCAGCGTGAGCGGTGGCCAATGACACAGCTTCGTTCTCATGCTCGCCTCATTCGCAAACTTCAGGAGGCACTTGGCGACCAGCTCTGCCATGCGCTCGACGACAGTACCGTCGTCGAAATCATGCTGAATCCTGATGGAAAGCTGTTCATCGAACGGCTCGGGCATGGTGTTGCACCCGCTGGCGAGATGTCCTCGGCCGCGGCAGAGATGGTTATCGGCACGGTCGCTCATGCCCTCCAGTCAGAAGTCGATACCGACCAGCCCATCATTTCCGGAGAGCTTCCGATCGGAGGCCATCGCTTTGAGGGTTTGCTGCCGCCGGTCGTCGCAAGGCCCGCGTTCACGATCCGCCGGCGTGCGTCACGTATGATCCCGTTGGACGATTATGTGCGTACCGGCGTAATGACGGAAGGTCAGGCTTCCGCCATTCGCAGCGCGATAGGCGCTCGCCTCAACATCGTCATTTCCGGTGGGACGGGCTCGGGCAAGACGACGCTCGCCAACGCTGTGATCGACGAAATCGTCAAAAGAGCGCCTGAGGATCGGCTATTGATCCTCGAGGACACCGCAGAGATCCAATGCACCGCCGATAACGCGGTTCTCCTCCACACCAGTGACGCAATCGATATGGCGCGATTGCTGAAAAGTACGATGCGCTTGCGGCCTGACCGCATTGTCGTGGGAGAGGTTCGCGACGGAGCTGCGCTCACGCTTCTCAAAGCGTGGAATACCGGTCACCCCGGCGGTGTCGCGACAATTCATTCAAACACCGCGACATCTGCCTTGCGGCGGCTCGAGCAACTGACGGCAGAGGCAAGCCAGCAGCCGATGCAGGAAGTGATCGGTGAAGCAGTCGATCTCATCGTATCCATCGAGCGCACCTCCCGCGGACGCCGCGTTCGCGATGTGATCCATGTCGAGCGCTTCGTAAACGGCGAGTACCAGATCGAATCTGAGGGACTGACAGAGGAACAGGAGGCGCGGCATGTCGCGTAAAAGTAGGGCGCTACAGGGGGTTATTGCAGCGACGTTTGTTTTCGCGGCCACAATGCCCGCGTTGGCCAGTTCCGGCGGCAGCCTTCCTTGGGAGGGGCCGCTCGAGAGAATTCAAGAGTCGATCACTGGGCCAGTCGCCGGCTACATCGCTCTCGCAGCAGTCGCGATCGCCGGCGGAATGCTGATCTTCGGCGGTGAACTCAACGATTTCGCGCGACGTTTGATGTACGTGGTTCTTGTCGCTGGCGTCCTGCTCGGCGCAACGCAAATCGTCGCTCTTTTCGGCGCGACTGGCGCCTCCATTGGATTATCCGAACCAGAAGCAGCGACGCGGGTTGGAGAAGGGGAGGGGGCGCGTGGCTGAGCACCTGTCCCGCCTTCACCGCAATCGCATTCACCGCGCCCTGTCGCGCCCGAGCCTCCTGATGGGTGCCGACAGGGAACTGGTGCTCATCACAGGCCTCGCCGCAGTCATATTGATCTTCGTCGTGCTCACGCCGTACTCGGTGCTCTTCGGTTTGGCCGTCTGGTTCGCCGTCATTGGACTTCTCCGCTTGATGGCGAAATCCGACCCGCTGATGCGTCAGGCCTACCTCCGGCACATTTCCTACAAACCCTACTACAGAGCGACCAGTTCGCCGTGGCGGCAGTACTGAGGGATTCACCGATGGTCGCTCTCAAACACTTCCGGGCGAAAGGTCCGTCCTTCGCCGACCTCGTTCCCTACGCAGGCCTGGTCGACAATGGCGTGCTCCTCTTGAAAGATGGGAGCCTGATGGCCGGATGGTACTTCGCGGGACCGGATTCCGAAAGTGCCACGGATTTCGAACGCAACGAGCTATCCAGGCAGATCAATTTAATCCTTTCGCGGCTCGGTAGCGGATGGATGATTCAGGTTGAAGCCATTCGCCTTCCAACGATGGAATATCCTTCAGAGGATCGTTGTCATTTCCCTGACCCCGTGACACGCGCGATCGATGCCGAACGCCGGGCGCATTTCGGACGCGAGCAGGGGCACTTCGAGAGCAAGCACGCTCTCATTCTCACCCATCGGCCAGCCGAAGCCCAAAAAGTGGGCCTCAGTAAATACGTCTACTCGGATCCGGAAAGCCGCCGGACGACTTATGCTGATACCGCGCTTCTCACCTTCAGGAACGCCATTCGCGAGATCGAACAGTATTTAGCGAACACACTTTCGATCCGGCGAATGGAAACGCGCGAAGCCGCCGAGAGGGGAGGGGAGCGGGTTGCCCGTTATGACGAGCTTCTTCAGTTCGCTCGCTTTTGCATTACCGGCGAGAACCATCCCATCCGACTGCCAGACGTGCCCCTCTATCTCGACTGGATCGCGACCGCTGAACTTCAGCATGGATTGACGCCAAAGGTCGAAAACCGGTTTCTCGGCGTCGTGGCCATCGACGGACTGCCAGCGGAAAGCTGGCCGGGAATTCTCAACGGCCTTGATTTGATGCCGCTCAGCTATCGCTGGTCTTCGCGTTTCATCTTCCTGAATGCGGAGGAAGCGCGGCAGAAGCTCGAGCGGACACGCAAGAAGTGGCAGCAGAAAGTTCGGCCTTTCTTCGATCAGTTGTTTCAGACGCAAAGCCGGTCTCTCGATCAAGACGCGATGAGCATGGTTGCCGAGACCGAAGACGCTATTGCCCAGGCGTCATCACAACTGGTCGCTTATGGATACTATACGCCGGTCATCATCCTCTTTGACGACAACGGCGATGCGTTGCAGGAGAAGGCCGAGGCGATCCGCCGGGTGGTGCAAGCTGAAGGCTTTGGTGCGCGGATCGAAACGCTCAACGCCACGGACGCCTTTCTCGGAAGTCTTCCTGGCAACTGGTACTGCAATGTTCGAGAACCACTGATCAACACAAGCAATCTCGCGGACTTGGTCCCGCTCAATTCGGTCTGGTCGGGAAGTGCGATTGCCCCTTGCCCCTACTTTCCCACCAATTCGCCACCGTTGATGCAAGTGGCAAGCGGATCAACGCCGTTCCGGTTCAACCTACATGTCGATGATGTCGGTCATACCCTCATCTTCGGCCCGACCGGCTCGGGGAAATCGACACTGTTGGCGTTGCTTGCAGCGCAGTTCCGGCGCTACGAGTTCGCCCAGATTTTCGCTTTTGACAAAGGCAATTCACTCCTGCCGCTGACGCTGGCGGCCGGCGGCGACCATTACGAGATCGGCGGTGATCATGAACAAGAAGGGAGAGCGCTCGCGTTCTGTCCGCTGTTCGAACTTTCAACTGATGGCGATCGGGCCTGGGCTAGCGAGTGGATCGAAATGCTCGTTGCCTTGCAGGGCGTAACGATCACACCCGACCACCGAAATGCCATTTCTCGCCAGGTCGGTTTGATGGCAACAGCGGTTGGGCGATCTCTCTCTGACTTCGTCAGCGGCGTTCAGATGCGCGAAATCAAGGATGCGCTTCATCACTACACCGTCGATGGCTCGTTGGGGCAGTTGCTCGACGCCGAAGAGGACGGCCTGACGCTTCGGTCGCTCCAATGCTTCGAAATCGAGCACCTCATGAACCTTGGCGATCGCAATCTCGTTCCAGTGCTGACCTATCTGTTTCGAAGGATCGAAAAGCGGCTAGACGGCTCGCCAAGCCTCATCGTTCTAGACGAAGCCTGGTTAATGCTGGGGCACCCGGTCTTTCGCAACAAAATCCGCGAGTGGCTGAAGGTGTTACGCAAGGCGAACTGCGCGGTAGTGCTCGCGACCCAGTCCATCTCCGACGCTGAGCGCTCAGGCATTATCGACGTGCTGAAGGAATCCTGCCCGACCAAAATTTGCCTTCCAAACGGCGCAGCGAGCGAGCCAGGCACCCGGGAATTCTACGAGCGGATCGGCTTTAACGAGCGCCAGATCGAGATCGTTTCGACGGCCATTCCAAAGCGCGAATACTACGTCGCGACGCCCGAAGGCCGCCGGCTGTTCGAAATGGCGCTGGGTCCCATTGCACTGAGCTTCGTCGGCGCGTCTGGCAAGGACGACCTCAAGCGCATCCGCGCGCTCAGATCTGAACATGGCCGGGACTGGCCGATCCGCTGGCTTGAAACGAGAGGAGTTCCCGATGCCGCAGCGCTGCTCAACTTCGTATAGGTCAATGGCAGGCCTAGTTGTCTGCGCTCTCGCATCAATCGCACCACTCCGAGCCCTTGCCGGTTCCGCGACGGGGGTCGCCACCGAATGGACCCAGCTCGCAAACAATGCCCAACTCGTCGATCTCCTCAAGAGCAATGGTCTACAGGTCGACAACCAGCTCACTCAGATCAGCCAGTTGGCCGAGCAGATCCAGAACCAGCTGAAAATCTACGACAACATGCTCCAGAACACGGCGCAGCTGCCAAAACACATTTGGGGCGAGGTCGAGCGCGACCTGAGCGAGCTCCGAGGCGTCGTCGACGAGGGGCAGAGTATCGCGTTCTCCATGGCCAACGCCGACGACGTCCTGCAGCAGCGTTTCAAGAGCTACGCGAACTTTAAAACAAACCTGCCGAAAGGTGAGAATTTCTCTTCGACCTACCAATCCTGGTCAGACACGAACCGCGACACCATCGCCGGAACCTTAAGAGCAGCAAGCCTTACGGCCGATCAATTCGACACGGAGGAGGGCACCATGGATGAACTCCGATCTATGTCCCAATCCGCAGACGGGCAGATGAAGGCACTGCAGGTAGGGCATCAAATCGCTACCCAGCAGGTTAGTCAGCTGCAGAAGCTACGTGGCCTCGTTTCGCAGCAGATGACGCTGATGGGCACTTGGCTCCAGTCAGAGCAGACCGAGAAGGATCTGGCGCAGGCACGTCGGGAAAGGTTTTTCGGCGCGACCGTCAACGACATTCCTGAAGGTCAGAAGATGGAGCCGCGCTGGTGAACCGCGCTTATGCAATAGTTGTCATCGCGACCGCCACGGGATTGGCGGTTGCCGTATTCATCTCCCATCGCTCGGTCGTGCCTGCCATGTCCGACGAACAGAGAGAGGCACGCGAGAGATTCTTTGGCTCCAACAAGGAACTCTCTCCGATCGAACAAGGCCAGGAGATGAAACCGAGATGGTGATCCATTCACTCTCCCGGACCCTCGTCCTGAGCGCCGCGATTGTCCTTTTGACTGATGCACCGGCTTTGGCTCAGACCGGCCAAGTCCTAACGGAGCTCGAAAACCAGGTCGTCGCCGCAGCCAGGGGATGGGAAACGACAATCATCGACGCGGCGCGCTCGCTGTTTTGGATCCTCGCAGCAATCGAGATCGCCATATGTGCCGTCTGGTTGGCCCTTCAGGCAGCTTCACTCGACGGTTGGTTCTCCGAGCTCGTGCGGCGGATCATGTTCGTGGGCTTTTTTGCCTTTGTGCTCGATCAGGGGCCAACTTTCGCCCGGACAGTGATCGACAGCCTGTTCCAGATTGGCGCGGGCGGTGGGTCGGCGTCGCCGGCCGAAGTCTTTGACGCGGGTATACGGGTCGCCTCACAGATGTCGCAGCAGGCGAAATTCGGCGTTTTCGAAGACAATGCGCTGGCAATAGCGGCGGTTCTCGCCATGGGAGTGGTTGTCATCTGCTTCTCGCTCGTCGCCGCGATCTTCGTCTCGGTAATGGTCGAGATGTACGTGGGCCTGCTCGCTGGCATGATCATGCTCGGCTTAGGCGGTTCGTCTTTCACCAAGGATTTCGCGGTTCGCTATCTCGTCTATGCTTTCGGCGTTGGCATGAAGCTGATGGCCCTCGTGATGATCGCGAGAATAGGATCGAACGTCCTGCTCGGATTGGCGCAGGCGCCAACCGCAACGTCCGATCAGTTCATTACAACACTCGCGATCGCGGGCATTTCCGTCATTGTCTTCCTCATCGCGATGTATGTGCCAAACATCATTCAAGGCGTTGTCCAGGGCGTCTCTGTGACCGGCGGTATGGAAACCATACGGCACGGCAGTCAAGCAGCGTCGTTCGCAGCCGGCGCAGCCTCGTTGGTCGCCGGCTCGGTTGGTGCCGGCGCGGCAGCGGCCCAGTCTGCCCGCGCTGCCGGTTCTTCGATCGGTGGTTCGGCGCTCCGCGGCATGGGGTCAGCACTCAGTTCTGGAGCAAAGGCGGCCGGATCTGCCGCCAAGGAGAAGGCGATTGGATCGCCCGGCGCCTATGCCGGGTCATTGCTGGGCCTCGCCAATGCAAAGCTTGATGACGCGCGCGGCCGTGGAAAGGCAAGCAAGCCGCTCCCTGAACGAAACGAACAATCATAGTCCGAAGGATCGACAGATGGCTGCAAACCGCGTCCCCGAAAACCCGTACCTTGCCGCGCGGCAGGAATGGTCCGAGCGCTATGGATCCTATGTGCAGGCCGCGGCCGCCTGGCGCATTGTAGGCATTCTCAGCCTCACCATGGCTATCATCGGCTTCAGCTATGCGATGTATTTGAGCACCCAGGTCAAGCTGGTGCCCTATATCGTCGAGGTCGACAAGCTCGGAACACCGGTCGCTGCGGGCTTCCCTGAGCAGATCGCGTATGCCGACGCGCGTGTGGTGCGCGCAATGCTCGGCAACTTCGTGACCAGCTTTCGTAGCATCTCGCCCGATGCGGTTGTTCAGAAGCAATACATCGATCGCACGTATGCCCTTGTTCGCACCGCGGATCCGTCCACCCAAAAGATCAATTCCTGGTTTCGCGGCAACTCTCCATTCGAAAAGGCGAAATCGTCGACGGTTGCAATCGAAGTCAACAACATCGTCGCGATATCGAACCAGACCTACCAGATCGACTGGACGGAGTACGAGCGTGATCGAAAGGGCAAGGAAACCGGCACGCGCCGCTTCCGCGGGATCGCAACGGTCGCGCTAACCGCGCCGCAGGAAGAGGCGATCATCCGGCTCAATCCGATTGGCCTCTACATCCAGGATTTTGACTGGACCGCGCAGCTCTAAGGCAGGGACATTCAAATGCACAAAACAGTTTTGATCGCGGCCGCGAGCTGCATGGCCGGACTCGTCTTCGCAGGGACAGCTCAGGCCCAGAGCATGAGCAAGAACGAAGCCAAGGGGACCAGCATTTCCGGCAAGTGGCGAGGTTCTTCAGGGCTCGTCACGAAGGGATCTGACGGCAAGGTCATATTTCTGTTTGGCGAGATCCAGCCTTCCGTCGTCTGCTCACCCTTGCAGGTCTGCGATATCGAACTACAGGGCGGCGAAATTGTTCGTGATGTACTGGTCGGCGACACCGTGCGCTGGAAGATCGAACCCGCGACGTCAGGAGCTGCAGACGGGCAAGCCATTCACCTGATCGTCAAGCCATCCGAACCCGGTCTTGTGACCTCGATGGTTGTCACGACGTCGCGGCGAACCTACCACATCCAGCTCAAATCCCATCCGAGCCAATACATGGCAAGGGTGGGTTTTGAGTACCCAGAGGACACTTCGAACAAACTGGCGGACATCAACGCTCGCCTGGAAGCCAGTCGCCTCGCCGAAGCAGCGCCGGAAGCCTTGAGCTTTTCTTATTCTATCAGCGGTCGCGCTCCATGGAAGCCGAAGCGTGTCTACTCCGATGGCATGAAGACTTACATCCAATTTCCGCGCTCCATCGCAGGTCAGGACGCGCCCGTCCTCTTCGTCGTCAGCGGCGGCCAGAACCGCATCGTCAATTACCGGATGAAGAGCGACATGATGGTCGTCGACTACGCGATCGACAAGGCGGTACTTGTTTCTGGCGTTGGCTGGCGCAAGCAGAAAATCACCATCCGGAGAGGAGGCTGACGATGCGCATCGTCCCTATATGTTTTCTCGCCGCCCTGCTTGCCGGTTGCCAGACCGGAGATGACGCGCTCACCACAAGCGCAACTCCGGCAGCGGTCACTGGACAGGCCGCCAGTGCCATCGCCGGCGATATGGCAAGCCGTTTTGCCGAACAGATCGGCTCACCGGAAACGACAATGATCCATCTCGACAATGACGAAACCGAATACGCCACCGCACTCGAAGCGGCGCTCAAGGGTTGGGGTTATACGGTCACGTCCGAGAACAAGACGGCCAAAAATCAGAAAACCGTCGACCTCGCCTATTCGATCGACGCTTTCGAGGGCCAGATTCTCTCGCGCTTGACCGCGCCATCGATCGCAATTGCCCGTGCCTATACGAAGACAGCAGCCGGCGCGACGCCCGCCAGCCCGCTCTCGGTGATGCGCCGCAACTGAGGAGGAGAGAATGGCCCAATCCCTGCAGCTTGGCACTTCCAGGAATCACGATCAGCATGGGATGCGCCGCCTCAATCGTCTCCCGATCATTGTCGCAATCGCAGTGATCGTGCTCTTCTTTGGCGTCGTGGTTCTCGGCCTTTCATGGCGAGGGCTATCCTTCGACCGCAGCAACGAGCTTGGTGGCGCGGCGAGCACGCCGGCGACGAGTTTTGGCGAGCAACTCAAGCGCGGTGTTTCGGACGGCATCATCGGAGAACCCGAAAAACACGAGGTTTTTCAGCCGGTCCCGACAGTCGTTCAAAGCCAACCCCATAGGGAGCTCCTCACTGAAACCCGTCCGATCGAACAACGTCCGCACCTCGACACCGAAGACGAATGGAAAGCGCGGCTCAAACGTGAGCAGGATGAGCAGTATCTCCGCGAAGCGCAGCGTCAGCGCATGGCGCGGCTTCAGGCGAGTGCCACCGCCCATGACTCGCCATTGAAGGTGAACATCGCGGACCTTGAGGGTATTTCCAACCATTCAAGGGCCACGGCCAATGGGGTCACTATCGCTGCAAACAGCGCGTCAGATCTCTACGCGACTGCGCTCAACGCCGGACTAATGGGGCAGAAAGGCGACCAGAACGGTCAAACTTTGAAAGAAGATTTCTTCAACCAGGACATCAAAGACCTTGGCTACTTGCCGAACCAGGTCGTCCCGCAGCTGTCATTATTCGAACTAAAGCGCGGCTCGGTCATTCCTGCCACCTTAATTACTGGGCTGAACTCCGATCTACCAGGCCGGATCACCGCGCAGGTCAGTCAAAACGTCTACGACAGCGCGACCGGCCACCGGCTGCTCATTCCTCAGGGAACCAAACTCTTCGGCCGTTACGATTCTAAGGTTTCCTTCGGCCAGGAGCGCGTCCTTGTCGTTTGGACCGACCTCATCTTCCCAAATGGATCAACGCTGCAAATCGGGGGAATGGCGGGTACCGATGCCGAAGGATATGGAGGCTTTAGCGACAAGGTTGACCGGCACCTCTTAAGGACGTTCGGTTCGGCCGCACTGATCGCTCTCATTGGAACAGGGATCGACATGTCGATGCCGGAGAGCTCGACGCGTGCGACACAAGACACCGCGTCTGACGCCGCGCGCCGGAATTTTGCGGAAACATTTGGCCGCGTTGCCGAACAAACAATCTCGAAGAACCTCAATGTCCAGCCAACAATCCGTATTCGTCCCGGCTACAAGTTCAACCTCCTCGTCGACCAGGATATCATTTTTCCGTCAGCGTATCGTGGGTAGTTAGTTGTTCGACAAGCGGGAGCTTCCGCCAAGTGGTTGAATTGTTGTGTGGACCACGAGCACAACTGAATCATCGGGACTCTTCACGTGTCCGCAATTTACGGTAGCGCGCCTTGAAAGATGGATTTCCTTCGCTAGAAATAGCAAACGCGGTTAGGAGGAACAAGTTCACCTCAAGCTACCAAAGGTTGCTGTAATTATCGTGAGTACCATGCGTGCTCACATGACCAGCAGGTCGGTAGCGCGACGATTGATCGTGTTTAAAGGGTAACTTGCCGGATCAAGAGGAGAGGTAAACGTGAGTGAACACCTTCGCTCGTTCATCGATAGGCTGGAAGCCGCGCCTGATGAGCAAATGATAAAGAGTGCTCTCAAACGCTATGCCCGTTCCCATGGATATGAACGGTTCGCATATCTTCAAACCGACGGGTCTCAGGTCAAGACCTTCAATTCGTACCCAGGACCATGGGAACGCGACTACCTCAAGAGCGGATACAACACCCTCGATCCCGTCGTCACCGAAGCAAGACGGATGCGAGAGATGTTTGAGTGGACGGCAGACGACTGGCCAGTGCGAGGACGCTCGGATCTGCGGCGTTTTCGCGACGAGGCAATCGATCATGGAATTCGATCCGGGGTCACTATCCGAGTTGAGGGCAGTTATGGATCTGCGCTGATGCTGACATTCGCGTCGCCGGAACAGAAAGCAAGCATTGCAGGAGCACTCGATTCGAAAACGGCGCTTCAACTGCTGATCACCGTCCACTATCAGTTGAGGGCAGTTGCGGCGAAGACAGCAATGAATCCCAAGCGGTCGCTCTCGCCGCGTGAAATGTACTGCCTTATGTGGGCATCAAAGGGAAAGACGGTTGAGGAAATCGCGATTATTACGGGGATCAAGGCGCGGACGGTGCAGCACTATCTTGATCAAGCTCGTGGCAAGCTGAATGCGGATTCAGTTACTCACCTCTACGCGATTGCCAAAGATCGGCGCCTCGTCTGATCCCTGATCGCCGTCGTTGAAACGAACGTCAGGGACGAAACCGAGCGCGTCGAGAATCTCCGAGAGCTCCGCTTGCTGGGCCTCGGATTTTTTTTGGCGTGCGAGATATTCATCCTGGAGGGTCTGAAGGACTGCGCTGGAGGTCGACAGATCCTCGCTCGCGCGTGACCACTCCTCATAGACGACCTGATCCGCCGCAAGAAGCGCGCGGTGGTCGCGAATTGCTGAAACGGCCAGCGCCTCCAATTCCGACTTACTGGTCGAGCCGTATCGCGATGTGCCCTCCGTGCCGTTATCCCGAGAGCATCGAGCCTCTTCCATCCTCAACTTCCCCAAGTGATGTCCCCGACGATTACTACTCTACCAAATCGTAACAGTGGCATGATCGTCGAATGCGTATTAACACATCGCTGGTTGAATCGGAACTATCGTTCCTGGAACGATAGTTCCGATTGAGGTTCCGCTCATGGAATGGATCTCAAGGAGGTCATGGCGGTGAACTTGCGTCGAATACGCCATGGCAAGAAGATGACGCAGGAAGAACTGGCCCACCGCACCGGCCTGAGCGTACGACACATCGGGGATATCGAAAGGGCTACCGTTTCTGCCAGCGTCACTGCGCTGGGGAAAATTTCCGAAGGCTTGGGTGTCGATCCAAGCGAGCTTTTGGCGAAGCCAAACTGACCGGCCGCAATCACGCGTTCCGAAAACTTCGGCGACAAATCGATCCGCATCTCGGGCGGCCCGACACTTTCGTGGCCCTGATCTAGCCCGGTCTTTACGGTGGGCATGATCTGCATTATATATGCTCCACAAGGAGAATGATTATGACTAGCGCAGCACGAGCCTACACGCCGGCCGAAGCCGCAGCTCTCAGTGAGGTCGCGGTAAAGTCTGTCCACAATGCAATCGACAAACGGATCATTGAGGCTCATTTCGGGCGCGAGGGCAGAGAACTTTTCGACGAGGATCTACTGCGCCTGAAGCTCTGGTACGGTGTGGGATCGATCCTGTCTGCCGAGCGCCGCAAACGGTTGTTCGATACGATCGAACAGAACCCCGATGCGGATACGGTAAGAGCCGACGACTATCTGATCGTTGACGTGGCGCGGGCGAGGGAGCAACTGGCCGCACGCGCAGAGGCGCTTCGAGAAGCCGAACAAAAGATCCAAGCCGTCAAAGGTGTTGCAGGCGGCGATCCGGTCTTCAACGGAACGCGAGTTCCCGTGCGGATGATCGCAGCGATGAAGCTGCAGGGCGCCAGCACCGCGGAAATTGTCGAGGGTTATCCTTCGGTCACAGCACGGATGGTAGAACTTGCCGAAATCTGGACGGCCGCCCATCCGGCTCGAGGGCGACCGAAAAAGCTCTCGGAGCAAGGGCTGAAGGTGAAATCGGTAAAGCGTTTGCCGCTTTCGGCGAGCATATCCAGGAAGTCCCCGGGCACCGCTTCGTGAAGTTCCTCATCGATGAATGCCTGCACACGTCGCTCGTGGCCGTTGCCCAAGAACACGGCCACGACTGCTTTCATGTCAACTGGCTGGGCTTAAGTGGCGAAACTGATTGGGATCTGATGCCCAGGATCGTCGCTGAAGACTTCACCTTCGTGACAAACAATGCACGCGACTTCCGAAAATTATACGCAAAAGAGGCGTTGCACGCCGGCCTTGTCATCATCGTTCCGCAGGTCCTTCCTGCCGTCCAACGGGAATTGTTCCTGGCGGCCGTCGGCGAAATCGCAGATCGAGAAGACCTGGTGAATGAAGTCATCGAGATTGCCATTGAAGACGACGAGGCGGTCCTGACACGGTATGCACTGCCGGACTGAGCGTCAATTTCCACCGATGCGGGACAGATCGATGCGAATTCCGGCGCGCTCGACGTCCTCATCCGTCCTCGCTTGTTTCTCGGGTGTCGGCTCTGCTCCTCCCTCCTCACGGAGGGGCACTATCCCTTGCTGCTTCAGTGGTGTTGAACTTCCCGGATCGTCTGCCTGGAAAACCCTAACGCCTTCGAATTCTCCGGTCTTCCAAGCGTAGACCGCATCCTCGAATATCTGCGGGAATACGTCTTCACTCTTGGGATTGCCGTACCACTTGACGACGATGCGCAGGGTTTTGGCGAACATCGCCGTTCCCTTGCGAAGGTTTTCGCAGGGGTCGACCAAGTCGGGCTTCAGATCTGCCGCATCCTTGACGCCGACGCCAGCCGGGTACTGTGTCAGCCCGACACGAACCACGGCTTGGCCGGCATACTGCCTGACGATCGCCATCGCTTCCTCCGCCGAGGCCGCCTTGGGAACGAGAATGAGCCTGCCACCGGATTTGACCGTGACGGCAAGCGGATCGCTCGTTCCGGCGGCCGCGACGAACCGTTCGACGAGTGCCGGCTTCAAGGAGGGGTCGGCGCATTGTTGGATCAGGGCAGCGTCGAACATGACGTCTCCTTGGCATTCAGGTGTTGAAGGAAAGGATGAGTGGTTTTGCGAAGAGGCGAGCCCATGCGACCGCACTCGCATGTTGAATCGCGACGATGGACGTGCCTTTTGTCCACCAACCGTTTCCGACCGCGACAACGACGTCCGGATCGTGGAGCATGGATTGGAGAATGGGCCAGACGATCAGTTGCTCGTAACAGATCAGCGGCGCTATCCACTTGCCGGCGGCGGTCGCAACCGGGTTTGCGAAGACATGCGCCCGAGCACCGCCGCTTAGACCGAGCAAGGGCCGCCATGGCTGCCACATCGAGCCGGGAACCGGCATACGCTCCCGATAGAGGATCTGGGCACCGGCGGCCGAGAGGGCAACCAGAACATTGTCGTATTCGCCCGCATTGACGATCGCCGCACCCGCAATGACGGTGACTTCGGTTCTCTGCAGCGCCCGCAGCCAGAGTCGCTCCACCGTCGGTGTCCAGAAGCCAAGAGTGCTTTCGGGAAGCACGATGACGCGCACATCCCCTGATGCGTGACCCTTCACCGTGGCAATCAGATCACGATGCCTGACCATGCTCACGTCACGACCGAGCGAAGCGCCCAGTTCGAGATCGACGCCTTGCCACGTTTCCGGTAGCGTCGGGTCGGTCCAGAATGCGGCGGACCACAACCAGAAGCCTGAAAGAACGATTGCGACAGCTGGCCACATGCGGGTAACGAGGCCCATGAGGCCGGCTGTCGTGGCAACAAGCCCCCACCACCCCCAACCCGGAAACAGCACGCCTGCGGCGGTGATCGGGTGCGCCCAGCCGATAATGCCGATTGGCGGAACAGCCATCAGCACGGCTGCCGCAAGATAGCGAAACGGCCGCGCGCGTTCCCACCCCGTCCAGAGAATTGTGTGGACGCCTAAAAAGCCAGCTGAAGCGCATAGCCATAGAGCCAGGCCTGGCCCGAGATCCGACGCATAGAAGGCGGCGACGCCCTGCGGCAGTCCTCGGGAGGCCGCCAGGAAATAACCGGCCGAGACATATGCGGCTGTCATTCTCGTTGGCGCAAGCGCCCATACGATTGGAAACGTGAAGGCGACCGGAAGCAGCAGGACGTAGCCGCTCCAAGCAACCATTCCCGCGGCGATGGAAGCGGCAATCAACAGATATGGCCGACGGAACTCACGGCGCATAGGTGAGCACCTCTTGTGCCAGGCCAAGGATGCCCGCCGCGGGCAGGGGTCCGAAGTAACGGGAGTCATAGGAGCCCCTGAACGGGGAATGCAGGAAGACGCTTCCAACAGGGACGTTGCCCTCGGCAAATGGCGTCAGCGACCGACCCTTGCCGTCCCGTTTCGCCAGGTCAGAAAATGCGATCGGGCGTCCGTCGATCGACACCGCTTCGCCGATTTCGACATGCTGCCCGGCCATGGCGATGACGGTCTTGATAAGCGGCGCGACCCCGCCCGGGCAGGTTCCGAAGCGGAGATAGCCGCGTTCTCTCGCCACGCGCATCGCCAGCGTTTGCGGCGGGCAAATGAAAACGAGATCACCAGCCGCCGGCGGTCGATCGAGCGCAACGATGCGCCAGAGACCGAACGGTTCGCTGGGTGTCAGGTTGATGCGGTATCCGCCTGGTATCCCGATAGCAGCAATGCCTCCGACAACAAGTGCCGACGCCAACAGGATCATGACTGCATTCGCCCTTCGAGCGCTTCTGAGCCGACGCGCGGAAACGGACGCCGTCATTTGAGAGAAAGCCCTTGGGCTTTCGTCTGGCGCAGCGTCTCTGCCTGTTTCAGCGCCACCGTCGTGCGCTCGTGCGCGGCGAGCTGCTGCACCGTTCGCATCAAATTCCACGCCGACTGGACTTGCGTCCTCTGCCCGGCTGTCATTCCAGCGGTAACGGCGTTGAACGTCTGGCCGTTGGCTTCCTTTGCAGCAAGGGACAAGAAGGTTCGTTCGCCAAATCGCTCCGAGACCGCTCGCGCAAATCCCTCCAGCTCAGCCTTGACCATCTTTTCCGCGAGCGCGAACTCCAGGCCGGCAGGCAGGTCGTTGCGATCGATCGCGTCGCGGACCCGCTCGAGCGTCTGTTTGGCGTTCGCCGAGAGCGCAGGGATATCGATCGACACCTTCAAGCGGACGGCGCGCTCCTCAACCCCGAACTTGCGCTCGGCTTCCGCCCGCTGGCGCAGATAGCGCTCAAGGTTGCGCGCAAGCGCCGGCGCATTGGTCTCGGCCTTCTCGCGTTGCTGCTTGTCGGCGCGGCTTGCAAAAACCCCGGTCTTGCCCTTCAACATTCCGAACTGCTCTGGCTGCGATCCGATCTTGG
Source organism: Ensifer sp. B1-9 (assembly GCF_050474445.1). Lineage (NCBI taxonomy): Bacteria > Pseudomonadati > Pseudomonadota > Alphaproteobacteria > Hyphomicrobiales > Rhizobiaceae > Ensifer > Ensifer sp. B1-9. The sequence continues at coordinate 54,641 of NZ_JBCHVG010000014.1, forward strand.
CGAGCGTCGTCTTCGCAACGGTTCCGTCCTTCAGCATCGCGTCGACATTGACAGCCTTGAACGCGGCCTCCGGCTCAGCGTAGACAAGATGGAAGCGGGTCGAGACTTCGTCCCACTGCTTCTTCAATCCAGGATCGGCGGCGACCTTGTCCACGATCGCCTGGTCGATCGATTTGGGATGAGTGGTGATGCCTGAGACCATCGGTCTTGCCTCCTTGATGCTGTCTTGTTTTGAGGATTGCTGGATGCCGCGGACGAGCCCGAGCTTGGCCGCAACGGCGGCAAGCCGGGCGCCCAGTTCAGCAAGTCTGTTCTTCTGCCGAATGGTCCATTCCAACCGGTCGCGAACGAGGGTCCGGGCGACGGTGACGGGATGCAGGCCGCGCGCTTCGGCGAAACGAAGAGCCTGGCGATAGAACGCGCCCTTGTCGTAATCGAGCGTGGTTTCCTTCAAATTCTTCCGCGACAGGATCGGGATCAGGCCGCCTGCCTTCGCGAAGGATCGCGCACCATAATAGACGCCGAGATCCTCGCGATGGCGGGTCATCGCCACATAGGTCAGATGCCGATCGAGCGAGAGCGACGCCAGCACCTTCACCCGGTCGACGGTGGCACCCTGGCTCTTGTGGATAGTGGTGGCATAGCCATGATCGAGGTTGTTGTAGAAGCGCTGTTCAACCGTGACCTGGCGGCGATGTTCGCCCTCGCCGATCTCCGCGACGATGCGGCCGTGCGCTGCCTCGACGATTCTTCCCAACATGCCGTTCTTGACGCCGAGCGAACCTTCGTTCTTCAGGAAGACGATCTGGTCGCCGGCGGCGAATTTGCGGATGCCCTCCTCTGTCTTGAAGACCGAACCATCCTCAATGATCCCGCGCTCGATGAGTTTTCCACGCGCCAGTTCGTTGAGCATGCGGACATCACGGCGCAGATGCGCAAGGATCAAAGACGACTTGGCAAGATCGTAGTCGCGGTTCCAGTCGGCGACAAGGTTTGAGAGCGCGTCGGCCTTGAGCTCGGCGCCGATCACCTTCCCGTTCGAGCGATAGGCATCGACTGCCTTGCCGACATTGCCACGGGCAAGATCGAGCGAGGCATCGCGCATCCACTGCTCGCGCTGACGGTAGATGGTTTCGAGCTCGGCATAACCGATCCGATCGGCAATCGCGCGGAAGGCGGCACCCGCTTCGATCGGCTGAAGCTGTTCCGGATCGCCGACAAGAACCAGCTTGGCTCCGGCCTTGGTCACCGTCTCGACCAGGTGCGCCATCTGCCGCGACGACACCATGCCGGCCTCGTCGAGAACGAAGACCGTCTTTGCGTCGAGCTGGTTTCGGCCTCCGTTCCAGCGAAGCTCCCAGGACGAGAGCGTACGCGAGGCGATCCCTGCTTCCTTCTCCAGACCTTCGGCAGCCTTGCCGGCGAGCGCGCCGCCGACAACGCGGTATCCGGCGGCTTCCCAAGCCTCGCGGGCCGCTTTCATCATCGTCGTCTTGCCGGCGCCGGCGCGGCCGATGACGGCCGCGATCCGCTCGGGTCGGGCGACGTGCTCGATCGCCGTCTTCTGCTCCTCCGACAAGCGCGAATGGCGCGCGAACGTCGCCTCGAGCACCGCTTCCCGAACGCCATGCGAAGATCGCCCCGAAAGCCAGATCGCCCGGTTGGCCATCTCCGCTTCGAGCCGGATCAACTCGCGCGTCGTGTACTTGGCCGGCACCCGTGTGCCGGTCGCAAATGCAATCCGCTCACGCTCGAGACGGAGCGCTTCTGGGCTCTGCAGGACACGAACCATCAGGCTTTGGAACAGCGCGGCATCATCGATATAGCGATGCAGAATCTTGGCAACGTCCCGCTCATCGAAAACGCTCTTTTCGCGGGTGATAAGGTCAAGGACGATCTCAGGCCGGCGCTGCATGCGACGTGCGTTCTCACTTCGCCGCGCCTCCTGCAGTTGAATCCGTTCGAGCTTTGGCGACGATGGCGACGATTGGCTTTGCGCCTGCTCCGCCTTCCGGTCGATGGCCGTCGCACCGACACCGACATGGATGGTCGGCTCCACCTCGATGCGCTGTTTTTCGAAGGATCGGCCATCGATGCGGATGTCGAGACCAGCCATCGCGAGATGACGGTTCTGGCAGGCGAACCATCCATCGCGAAACCCGTTGAAATCGTCGATGCCGCCGGCCCAGAGCTCGTAGACGATCTTGCCGGCGTCGTTGCGGATCGGCTTGCCGTCCGGCCCACGAACCGCGACCTTCTTGGCCCCGAACCCGCTCTCTGTGAGCGGCCTCAGCGTCGTCATCAGATGCACATGCGGGTTGCCGGGAGCGTCATGGTAGACCCAGTCCGCCACCATGCCCTTGGCGATGATGTGCCGTTCCACGAAATCTCGGACGAGCGCGATATTCTGCTCGGCCGTCAGTTCGATCGGCAACGCAATCGTGACGTCCTTGGCAAGTTGCGCATCGGAGCGCTTCTCGAACTCCTCGACCTTGTTCCAGAAGGCTTCCGAGGCGCCTGAGACCGAGCAATTGGCAATCATCGCCCGCAGCCACTCGGGTGCGTCTGGCGGGATGACGAACTTCTCGTGCAGGAGGCCCCGCTTGCGGGTGTAGTCGATCGTTCGCGCTTCGCGCTCGTACTCCATCTTGGCGCAGTGGCGATAGGCCGCCGACAGCACGGCGCTGCGGCCGGAGCCGCGGGCGACGATGCTGACGGAGAAATGAGGAACGGCCACGGCGGAATTCTTTCGCGGTTGTGAACGAAATCAACGCGTTCGTCGGAAGCGGCGGCCCCGCCAGTATCTCTGACCAGAACGTCGCGGCAGCGACGTATAATTGCGCCCTTGGAAGCCGCTCCTTCGGAACGGCCGGGATCATTCACCAAAGCATCGCCCTTGGCGACTGTAGGATTCACAGTAGTGCGTTCCGCACTCCGATCGGAAAGACTGGCTTCGCATGACAGTTTTCCACGAACGGAGACACACGGAATGAAAAAGCCATCCTCAAAAATCCGCGACGAAATCGCCAGGCTCCAAGAGCAGCTCAAGGCCGCCGAAACCCGTGAGGCCGAGCGCATCGGCCGGGTCGCGCTCAAGGCCGGTCTCGGCGAGGTCGAGGTTGACGAGGCCGAGTTGCAGGCGGCATTCGAGGACCTGGCCAACCGGTTTCGCGGAGGAAAGGTGGGGTCGACCGGAAAGGACAGGGCAGGAGCGGGAAGTGCTGCGAGCGGCCAAACCGCGGCGGTCCCGCCTGGCGCGGCTCAGAGCAGCGCTGGCGAGGCTTGAGCGGATGGCGCGCACTACCACCTCCGATGCCCGAAAGAAGGACACGCGGGAAAAGATCGAGCTTGGCGGCCTGATCGTCAAAGCCGGTCTTCGCTACGAGAAACGCGCGCTGTTGCTCGGCGCGTTGATCGAGCTCGGCCACCGGATCAAGGGTGACGAGATCGAACGCTCGCGGCTGCTCGCGATCGGCGCGGAGGCCTTCGGGAAAGCCGATGACTAGGATCATGCTCGTCATCGCACCCGCGGTGCTGATGGTCCTGGTCGCCATCGGCGTGACCGGAATCGAGCATTGGCTGTCCGACTTTGGAAAGACCGAGGCCGCACGCCAGATGCTCGGCCGCGCCGGTATCGCTTTGCCTTATCTCTCGGCGGCGCTCATCGGCATCGTCTTCCTGTTCGCGAGTGCCGGATCGATCCGGATCAAGTCGGCAGGATGGGGCACTGTTGTCGGCGGCGTCGGTGTCATCATGATCGCAGCAGTTCGCGAGACGATGCGGCTGTCGGCATTTATCGATCAGGTGCCACAGGGCAAGTCCGTCCTCTCGTATGTCGATCCCGCGACGCTGATCGGAGCGGGGGCGACGGCGATGGCGACCTGCTTTGCGCTCCGCATCACGCTCATCGGCAACGCGGCCCTCGCACGCGCCGAGCCGAGGCGGATCCGCGGCAAGCGGGCGATGCATGGCGAAGCCGACTGGATGAAACTCACCGAGGCCGGAAAGCTGTTTGCGGGGACCGGCGGTATCGTGATCGGTGAGCGCTATCGCGTCGACAAGGACAACGTCGGAAACCTATCGTTTCGCGCCGACAATCCGGAGACTTGGGGTGCTGGCGGCAAGTCGCCGCTCCTCTGCTTTGACGGCTCGTTCGGATCCTCGCACGGCATCGTCTTTGCCGGTTCCGGTGGCTTCAAGACGACATCGGTAACAGTTCCGACCGCATTAAAATGGGATGACTCGCTGGTCGTGCTCGATCCGTCGAACGAGGTGGCGCCAATGGTCTCGGCCCATCGCGCCGGTGCTGACCGAGACGTCTTCGTCCTCGATCCCAAGAAGCCTGAGACCGGCTTCAATGCGCTCGACTGGATTGGGCAGTTCGGCGGAACGAAGGAGGAGGATATCGCCTCGGTCGCATCGTGGATCATGAGCGACAGCGGGGGGCCGCGCGGTGTCCGCGACGACTTCTTCCGCGCATCGGCATTGCAACTGTTGACAGCGCTGATCGCCGACGTCTGCCTGTCCGGACACACCGACCAGGAGAACCAGACCTTGCGTCAGGTGCGTTCCAATCTGGCCGAACCAGAGCCGAAACTGCGCGAGCGGCTGCAATCGATCTACGACAATTCAAACTCGGATTTCGTCAAGGAAAATGTCGCCGCCTTCGTCAACATGACGCCGGAAACCTTCTCCGGCGTCTACGCCAATGCGGTCAAGGAGACCCACTGGCTGTCCTATCCGAACTATGCCGCGCTCGTGTCGAGTTCGACCTTCTCGACCGACGCGCTTGCGGATGGAAAGACCGACGTTTTCATCAATATCGACCTGAAGACATTGGAGACCCATTCCGGTCTTGCGCGGGTGATCATCGGTTCGTTCCTCAACGCCATCTACAATCGCGACGGCGAGGTGAACGGGCGGGCGCTCTTCCTTCTCGATGAGGTCGCGCGGCTCGGCTACATGCGAATTCTGGAGACCGCTCGTGATGCTGGCCGCAAATACGGCATCACGCTCACGATGATCTACCAGTCGATCGGCCAGATGCGCGAAACCTATGGCGGCCGCGACACGGCAAGCAAATGGTTCGAGAGCGCGAGCTGGATTTCGTTCGCCGCGATCAACGATCCAGACACCGCCGACTACATCTCGAAGCGTTGCGGCATGACCACGGTCGAGATCGACCAGATAAGCCGCAGTTCCCAGGCGAGGGGATCGTCGCGCACGCGATCGAAGCAACTGGCGGCGCGCCCGTTGATCCAGCCACACGAAGTTCTGCGTATGCGCGCCGATGAGCAGATCGTGTTTACGGCCGGCAATGCGCCGCTCCGATGCGGCCGAGCGATCTGGTTCCGGCGTGACGACATGAAGGCTTGCGTCGGAACGAACAGGTTTCACCCTAGCGGAAAGGCGTCTGAAGCCCGCGTGATCCAGCCGGCGCGCAGTGCAACGAGCAAGGCGGATCCAGGAGAATGAAGAGTATCGGAGAAATCAGCGTGAGCGCCGCCCGACGGGCGGGATTTCGGGAATTCTCGTCGTGCGAGAGCGGGAATCAGCGCAGCCGCAGGAGCCTCAACATTGTGGCCCGAAGGGGAGGCGGGACCGACTGCGCCCCGGACCTCGCACACTGCATTATCGGCCGTACCAGGTTGTCGGTAAACCCGAACGAACCCATGGCCGTCGTACCGTTCGGCGAAATGCATGGAGACCAAATTGGCGCAAAACAACGTGACGCCATTCCGGAGACTCCGGAAGGCCGCCGGCGGCCGCCGGCAAGAAATACCTGCTAAGCGGAAGCGACCTCGTATCGCTTATCCTCTTCGTCGCGGAAGACAATCGCGATCGTGAGGCTCGCGATCATTGCCGTCGCTGGATTCCTCTCAGCTTACGGCACAAGCAACCCCACGAGCCGCTTGGCTTTCGCCAACCTCTCGACATCGGATTCACTGTCAGCCTCGTTTTCGATCTGCGGCGACAGCCGTCACATCAACTGTGTCGTCGATGGCGATACGTTCTGGTTCGAAGGCGAGAAGATCCGCATTGCCGATATCGACACACCGGAGTTGAGCCCGCCGCGCTGCGAGGCAGAACGGCGAAAAGGGGAGGCGGCGAAGGCGCGCCTCCTGGCTCTGCTCAACGCCGGGACGTTCTCGCTTTCGACCCGCTTGCGAGACGAGGACAAGTATGGGCGCAAGCTCCGTACCGTGACCCGCGCGGGGCGCTCGCTCGGCAGCACACTCGTCCATGAAGGCCTTGCAAGGTCCTGGGACGGTGAGAGACACGGATGGTGTGATTGAGATTCGCGAGTGGATCGTCACCCGCCTGGGCGGAGACCGCGTGCGGGCTCCCGTGAGCAAAGCGAATAGAGCCGTGCGCCGAAGGCGTCTCGCTCAGCCCTTCACCACCTCCAGCAGCATCACCGATATGAATCGATCCCTGCCTATCGATTCATAAGTGTCGTTGGACGCAACCACCGGGATCAGCGATTCTGGTCTCATGATCTCTCAACCCTACCACCTCTATGTCGAACGCTCCGATGCCTCGAGGAATATGGCTCGCTACTATGCGATGTCGATTGAACCAAACCTGTTCGGGGATGTCTGCCTGCTTCGTAAGTGGGGCCGCATTGGAACCAGAGGACAGATGATGGTTCATTATTTCAGGCGGGAAGAGGAAGCGGTCCAACTGTTTCTCGATCTGCTGCGCCAGAAACGAAAACGCGGATATCGTCCGCGTGCGTCCAAGCCTTATACGAAAAGGCCCGCCGAAGCGGGCCTCGGAAAACTCACCGGCGCCGGTTCCAGTCGGTCTCGAAGGACACCTCGATCTCGACGAAAAACGGCACCTTGATAGCGAGCTTCAGGCCGAGCTTTCCCTTGCGGAAGAAGTGACCGATCACTTTGCCAAGGACGCGGAGCGGGCGGCCGGTGGCGGCCAGGAATTGAGCGAGCTGTTGCATGATGGATCTCCGTTCGAATTGCGGTCATCGCGGGGATAGGCGGCTGTCCGGAAAGGAGGGACGCACCGGAACGGCCGCAGCAGAGCGGAGGACCTGCGGTCGACTGAATTTTGTCGCGCGAGGAGCCGCTGCGCGGCGGGGAAAATTCCAGCCGCGGCAGGTTGCGTCCTGACGAACGGGCGGCAACATCCCCGATGCAGATGACAGCCGGGTCGAAAGGAGAGGCGCAACTGATCGCTATAGCAGCGTTCGGCGCCGGAGGGCTTGATCGGAGGATATTGAGCGTCGATCGTCCGCGGCCAGCGGGAGAGCGCCGAGGGGCGAAATCCCTGACAGCTGGGCGGCCGGTCGATCCGGTCGCCCGGCTCCTGGACGCGGCGAGAAGCTCCGTCAGAACGGAGGCTCGGCGTTGAGGCGGCCGTCCTGCTCGGCCAAGATCACCTCGCGTTCGGCCTGGGCGAGTTCAAGTTCGCCCTCGATCTGCCGGCGCTCGTCCACGTCGATGGCGCTCCGCAACTCGGCGCGCAGTTCTTCGATATGCTCTTCGATGATCATCGTCGTCATCTCCTGATGTTTGAGAAAGATGACGACCGCAGGCGTGATGATAGGGCGGGGTCAAGGAGCGCGGAACGCGACCGCACTGCGGCGGGTGGGGGAGCCGAAATGCGCGAGCATTTTGGGGGAACGGCCCGTCCTTGAGGCTGCCCTCTCACCACGGCAAGATGGCTCGATCTGAGCAGACCCTACCTCTCGCTTGGCAGCAGAAAGCCGGAAACCGGCTCGATGCCTGTTTCCGGCTTCAAGGACGAGAAGTTGGCCCCGCCTTGGCGGGGCCGCTGGCTCCTCAGTCCCGGTTCGGGCGGGACCAGATGAGCTGGAAGCCGTCCTCGCCTTCGACTTCCGTCAGCGTCGCGTAGATCGGAGCCGGGAAGCTCGGATCGTCGAGCTTGACCGAGAGGTAGTCGCGGTCGCTCTCGTTGGAGCGCTTCTGCCAGGCGGCGCCCAGTTCGACGGCACCCGCGTAAATGCGGAAGTGCGGGCCCTTGTCGGAGGGATTTTCGATGCGGGCGATGCGAGCCTTGACGTTGAGGGCGAGGGTGCGGATCGAGCCGGTGAAGCCGTTTTCGGTAGAGGTGAAGGTGCCGATGGTAGCCATTGTCATGTTCCTTTCGTTGTTCGGGCCGCGCCCTTCGCGGCCTCGATGGCTGTCGCAAAGACCGGAGACGATCGGACCGCACCTGAAGGCCGGAATGAAATGGAGGGCGGCCGGGAGGAACTTTGTTGTTCCGCGAGGAATGGCGGCGCAGCCGCCAGGGGAAGAAAGTTCCGGAGGGCCGTTGCGGGAAGACGATCGAGGCGAAGCCGCTCTCCGGTCAGACATGCCTCATCGAGCCCGCAGAGGGAGCGCCGGCAACAATGAGGAGTAGGAACATGGCGATGGATACCGCACGCCGTTCGAGCGCGATTGTTCAAAACGGCTCACAGGTGACACCGCGCCGGATGCCAGATGTACTGCCGCGGACACCTCGATATCGAACTCCGCAGACGCCAGTTGCTTTGATCCATATGCGGGATATCGTTGCAGCGCGATTCGTTCTGCCCAAGATCCATGCGCAAACAGACAAAGCCGTTCACAGTCGAAATCAAGCCGTCGCGCAAGCCGAAACCGGGTCCACAGAAAATGTCGATCTGGGGCAAGTTGGACCTGAGAACGGATGAAGACCTGCAGGTGAAGACCGAACCGGTGGTGGAGCCGACCACCGCCGATGGCGGAGGCCAGTCCTGATTATCTCTGAGCGGGAGCGGCGCTCGCTTTTTCAAGCCGCCTGCCGGTCCTGGCCCTCCGTCGGCTGAAGATCGTGAAGATAGGCGAGGGCACGCTGGGCATGCGCCGCCGCGTGGAAGATCGCTCGCTTGTCGCCCGATAGAACGGTGAGCCAGGACTGAAGGTAAGACGCATGATCCGGCCTCGGATCGAGCTCCGGCGCAATGCCGAGATCGGCGCAGAGGAAGCAACTGCCAAGCTCCGCAATAAGTTCCTCGCGGGCACGTTCGCTTCTATCCCTGGAATAGCGGGAAAGATCACGGCCGACACGGCTGGCCGGCGCAGTCCAGTGCGTTGCCTCATGACTGAGCGTCGCATAATAGCTCGCCGCGTCCCTAAAACTCTCGAACGGTGGCATCTGTATCAGGTCAGGGCCGGGCGCGAAGAAGGCCTGGTTTCCGCCATGGCGGATTAGTGCGCCGGTGTTGCGGAAGAAGCGGTCGGCATGCTCGACCCGTTCGACCGGATCGAGAACGGGATCCGGGCGGCGGTGAAAATGGTCGGGAAGTCCGTCGATCTGCTCGACGTTGAACACGGTATACGCCTTGAGAAACGGGATTTCCCGTTCGATCTCGCCGCCGTTGCCGTCCGTCTCGGCCTTGGTGAAGCGGCTTGCGAAGACGACCGTCGCGCCGGTTTCGCCCTTGCGTACCGCCGCCCCCAATTCGAGCGCCTGCTTGAATGTCATCCACATCGGTGAGGAATAGCCGCGGGCCATGCCCTCCGACCAAAGCAACAGAACATTCATGCCGGAATAGGGCTGGCCGTTGTGGCGCAGCGGTCGGCTGATACGGCCGTTCGTGTTCGCCGCGTTCCACGGCTTCATCCAGGGCCGAACGCCGTTCGTCAGATCCTCGATGATCTTGTCGGTAATCCTTGCGTAGATATCGGCCCGCTGGCCTTCGTCCTTCCCGCTCATGTTCAATCCTCCGGTTTGAGGAGGTCGCGCCGATCGCGACCCCGTCACGGCGGTCCGAAGGGCGGAGCGGAAAGGGGTGAGGGCACCGGTGGGCCGGAACGTACGTGGAGGACGGCGAAGCCGTTGCCCGAACACCACGCTCCGGCAGGACCAGAGCCAGACGGGGTAGCGGTGGCCGATCTCGGCGTCACTGCTCATGCGGGTTCAAGGAATGGTTTCGAGGTCGGTCGACCTGAACTCGTCCGCCGTGGCGAGGATCGGCACGCCATGGAATTTGGCGCAGGCATAATGCAGGCAATCGCCGAGGTTCAGGCCATGGCGGCCGCTGCGATAGCGGTGCGCTGCGATAAGGGCGAGCCGCGTCGTCTCGGACGCAGGCGGAAGATCACGAACCTCGATTTCCCGCGCTTCGAGGAATTCCATCACGATCGATTCGACCGCGGGCACCGGAAGATTGAACTTGTCCGGCCGTGCGAGGCCGAGGACGGTTTCGAGAATGGCGACCGGGGATGTGAAGGGATGTCTTGCAGAAGCAACGGCGTCAGAGACGCGCGCCGCCTCCGGCTCATCGGAGAGAAGCGCGATGATCGCGCAGGCATCGACGAACATCAGGCATCATCCCACATTTCGTCGAAAGCTTCACGAGGAAGAGGCATGCGGGCGCCCTCGCTGATCGCAACCCCATGCTTTTCCCGCAAGCGTGCAGCAGTCTGCAATGGCGTCTCTGCGCGATTGCGCCGCTCGATCGCCTCCCGCATGGCGATGACAATAGCGTCGGTGATGCCGACGCCGGCCATTTCGGCGAATTTGCGCGTCAGAGCGTCCGCTTCCGGGTTGTTGACGTTGATCGGCATGAGCCGTCTCCATGTAGATAATTCTCGAAATTAATGTAGATCATTGTGCGACCTTTTCCAAGGCCGTTGGCCCGCTTGCTTCTCGTCAGGGAATAAGGCGGGGCCGGAGCCCCGCTGGGAGAGCGCTCAGTCGAAGGCCGACATCTGTGCTTCGGCCGCCTTGCGATCGAGGGAGTGCCCTGGGATTTCGACGGGCCGATCGAATGGTTTCCAGGTCTCGCCGACGATTTGCTTGTATGCTGCAACGGCGCCCTCCGCGGCCATCCGAAGCGCATGAGCCTGCACGCCCATGTCGGCAGCGAACTCGCGTTTGCGCTGGGCAGCACTGTCGCAGCCGACAGGACCGTCGAGGTCCTCGTCGCGGCTGTCGTTGGCTGCCTTCGCGGTGGCGTCGCGCGCCTCGGTGACGGCGCGGCTATAGAACTGGCCTGCACCGTGGGCGGAACCGACGAAGGCGCCGACGATCCGCTGAAGATGGATCTGCATGGCCTTTTCGCCGAGGCCGTCGCTCAGAGCATCGGCCGTCTCGGAAATGAGCCGCTCATGGAGGTCGCGAATGCCGTCGCTGTCGACGATCGCGGTTCCGAAGCTCTCGGCGATCTTGAGCGCCTGGGCGCTGTCCGGGCATGTGAGTCGGACCATTTCGAGGGTTGCGCCTTTGCGCAGTTGCATGACGCGAGCGGATTGACGAGAGGGGGTTGCGGGCTTTGCCATGTTTTCATCCTTTCCAACCTCGAAGCGGCTCCGGCCCGTGCCGGCTTGCCCTTCGGTGCGGTCGCCCCGAACCGGCGGAAGACGGACGCTTCAAGGTCCGAAGACGACAGGCAGAGCGGAGCCGGTTTGCGGGCAAGCAGGGCATTCTGCCCTCGCGAAGCCCCGCGAGCCTGCTCCGTGAAGGGCGGCGGCTTTCGGCCGCCCCGCGGCGCAGAACGCGGCCTTGAAGCGAACGGCCGCTGGTTCAGACCGCAGCAAAACCGAAGGGCAAACCGGGACGGGTCCGGTCCAACCAGGTGTTGAAAGGAAGATGGCTGTCGGGGACGCTACACGTCGTTACTTCCCGTACTCGCCTCAGGCTCAGCTGGCGCGCTTACCGTCTCGACCGAGGGTTTCGGCTTGCCCAGACGTTATGATTGCAGCCAGGTTGGACCGTGTGTGTTCCGAAGACCGCGGAGGATGCCGCTATCGTCATAGGGGGCGCCGCCCATCCAGGCATTGTTCAGGATGCTCTTCCAGCGACGCCCGTGTCTGACGGCATAGGCCTGGAGCGCGGCTTCCTGTTCAGCGGTCAAAGGAGGTAGTCTTTCGCGCTTCCGAACACCGCGGCGCGTGCTTGGGGAAGCTTCAGCGCGACCCTCCTTCGCGACGATCATCCGTCTGAGCTCCGCCACGCCGGCATCGAGGCACGCCTGGCCATCGAGGTGATGGAACTGCCGCCAGAACGCGGTGCGCTCCACACGCGACGGCCCAATGCCGGCTTTGCGTTCAAGGTCTCCGATAGTTCCCATAGTGCTATACCTCCGCTTGTGGCTTAGCCGCGTCGCGAACGGGTTCGAATCGTTTGCGAAAGGCAGCTATCGCAGCATCCTGCCGGGCTAACTTTCGTGTCAGTGCGTCAACCTCAGGCTGACGCTCAGCCACCAGGACGGCGAGATTGTTGCGGTAGCGTTCGAGGAAGGAACCGGTATCCGGCGCCTTCCCCCGCCGATATCCAGTTTGCCGCCGCGCGAGCTACGGCAGGATCGTTGTTATGCGGCGCGAGACCTGGCGATCGATCAGTTCCAACTGGCGCTACGTCTGCCGCCGCGCTTCTTCAATACGCGACAATTGCGCATGGTTGATTGCCGTTGCAGCCATCACGCAACCCTCCCTCGCCAACCCACAAAACTGTACGGCCCGCCACAGGGACTGTGACGGTCAGGATCGATCACGAAACCGAGACGGTCACGCGCGGCGTATTCCGCGCGGGGCACGAGAAAGCGCATTTCCTCCGCCCCCCATCGCGCCGGCCCCCACGTGTGGCGACCGCCTCCGTCATGTCGACATCGTAGCTCGAATGGATCGCGGAGATCACGATCCAGTCGCAGGCATGCTTGCGCTCGAAAGCTTCCCGGTCCTTTTTCCAGGATTGGTCGGGCGCGAGTTCGTAGCCGTGGATCTCTTCCCAGGCTGACGGCCAACTGTTGCGGATCGTCTCGTCGGCATATTTACGCTCGTAGGCCGTGAACAGGTCCGGGAAGGTGAGGGCGACAATCGCCCATTCCATGTCTTCCTCATACCAGGACGCTGACTTTCGCAGCGTTGGAAGGACGCAGGCATTCCGCTCGGCGGACAGATGAAACCCGCCGTGACCGGCCGTCATGTGGGAGATGATCCCCTCGGCATAGATGGTCGCGAGCTGTGACGGACCCCATGGCGTACTTGCCGCCATGCGGGTCTGGATCCGCCCGAGCGCGGATAGTTCACGCTTGTGCTGCGCAGTCTCGAACACGCGCGCGCGAAACGCTGCCTCATCTCCCAGGCGCCCCTCATGACCGTAGAAGTCGGTGCGCGTCAGCTCTGACAGCGGACGGGCGAGGCGCCAGGCGCTTGCGAGGAAGCTTGTTCCATCGCGCACCGGCACCATAGCCAGAAGGGTATCGGCGATCCTTGCGACCGGAAAGCCATCAGCGCTGACGCCGAATTCCACCGTCGAGTCAGTCGGAACCGTGTCGGATTGAAGATCGGGCGTGCTCATGCGGCAACCCTCCCTTCGACGTGAGCAGCCGCAACCTCATCGGCGGTCACCTCTTCGAGGACAGCGTTTGGGTAGCCATGCTCTTCTAGCCAGGCCGCCGCCGCCTCGCGATTATCGGCGAGATGGACGAGTTCCGCGTTCGGACCGGCGTGATCGAAGACGCGGACCGAGCCAAGTGCTGGGCGCTCGAGAACCTTGAAGGTCAGGTTGGACTCGAGACCAAAGGTTCGGTGAATGCGCATAACGACGGTATTCTTTCCGCCGAAATCCGCCTCATGCAGCGTGAAATATCCCGGCGAGACATAATTGCCGGATTGGCGCGGACCCTCCTTGCGGATCAGCCGGCCGCTGCTGTTACGGGTCTGCCAGGCCGCGAGCTTCTTGTTAAAACGCTCTGGCGGGCGGGGGCGATCCGTCTGACCAGGCGACGATGAGCCGATCGGGGCGAGGTCGTAAATCAGGGACGCAGACATTAGATATCTCCTTGAAATTCTGAGGTTCATGGAAACGAAACCGCCGCCGGCGATGGCCGGCGGCGGGTTTCGATCGGATCGGAAGCGGAGGGCGGCTATTCGGCCGCAATGCCGTAGGCGGTTTCGTCCTCGCCGGGCGCGCCGTCATCGGCCTCCGGATCGGCGCCGTCGAGATCGGCCGCATCGCCGTCCCCGCTGCCGTCCGCGAGCTCGTCGTCAAGACCATTCGACGTTTCTCGGGAGGTGGCCGTGTCCTCCTGTTCCACAATCTCGCCTTGCTTGATCAGGTCGCCAAGGTCGTTGGAATCGGGCGCGAACAGGGCTGCCGGATGGACGAAATGCCCCTCCCTGAAGTGCTCGACCAGGGCGGCGCGTGTCTCCCGGACCCTCGGGCGCGGGAGAACCGAGGTGCCCTTGCACGACGCCTCGAGCGCCTGCCGCGACAGGCAAAGCAGGAAGTCTTCCGTGCCCATGTTCGGGAGATATCCATCCGCGCCGATGGTCAGGCCCGCAATGCGCGACACGATCCCGCTGTTCGACATGCTGCGGCGGCAAGAGAGCACATCGACCAGCACCGAGCGGGCGGCAACCCGCAACGTGTCTATGTCGAACGAGAGCCTGCCGTCGCCGTCGATCAGCCGAACCGCATGGCGAGCAAACCGCTTCGTCCCGAAGACAGTGTCGTTTGCCCCGGAGTCGACCCGGACATTCATGCCGGCAAAGGCCAGCACGAGCAGCGCCATCAGCGTGTCGTCCTCGATCGGCGCGCGGGCGAGCGCTTCGTGCAGCGCGTCGGTCCGGAAGTCGCCGATCATGTCGTGGCCCTTTTGCGTGACATCAGGACGCGGCTTCGGCGCGTCGATCACATCGTCGCCCGCGGTGGCACCACCTTCGACAACCGCTCCCTTGCCCCCAGACTTCTTCTCCTCCGGCATCCGGTAATGGACCGTCTGAACCTTGCCGTTCCGATCCAGATACATGGCGGTGTGGTCGCCCTTGCTTGGCTTGCCGTAGACGCGACTCGCCTTCTGCGGCAGCTTCACGTCGCCCCACTGCGTGACTTCCGCAATCATGCCCTTCTTGGGCAGATTGTTCGTCATCCACTCCTGCTGGGCGCCGAGATAAGCTTCGACGTTGGTGGTGTAGCGGCTGTCCTCATCCGCAGGAGCGAACAGATCCTCGACCCATTCGATGCCGTAGGCTTCCCTGAGATCGTCGCCGAAGCTCGCGTCCTTGGCATACATGCGGGTCTTGCTCAGCGTGTTGGCGATCTGCCACCACGCGGCTGGCTGACCCTTCTTCGGCTTCTGCGCCTTCCAGACTTCCTTCTGCTGATCGAGGCTGGCGGCCGCGACCGTTCGAAGCTGCTGCTCGTTTGGCATGTCGCCAAGCGCCATCTGATCAAGCATTGCCGGCAAGACGTTGGCGAGCAGCCGCAACTTTCGAATCTGCCGGACGGGCAGAGCAAGCGCCACCGCAATTGCGTCCTCGGTCCAGTCGAGTGCGATCAGGCGTTGGATGCCGCGCCACTGGTCGACGGGGTTGAGCGGCTCCCTGGCGATGTTCTCGACCATGGATCGCATGGCGCCATTGTCGTTGGCGGCTTCGACCACGAGAACCTCGATTTCCTCAAGGCCCGCGGCGATCGCCATGCGGGTGCGCCGGTGCCCGGCTTCGATGACGTAGCCGTTCCCGCCATTGGCTTCCGGAAAGATCACGGGCGGTTGGATGATGCCGACGGCATTGATCGTGGCGAGCAACAGGGCGTCGGCCTGTGGGGTAGATTTCGTCTGGCGGGTATTGTCCGGATTGTCCTTCAACGAGCGCGGATCGA
The DNA here is from genome assembly GCF_050474445.1 of Ensifer sp. B1-9. Lineage (NCBI taxonomy): Bacteria > Pseudomonadati > Pseudomonadota > Alphaproteobacteria > Hyphomicrobiales > Rhizobiaceae > Ensifer > Ensifer sp. B1-9. The sequence goes on from NZ_JBCHVG010000014.1 coordinate 70,238, forward strand.
CCTTCATGATTTGCATGGGATTTTCCTCTTCCGGGATGCGGAACACGGCGCTGTTACCGGTCCTTCGTGCCTTCATTTCATTCGAAGACACCTCCCGGACCGCAGGGCGGGCGGCCCGGCGCAACTGCGGCCGAGCGTCCCTGCTGCGATGTCTGCGCGGGGCTGACAGCCCTGCGCAGGACGAGTGGCCGGGATGCGGAGGCGGCGGTTGAGCGCGAGCGGCGACGGGAAGGCCGATCTGCGACCGGTTTCCTCCCTCCCCTCTTCCTTTTCGTCCTCCCTTTTTAGAAAGACCCACTCACACTTTTGACAGTTCACAGCAGCCAGGAAGGCGAAGTAGGCTCGTTTGCAACTCGAGGAGGTTCAGGATGCATGATACGAAAGAGATATTTGCCTATCAGGTCATTCCAGGAACAGACGAAGTCCTGGCGTTCACGGAGACTTTGGGAAGCGCCCGGCAAGAGGCGTCCCAACATTTCGAAGGCCTGAGAGCAGAGGACGAAAAGGTGGACGCCGGAATTGCGATCTACAAAGTCAGCTTAAAGAATCCGGATCTTTTCGACTTCGTGAATGTCCTGAACCACCCGGAGGATGCGAGGGAGAGGCTTGTCGAAACGATGGAGCGGGTCGAGCTGATTTCCTGAACGCGGGAAAAACCGCGGCGAGGATGCCCGCCGCAGAGGTCGTTTCGACGAACGGAATTCAGGTCAAAAAAAGAGGGCCACGAGAAAGCCCGGGCCCTGTAGGTATGAAGGTAATAAACCTCCAGAGGGGAACAGCTGCTGCAGCGGCACTGGGAGGAAAACCGCCATGTGCATCAGCTGGGTGCGTTATGATCGTTTTTTGATCAGGGGGAAATGATTTTTTGTGCAACGCAGCTATGCGAATGCTGCGTTGCATCTAAAATGTCACCCTGATCAAGCAGCCCTGTATAGGGGGCTTCTGCGCCCTTAACCGCGGCGGCAGCAAGAGCATCGTCGACCTCGCGCAGCTGTCGGCGCTTTTCCGCAAGTTCGTCGGCGAAGGCGAAAATCCCGCCTTCGCGGGAGCGATAGGAGGCAAGCCGCCGGTGCGCTTCATCCCGACGATGGCGATAGCGCTCCCGTTCCTCCTCGAACCCGTCGAGCGCATGCTCAAGACGGGAAATGGCGCCGAGTGGGGTGACGGTGACCGCAAGATCGATCTCGTAGCCGACGCCGGTGCGCTGGAGCGTGGTGGAGTAGCGGTATCCATCGCCCTTTCCGAAGCGCTCGCCCTCATAGACCAGATCGAAGCCGCCGATCGATACGAGGTGAACCTCGCCCTGCTGTTGCAGCTGGAGGAGCGTGAGAATTTCCTTCATCAGCGCGCGACCAGCCTCCTTCCGCTCATGGTGGACCTTGCCCAGCACGGTCATCGCGAAGGCTTCACCGGCGGTCGGAACAAGACGCTCGATGTCTTGGCCGATCTCTGTGATGCGGCGGGTCGAAACCTCGATGTCACGCTCCGCATCGCGCATCTGCCGACGCACCGCATACTGGTCATCGTCATGGGCGGCGCGCAGTCTTTCCAACCGCGCGATATCGGCTTCGAGACCCGCCTTCTGCATCAGCCGCTCGTCGCCGGAGGCGATCGCCTTGGCCATGGCGAACTGGTTGGCCTGTCCTTCACCGAGGTCTTCGAGCCGGCGGATCGAAGTGTCTCCGCTGAGCGCTGCCGCGATGAAGCGGGCCTTGCGCTCGTTGTTTTGCCACATGGAAGCGTCGAGGCTGCCCTCTGTCGCATAGGCGAAGATATCGACAGTATCGTGCTGATTGCCCTGCCGGACGATGCGGCCCTCGCGCTGTTCGATCTGGGATGGCAGCCACGGCACGTCGAGGTGGTGCAGCGCCTTGAGCCGGAGCTGAGCGTTGACGCCGGTTCCCATCGTCTCCGACGAGCCGATCAGGAACCGAACCCGGCCGGCTCGCACGTCGGCAAAAAGCCGCTGCTTGGCCTCGGTCTTCCTGTAATCCTGCATAAATGCGATTTCGCAAGCCGGAACGCCCAGCCGGACGAGTTCGTCGCGGATCCAGCGGTAGGCGGAAAAACCGCGGGTTTTCTCGACATTGATCGTGCCCAAATCGGAGAAGATCATCTGAGCGGCGCCGGGCAGGTCATAGGGTTTGCCATCCGGCCGGAGATAGGCGGTATCACCCGTCTCTTTCCATATCCGGAAGGCATTGCGGACGAGAAGGTTGAGCTTGTTATCGTCCTCATTGTCGTTGGCCGGCATAACAAGGCGCAGATCGATCGCTGCATGGCGGCCGTCGGTGATGACGGAGAGCAGGATATCGTCGCCGGGCTGCGCCGGTCCTTCGCGCATCTCGATTGCCTTGATGCGGCCATCGAGCACCTGCTGATAGGCCTTGAAGGCCGGGGACGGCTTGGCCGTGAGGATCTGCCGCCGCCCGGTGGAGATTTCGGGCACCCTGACGTATGCGCGGAGATCCTCCGGCATGACGACGTCCGCGAAAGCGCGGAACATCGCAATCAGTTCCGGTACATTGACGAAGCTCGCGAAGCGGCTGACCGGCTTGTATTTGCCGGACGGCTGGATCTCCAGCTCGGTCGTCGTATCCCCGAAGCACGACGCCCATGCATCGAATTCGTGCAGCCCGCGTTCGGCGAGAGCCTGATGGCCGAGCAGGCGCTGGATCGAGAACATCTCACCGAGCGTGTTGGTGATCGGCGTGCCGGAAGCAAGCACCAGTGCACGCCCCGAGTTCTTCGTTTCGATGAAGCGGGATTTCACATAGAGGTCCCAGGCGCGCTGGGAACCGTTTGGGTCGATGCCCTTCAGCGTCGACATGTTGGTCGCGAAGGAGAGCTTGCGGAACTCCTGGGCTTCATCGACGATGATCTGGTCGACACCGATCTCGGCGATAGTGAGCAGATCGTCCTTTCTGGTCGCAAGGCCTTCCAGCCGTTCCTGCAGCCTTTCCTTCAGCCGCTCGAGGCGCTTCCGCGAGACGCGATCCTCGCTGTCGACCTTGGTCAACAGATCCTCGTAGAGCTGCAGCTCATCGTGAATCATCTGCTGTTCGAAGGCCGAGGGCACGGCGATGAACCTGAAGGCCGAGTGCGTGATAAGGATCGCATCCCAGGTCGCGGTCGCTGCTCGGCTCAAGAAGCGCGCCCGCTTGTCCTTGCTGAAATTCGTCTCGTCGGCGACGAGGATGCGGGCATTGGGGTAGAGTGCGAGAAACTCACGGGCCGCCTGCGCCAGGCAATGGCCGGGCACCACCAGCATCGCCTTTGCGATCAAGCCGAGCCGACGCTGTTCCATCACGGCTGCGGCCATTGTCATGGTCTTGCCGGCGCCGACCGCGTGGGCGAGATAGGTCGAACCGGAGGAGATGATCCGCCAGATGCCGCGTTTCTGGTGCCCATAAAGAGAAAAAGCGCCTGAGGCGCCGGGCAGTTTCAGATGCGAGCCGTCGAATTTTCGAGGCGCGATGTTGTTGAACCGGTCGTTATAGACCCGCGCCAGGCGATCGGTGCGATCGGGATCGGTCCACACCCAGTTCTGGAAGGCTTGCTTTATCTTCTGCAGCTTGTCGCGCGCCGCCTCGGTATCGACGACGTTCAGGACCCGCTGCTCGCCGCCGGCGTCTTTGAAGACATCGAAAATCTGCGGAACACGGCTGTTCAGCGCATCGGCCAGCAGTTCGCCGGCATCACGGCGGCTGGTGCCCCATTCGGAGGTGCCGGCCGCACTATAGGAAAGCTGCCGTGCCTCCACGGTCCAGCTCCCCAACTCCGGCATATGATGAATCCTGATGTCGGCGCCCATCATCTCCTTCATGAAGGCGACGACGTCGCTTGCCGGAATCCACGGCGCACCGAGACGCGCGGTGATGTCGGAGGGGCGAAGATCGGCGGGCTGTACCGCCTGAAGCGCGCGAACGTTGCGCTCGTAGGCCGGATCGAGCGCCGCGGCTGCTTCGGCGACAGCAAGCTTCGTGCGGACCGCTCCAGACAGGTAGGCATCCGAGGTCTGCCAGGAGCCATTGGCAGGATCCTGGAAGATCGCATCGCCGAGTTCGTCGACGACCGCGTCGACCTCTCTGTGCAGCAGCTCGGCGATATGCTCGACATCAACGCGACCACGCTCGTTGAGGACAACGGCCAACGCATCGGCAGCACTGGTGATCACAGGCGGGGCAGGGGGAGAAATCACACGCTCGGAAAAGATCGGCCCCGGCTTGGCGGTATCGGTGTCGAGGTCGTAGTCTTCGATCGAGGCGATCAACCAGCAGTCGGGGTCGTCGAGGAACGGCTGCAGATTCGGGCGGCGGTGCGTTTCGCGCACCTCGCCGGAGTGTTCGTCCTCGCTGATCGAGACCGTGGTGTGATTGATCGGACCGAAATCGCGCACGAAGCTGGACCAGGCGATCCTCAGCCGCACCTGTGCATCACGCCAGGGCCGATCCAGCTCCTGGGCTTTCAGCACTTCGCGAACGGCATCGCGGATGGGGATCAGCTTCCTGATAATGCCGATATGCTTTTCCGGGATGCCGTCACCGGTACGGCCCTTGCGCACCTGGACTTCGACTGGCGTGCCGTCGAGCATCTGCATGAGACCGCGGCGACTGTCGACAAAGAAACTACCCTCCCGGACCTGCCGGCTTTCAGGGCGAAGATCGACGATCTCGCCGAGCTCATCCTCGAGGTCGATGTCGATCTTGGTCGGCTCGCCGTCATATCGATCTTCCGGAAAGCAGGCGATTGCCGCCTGCAGCGCCGCGTCAAGATCTTCGCCGGCGCGCGGGCGGCAGGTGTAGGTCTCGCCGAAAGGCCCCGAGGTCAGGGCATGTTCGCCAAGCACGAATTCGGGATGCTCTGCGAACCAGCGATTCACACGGATAGCGCCCTCGTCTTGTGTTGCGGGCCGCACCTCCTCGAGGTCGAGCCAGGACCGATCCCCCTCGGCCTCCCCGACCTTGCGCTTGCGGAAGAAGAGAAGGTCGACGACGACATCCGTACCGGCGTCGCGGCGGAAGCTGCCCTCCGGCAGTCGGATCGCCGCGATCAGGTCGGCGGTCCCGGCGATATGCTCGCACGCTGTCGCGTCTGCCTTGTCCATAGTCCCGGAGCTGGTGACAAAGGCGGCGAGTGCTCCGGGCTTCAGGAGGTCGATCGACCGGGCGATGAAGTAGTCGTGCAACCGGAGCCCGAGCGAACGATAGGCCCGGTCAGACCGGACGGTCCGGTCGGAGAAGGGCGGATTGCCGATGGCAAGATCGTAGATCGGCGCCAGATCGGTTCGCGCAAAGTCGCCATTGATGATCCGGGCCTTCGGCTGCAGCAGCTTGACGATGCGGGCAGTCACGGGATCGAGCTCGACGGCGGTGACGAAGCTCCTGTCGCGGAACGCCGCCGGCATCAGGGCTGGAAACAGGCCCGTACCGATACCGGGCTCGAGTACGCGGCCCCCGCGCCATCCCATGCGCTGCAAGCCCGCCCAGACTGCCCGGATGATAAACTCCGGTGTGAAATGGGCATATTGGGTGCAGCGAGCGAGCGACGCGTAGTCGGCGCCCGAAACGGCGGTTTCGAGCGAGCTGGCGAGTTCGCTCCAGCCTTCGCGGAAATCGATTTCCCCGGGACGGCGGAACATCCCGTTCGCCAGCTCCGAGGCGCCGAACCCCGTGAAGCGGATGAGTTGCGCCTGCTCCTTCGTGGTGGCAGGTCGATCCTGCTTCTCGATGTTGTTCGCGATCAGGATCGCGCCAACATTGGCGCGGGCGCGATCCTTCCAGGATCCGGCCAAGCCTCGATCCGCATCGTCGAGGTAGAAATTCGACCGGTTGCCGCGTCGCCGGGGCGCCGGACGTTCTATTGCCGTCGCCGGCAAGGCGGGGGCAGGAGAGGGCGGCGTCGGTTCCGGGTCGTCGTCGTTGGCGGCGGCCGGCTCGAAGCCGCCGAACGCCGTGACACCCGGGCCAAGGCCAGACGAGAGTGCGCTGCTGCCGAACATGTCGAGAGTGAAGGGATCGTTGCTCATGGAACCTCCTCGGGAAATGGCGAGCGCCATCGACCCGCGGGAAACCACCTGCGGGATTGAAGAACACTCTGGTTTTTGGTTGGCGCCCAAACGGGCCGGGCTGATCGCGAAATGGCTAGGACTTCGCGATCAAGGTGAGCTGCATCGAATCTTGGAGAAATGCGATGCGAAGGTGCGTCGCGTCTGGAGCGGCCGCCATCATGGCTTCCAGCTGTTCCGCATCGATGAAATCGACTCCATCATCGCCGCCAAAGGTCCGGCGTTTGACGTCGAACCAGTCATCAGTGGTGCGGGGATCGCATTCCTCGGCATAGACGACCAGTGGTCTGGCACCATCGGGCAGTTTGCCGTTGGACATCAGATAAACGCCGCGATCTCCAACGAGCCACAGACCCGGCTTTTCGTCGGTGCCTGGGCGGAGGCCGTAGTAGGGGTTGCGGAAGCCACCATTGACTTCCGCATCGGCACGACCACGGGCGATCACCTCGCGGACCGATATCAGCGGGAAGGAAAGCATGGTGTCGCCTCCTTCATGCGGCGATCGGGGAGGAGAGATGGCGCAACTGCACCGGCAGCTTGGCTGCGATTTCGTCGTCAGTCAGTTCGTCCAGCAGTTTCAACGTGCTGCCCGTCTGGCCGTCGTAGAGTGTGATCGTGCGCCTGCCGCGCGCGGCTTCGGCCCAGCGATCGCCAGCATAGCCACGATAGTCGTCCGCAGTGGTGCTCCAGATATGCTCCAGGCGTTCGTCGCGCGTCATAGCCCGCACCGGCCGGCTCTCGCGCTCGATGATTGCCACACGCATGCGCTCGATCGCTTGCCCGTCCGAAAGATCGCAATAGCCATGGAAGTGGCGGATGACGCCATCGATACGCAAGGCGAAGAACACTGATGTCACCGAACCGGTGAGGAATTCCCGCATCGCGAACATCGCTCCGCGGATCAAGAGCGGTGGCAGGATTTCGAACATGTAGTCATGCTCGGCCTCCGTGATCTCGAACCATTCGCCGGCATAGAGCGGCGCGGCGTCCCCGTCCCAACGGTTCGGACGCTGGGCGTAGCGGTCGAACATCCGGAACATTTGGTGGCGTGAGGCGACACCCTGGAAGACCTTGCGAATTGCGGGAGAGGGATTCATCTGCGGCTCCTTCGAGATGGTACCGGACCGAAGCGTGAGCACTGTCCTTCCGACCTTGCCATCCTCTTCAGTCCTTCATGACACCTCCCGGGCCGCCGGCATCGCGGCCGGCCGGGTCAAGGGCCGGCTCCGCCGGGCGAAGCTTCCCTTGACGCGGGCGGCGCGAATGCGGCACGCCGCCGCTTCTACCTTCCTTTTTTTCCTTCTCTCTGATTTTCAGGGTCTCGTTCCAGTCCTCCGCGGCCGGCCTGAGCCGCGACCAGCCGCAGCCGGTTTCGTCAGCAAGCGCCCGCAAGCGCTCGGCAAACGTGTCCCCTTGCGGATTGGCGTCTGTCGCGGCGACGAGGAGGCTATCTGCTCGCGAGACCAACTGCCGCAGCGCCGTCTCCGTCGACGGCGACCATCCGCCACCGGTGCTGAGATAGAGTGTTCCATCCCGCATCCCCTCGATGGCGGCAAGGCTCATGGCGTCGATCGCAGCTTCAGTGACCGCCAGGCGCAACGCTGTGGCTGGCCCCAGACGGAAGAGAACCTTCGTGCCTCCGGAGGCAAAGCCCCGATACTCTGGCCCTCGCGCCTCCCAGCCGGTGACAATCCCGGCATTGTCCGTATGCGCCGCCCACATGCTGCTATATGGACCCTCCCGAAGGCGGTCTTGCCGGAGTGCGGCGCGTAGCAAAGTGACCGGCAGGAATCGCTTCCTGTTGAGATAAGCCCATGTCGGCGAGCCGGGCCAAGGACGGCGACGTGCCTGCCAACGCTCGGGGAGAGAAACGTTATGGCCTTGATCGCGCGCCGGCGCCTGCCATTCCGGCTCGGTGATCGCGAAACCGACGAGGTCGGCGACCCTCCCGGCGCTTGCGAGAAATCCGACATGATCGAGATGCTCGACAAGTCCGAACACATCTCCTTTCGCATCGCTAAGCGGGTCGAACCATCCGCGCCCCTCATGGGTGACGATGATGATCTCGCTCGATCGGCGAAACTTCATCGCCCGCCGGGTACTCTCCTTCACATCGATGGCGAAACCCGCTTGCTCAAGAACAGTCGCACAACTCACCCGGTCGCGTAGCGCCTCTATTTCCTTCCTGTTCATTCCTCTTCCTCTTTGCCTTTCTTGCCCGTCGCTTCGCGGGCGCACTTCCCCCAGCCGCGAAGAGCAAAGGCGACAAGGGCGCGGCTGACAATTGTCGGATCATGCAATACCCGGCTGCGGCGCAGCCTCCCTTGCGGCTGCCGCTCGCAAGCGGCAGCCGGCACGGCCCAAAGACCGAAAGAGGGCGGCTCAATGAGCCGCCCAAGGGAAAAACTCATGGACGATCTCAAGATCGTCATCGGCGTCGATCTCGTCAGAAGGAAGGACGCCGTATTCGCCGTCGACCCAGAAAAGAGTGACCGGGACCATCAGGTCGCGGGAGAGCTGGAAGGCGTGGGACTGGGCGAGAGAAAGGTTGTGCGACATGTGAGAGGCTCCATCTGGAGCGGGCCAATTCCCGCTCGATGGCTCCCCAAAAGGCCCGACGACGGGCGCGATCACCGCGAGCGAAGGCGAAGCGGCCGCAGCTTGCTAACGGACCCTTTACGGGTTGATCGTGGAAGATCCGGCGTTAGGCCAGGACGCCATTAAAGAGAGCGGGATTGGCTTGCTTCAGTTGAGACGCAGGTCTGCGCACGGCTTCCACGCTTGTGCCGTTCGTTTCCCGCCGCTCTCGGCAGCAAGGTCGGTTCCGTCTAAAGCCGACGGAAAGAGCGCCTGAAGAAAATCGATCAGCCAATCGGACTCGCTATGGGCCGCTTTCTGGAGCGCTTCCTTTACGGATTTTGCCTTCAGCGCGCCCAACGCACTTTGCAGGCAGCTCTCGATATCAGCGAGGCTTTTGCCCTCAAGCGAAGCGATTTCAGCGACGGTCCTGCTTCGATCAATCCACCGAAGGCAGGTCTTTTCACGTGGCGAAAGCATCCGTTCCTTCATGAAAAAATCCACGTTCAATTGCGCCGTGGTCGGCGGCGGGTGTGGAGCGGAACGCCACCACTGAGATATCGGTGGAAAGCGAGTTGCGATGCCCCGGAGAAAAAGGGCTGCCGCCGGGACCTGGTCGGCGACAGCCAAGTTGCCTGGGGAGGAGCCCGAAATTCGAAATCTCTTCTACGGCATTTCGCATGTTGTGTTATAACATTACCAAAATCAGATAAGAGTTATTATGGAACTGCGTCATCAAGGAGTAGGAGAACTTGGAATTACGCGATCATCCTTTCTTCGAAACTCGCCTGCGATCGAAGGGTGAGGCCGCTGACCGCAACCTTTAGAACCTCGGACCTGAGCAAAATTTCTTGCACGGTTTTGTTCCAATCATCTACCAGATGAGCGTTTTCTCGGGTCATCTTATCAATGTGATCGACGGCTGCATTCACGCCTCGCAAGCCTTCGGCTTGATGATTTGAGCCGACGGAAATTTCGCGGACGATTGACGCGATCTGTTCGAACCGCGAGGCGATCAGTTTCAGAGTCGTTCCAGCTTTCCCGACTAGCTCAACACCATGCGCGACCTGTCCCCCCGAGGTCGAGATGAGGTTGTTGATCTCCTTAGCCGCATTCGCTGAGCTTTGTGCGAGCGAACGAACCTCGGCAGCCACCACTGCGAAGCCCTTTCCGGCCTCTCCCGCCCGCGCTGCTTCAACGCCGGCATTCAGCGCTAGAAGGTTAGTTTGAAAAGAGATTTGATCAATTGTTGCAATAATTCGCGACATTTGCGACGATGATCCTTCGATCTCGCCCATCGCAGCGACCGCGTCTTCGACAACCGCCTCGGACTGTCTCGCTTCCGTCTGGACCGACCGGACGACCTCGTTGGCGTTGGACGCCCCAGACGCAGTTCGCTCCACTGTAGAGGTAATTTCTGACAGTACGGCTGCGGCCTCCTCGACAGAAGCCGCTTGTTGTTCAGTTCGCCTCGCCAGTTCATCAGAGATGGAGGTCATTTGAGCGGCGGTCTGGTTTACGGCGACGACCGTCTCGACCACGGAAGCGACGATTTTTTCCAATGCCTCAACCGCGTCGTTGAAGTTGGTTTTCAGATCCTCGTACTCAGATGAAAGAGTTTGGTCGATCCGGACCGTCAAATCACCCCGGGAAAGATGTACCAGTCCGTCACGAAGTACTGACAGGGCTCGACGCTGCTCGATGCTCGCAGCCTCGAATGCCCGTTCTGTGGAGCGCAAGCGATGATCCGTCTCATCGTGTAACCGCCTCTGTTCATTCTCAAGAATTTGGCGCTCATCCAGAGCTTTACCGAAAAAGGCCAGTGCCTGAGCCATGGAACCGATCTCATCTCGTCGCGTGAGATCGGGAATTGCGATAGATCGATTGCCTGTGGCCAAAGCCTGCATTGCGTTCGTGAGCCGAGTGATCGGGAATGCAACACGCGATTGCATCCACGCGAATGCACCAATGCACACAATGCTCACCACGGCCAAGCCGACCACAAAGAATAAATTAGCCTCTTTGGCTGCTCTCGTGCCTAAGGCAACAGCGGATGATGAGTTCTCTTTCTGGTATCGCTGACCCCTTTTGATCGCATCTCGAATTCCTTTCAGGTAGGGTTGTGATTGACCGAGCAGAAGGCCATGCGCTCCAGCCGTATCGCCCGCTGAAAGCATCCCGGCCAAAGGCGCTGTGAATTTTATGTAAGCGTCGTAAGTAAGGGAGATATTGTCCGAGTTCTTGGTTTCGTCCTCACCGACTGCCAGCGCTCCATACTCCTTGAGGGAGTCAGACATATCAAGCAGGCCGGTTTCGAGTTCGCGTTCGGCCTTTTTACGATCATCCTCACCCGAGAGAAGAAGCTGCAATTGACGGGACCGTACGGTTTCAAAGCGTGCGGCCAGCATCCCCAGACTTTGTGCAGACGGGAGCCATTTGTTGGCTATCAAAGTCGCCGCGGTGTTGACAGCGCTCAATCGATCCAACCCGGCGACCCCCAAACTAATGGTGCTGAGAAGTAGCAACCCCATGGCGATCCCGACTTTCGCACGCATCGAGAACGAGATTGTTGTCGACAGCTCTTTCAAGCAATGCAGCAGATATTCTCTCATCGAGCTCCCCATATTGATATATCGATATACTGTGTATGAGCAGTAAATTTTTATTAAACCGTCGCATGAGGCAACATGGCGGATCGGGAATGCCGATCCGCAGCTCGTGGATGCTCGCGGGACGCGCATCTGGTTCTTCCGGCATTAGTTTTCGAGGAAATGGTGTCGCCGTCGCTTTCTGTCGCAGTCGTCACTGATGTCTCAGAATGCGATCGACCGCTGCCGGCGCGGGCGCCAACGACGCAGTTTCGATTGGAACCCGTTTCCCGTTCGAGAGGGAATCGGGCACCCAGAAAAAGGCGTGGAGCGTTCGCTCAGCTTACTCGTTCAACGGCATCTATCGATGACTCTACTCGCTCAGAGAGTGACAAGGATCCCTCTATCATTGGTGATGACCGCAGTTGCCAGGTCCGGAACGAGTATCGAGGTCAGACGATCTTCGATGAGGGCCGGGCCAGCGAACGTATCGCCGGGCTTAAGATCTTCGTTGGCAATCAGCGAAAGTGTCATCGTTCCCAGCGTCGGATGCGCTGTCTTTCTCTCACGCGTGATCAGGAACTCATTCAAATCCGGTCTCGGGGCAACAGTGGCATCCTCCCGATAGGCACGACCTATCGCTTCGACGTTCCAAGCGACAAAGTTGATGGTATCGCCTGATGCCCTCACCGAGTAACGTCTCTCGTGCTCCCTATGAAACTCCTCCACTAAGGCATCTAGACCATCCTGATCATCGATCGCGGCAGGCAGCTCGACGGAGAGCGACGAGATCTGACCTTGATAATGCGCATCGACCGTAAAGCGCAACACACGGCGATCGGCACTCACGTCCATGCGATTCAGAAAAGCGGTACCTTCAGTTCCAAGTTCAGAGAGCGCATCAGCAACCGCTCTAAAATCGAAAGCCTTGCTGTTGGTGGAGCGACTCACGGAGAAATCGAATTTGACATCGCCGGTCGCAGTTCCGTACGCGCAAAGCACGCTCGCAGCATGCGGGAACAGCACTTCTTTCATGCCAAGCTCCCTGGCGAGACGGGCGGCATGGAGTCCACCAGCACCGCCACCGGAGACAAGGAGGAATTCGCGAGGGTCGAAGCCGCGCTTGATGGCAAGCTCCTCGATTGCGGCGACCATGTCCTGTTCTGCTACGGCAGCTATCAGTGCTGCGGCCTCTTCGATAGATATTCCCAGGGGATCAGCAACATCCTGCTGTATTGCTTTCCGCGCGATTTCGACAGAAAGGGTCATCTGCCCATCGGCAAAAGAATCTGGGTCGAGCAGACCGCGCACAAGATTTGCGTCGGTCAGGGTTGGTCGAGTTCCGCCGCGACCGTAGCAAGCCGGCCCAGGAAACGAACCGGCACTTTCGGGCCCAACCCGTAGCATTCCGCCGGCGTCCACCCACGCAATCGAACCGCCGCCCGAACCGACGGTCGCCACATCGATCGAGGGAACGCCGAAGACATGTCCTGCAATCGAACCTTCGCGATGCATGGCGACACGGCCATTGCGCGCTATGCTCGCATCAAGGCTGGTTCCGCCGATATCGATCGTGATGACATTCCCATGCGGAACACCTGCCCGCTCTGCCAGTCGGCATGCCGCCGCCGGAGCGGTCGATGGGCCTGAAAGGCAGAGATAGACAGGCCTTTCAGTTATTTCCTTGCTGGACGTTCGCCCACCGTTGGAGCAGACGAAGGTCGGCTGGCCTGTAAAGCCGCTTGCCGCCAACCTGTCCTCGAGAGCCTTGATCTGCCGCTTGAGAACAGGTTTCAGCGATGCGTCGATGGCCGCTGCGGACGTCCTTTTGTATTCCCCGATGACCGGATTCACCTGGTGAGAGAGGCTGTAGGGAATGCCGGGGAGAATTTCCTCGATCAGGGCACCGACCGTCCTTTCATGGACGGGATTAATATGCGCCCACAGAAGGGCGACAGCGATTGCTTCGGGCTCGAATCGGGAGCACGCGCTGATTAACTCGCGTGTTTTTTCGACGTCGAGTTGCAGTTCGACATGTCCCTCGGCGTTGAGCCGTTCGGGGATGCCGAAAGTGAGTTCGCGGGGGATGTAAGGCTCGGGAAATGCTTCCTGAATGCTGAAGCCGTGCCGGCCACCGGTGCGGATCGACAGGGTATCCCTGAACCCCTCAGTGCACAGAAGGATTGTGCGCGCAGTCTTGCCCTCAAGAATTGCATTTGTCGCCGCAGTCGTTCCGCAAGCGAAGGAAGAAGAGGATCTCAGCATTTCTTCAAGCGAATGGCCGATTGCTGCCGACATCAATTCGAGTCCATTGAAAATGCCAATTGAAAGATCAACAGGGGTCGTCAATGACTTAAACAGGAACGTCTGATCTCGATCATCGCGCAATACGAGATCGGTAAACGTACCGCCGACATCCGCAGCAATATGGTAGGGAGGGAATGCCTTGTGCGTCATTTTCAGTTTGCCTGTGATTGGATGTCTGAGCGCAGGGCGCGGGTACCAGCCTCGTCGAGGTGGTATCCCAGCGGGGTTTCGCTGAGCGCGACCCGGTAGATGGATCTGGCACGGTCCGCGCTAATAAGCCCGGCTCGGACGGATTTTAGGACTTTTTCCGGATCACGCTTCCAAGGCTCACCATATCCGCCGCCGCCACAGCCTTCAGAGACGAGCTTTTCGCCTGGCGCGACTTCGACGTCGAAGAAGATCGGCAGCTCCACGAGAGAGCCATCTGACAACTGTTTCCATGCAAGGTTCGGAGCTCCGGCAGATCCGCCCGCGGTTCCCGCCGGCGGAAACCTGCGTGCCCCACTGTTGCAGGTGAAGCGGAGCGTATCGGCCCGGGCCCGCATGACGCATGACGCGCCACCTCCCCCCATCCATTCGCCTGGCCCGAAAGAATCCGTTCGAATTTCCAGCTTTTCAATCAGGATGGGCTGCTGGAATTCGGTAACCTCGATACTGGATTGCCACAGCATGCCTTGCGTCGTACCGCTGCCATAGGTCAGCCATCCGTCATATCCACTGGAAGCCGGACCGCCCCAATAGCCAAGCATGATCTGGTTGACGAAGGCGCGATCCTGATACCGCGAGTCAGTGCCAGAGACGACCGGTGCAGACGCTGGATGTCCTATGGTCCCATAGGCGGTTCCCAGACCCGGCCGCAGCTCAGCGAACATCGACTGAATATGTTCGATCAAAATGTGCGCAAGATTTGTTGTCGATGCACAGGTCGCTGCCGGGAACTTCGGCCTGCCAATCGCACTGCCCTCGCGCATAAGAATATTGACGGGCCGCAAAGCGCCGGCGCAGCGTGGCACTTCCGGCCCAAGGATGTTCATGATTGCCGTTGCGCAGCAGGCAAGAACTGTCGCCTCGTTCATATTGATGCCGAGCGGCAGGTTGTCGACGTTGTCGCGCAGGTCGATCTCGATCCTGCCGGCTTCGGCGTCAACCGAAAGCTTGGCACGTACCGGAATCCCATCCGGGTATTCGGGAATGACAGAATCGTGGTGGAATTCCTTGCTGACACTCCCGCTTGGGAGCTTCAGGATCGCTTCCATCGCCATTGTTTCGGCATAGTCCTGATATTGCTTGAGGAACTGCTTGACGATCTCGGCGCCGAATTCGTCGCAAATCTCCAGAACGCGTCGTTCTCCGGTTCGAACGGCTCCCAGTGTTGCAAGGTAATCGCCGTAGAAGATTTCTGGTGCACGAATATTCGCCTTGCAGATGTCGATAACCTCGGGAACGTCTTTGCCAGCCTTCTGGATCCGGACGCAGGGCAACATCAGACCTTCTTGATAATAGTCTCTCGCAAGTGGTGCGTAGGTATCGGGCGTAGGAAAACCCATGTCGCTGAAATGCGCCCGCGCCACCGAATAAAAGACCAGTTCGCCATTATAGTATACCGGGGAGCAGAGCGTGAAATCGGCACAATGGGTATTTCCGTGGTAGCTTGAATTGTTCACGAAGCAATCACCTGGACCAATATCGTCACCGAACTTTTCGACGACAGCCTGAGGGATAAGATGAATTGCTCCGGTGTGGACCGGAAGCCCCTGCCCTGCACTGAGAGACTGGAACTGGCTGTCGGTCACCATGCAGGAAAAATCGAGTGCAGTGTTTAGCACGCCGGATCGGCCGGTCTTGGCAAGCGTATTCGACATCTCACGAACGACCGACTCGAAGCGGCGCCGGAGCACGATCAACGTGAACATTGGAAGTTCGGCTGGAGGGGTGTGGGAGACAGATTTGTTCACGGCAAAATTCCAATAGGTCTGCAGGAAAGGACCGGCGCCCCGTTTCCGGGGCGCCGGATCGGATTAGGACTTACGCGACCAAAGATTGGGAAGACTGTCGATGTTTGTAGGCGTAGCAACACGTCCTGCCGCCAGGCATCCATCGGGTCCGCACTTCGGATCCTCCTTTTTGATCAGCGCAATCGCAACCCGAATGGCCTCCTTGGCATGGTCATAAGCATCGAACGTCGTGCCTACGTCGATGTAACCGCCTTCCATCGCGGCAACGGCTTCGGGAAAAATATCCTGCGAAGCGATATAGACATGCTTCGGGTCACCGGCAGGATGCCATTTATCCATGCTTTCGAGGGCAGAACGGACTGCCGAAATCGCAAAGTCGCTCGCCAGGAACATGCAGTTGGCATCGGAGTTTGCTCGGAACGCGTTCACAGTGCCAGACCGGAAGATCTCCGGATTCCACTCCGTCGGCACCGACTGCACGGTCGTCACGACGCCAGACGTGTCGGTAACCTCATGCCAGGCTTTCGAGCGGTTGACGGCGTTGACGTCTTTCAGCGCACCCTGCAGTTCTATGCACTGCCCTTTGACGCCCTTCTCCTTGAGCACGGCGACAAAAGCCTCAGCGGTCGTCTTGGCCTGATTGTAGCTGTCACCAGACACGTGAGCATCCGGCTTCTGCGAGGTGGAGCCGTGGTCGAATGTGATGAAAGGAATATCGGCACGCTTTGCCGCACGAATCGACGAACCAATCGCGGCAGAATCCTCGCCACGGGCGATAATTAAGTCGACGCCCTGGTTGATCAGGTCTTCGATATTGGCAGCCTGACGTGTAGGATCGTTATCTGCCACATTGATGATGAACTTGAATTCGATGCCAGCTTCCTTTCCCTGCCGGGCAGCTTCGCTCTGGAGATATTCCTCCCATTTGCCGACGATTTCGTTCTCCTTCGAGTTCCAGGAAAGACCGATGGTCTTTTCCTCAGCATGAACTGCGCCGACGGCGACGAAGCTAGCGACGACGCCGCCAAGGACCATTCTCAAATTCATGGTATTCCCCTTTTCTGGCTTGAATTATCGTTCGTCATTCACTGTGACGGGCGTGTCTTCAGTGCGTCCATGTACATCGCGACAAAGATCACGGCGCCCGTAACAAGTTGGTAGATGTAAGGATCAGCGTTGACCTGATTCAGACCATTGGAAATCATCTGAAAGGCGGCGGCGCCAATCAGGACGCCCGGAATGATGCGCCCACGGCCGCCGGCGAGAGAAATTCCTCCGACAACACTAATGGCGATCGCGTTGAACTCGAGCCCCTTGCCCAGAAAGCCGCTGACCGAGCCAACCTGCACGTAGCTGCTGCAGGCGGCGGCGGCGGCGAGCAATCCCGCAAGCGTGAACGTCACAAAGACTGTCCGTTTTGTGTTGAGGCCGACTTTCGCGGCGATGTCTTCGCCATTCCCGACCGCCGTCAGTGTGCGGCCAAAGCTCGTGGAGCGATGTAGGACATGAATTGCGATTACCAGCAGTATGACGACGATCGTTTCGAGGAAAACTGGTCCGACAGTGAGGTTTGCGATGTCTCTCATACTTTCCGGAAGGGGAATGACGCGAGCGTCCGTCAGCATTAACCCCATCCCGCGATACGCCATCATCGTGCCGAGTGTCGCAATCAACGCGTTGATCCTCAGATAGGCGACGAGAAAGCCGTTCATTGCTCCAAGGACTGCGCCCAGCGCCAGGATAAGGGGAAAGGCAACCAGCGGCGACGTGCCTCGCTCCATCAAGAGAGCGCCGATCGAGGCCGACAGAAACGCCGTTGAACCGATCGAAATGTCGATTTTGCCTGTCAGGATGACAAGCGCCATGCCTGCTGCCGCGATCGTCGATGGTCCCATTGCGTGCAGGACAGCAAACAGGTTGTCGGCCGTTGCGAAGCTCGGAGCTGCAATGCTGAAGCCGATCAGCACGGCAAGAAGCACGAACACCAGTCCAAGGCTACGTGAGAGATTGGTGACATGGTTGCGAATAGTTGCCGTTGCCATCACGCTGCTCCCTTTATGTTTTGTTCGCCGGAGACCGCTTGCATGAGCTCTTCATGAGAGGCAGAGCCCGCCAATTCGTGCGTGATACGCCCTCGGTTGACGACAAGGTAGCGGTCGGCGACACGCATGAGCTCCTCAAGCTCTGAAGAGATGAAAAGGATCGATGCGCCCTCCTCCGCCAACCGCACGGTTAGTTTCAGGATTTCGGCTTTGGCGCCGGTATCGAGACCGCGAGTCGGCTCGTCGAGAATGAAGAACTGCGGCTTCGTTGGTAGCCACTTGGCGAAAACCACCTTCTGCTGATTGCCGCCAGAAAGTGTCCCGGCTGTCTGTCTGACGGACGTTGATTTGACACCGAGTTCGGCTGACAGGCGCCCTGCCAGATCCTGTTCTCTCTTGCGATCGATGAAACCGAAGGCGTTACTCAGGCTACCGATGTTCGGCAACGCAATATTTTCTGCAATTGTGAAGGGCAGGACCACGCCTTCCTTGCGCCGGTCTTCGGTGACAAGGCCAGTTCTCCGGCGCAATTCCTCGGGTCGGGTCTCCTTGAGATGGCCCATCGCGTCGATAACCTCAAGGGTGCCAGCTGAGAGCGGGTCGAGACCCATCAGGGCCCGGACCAGTTCGGTTCTTCCCGAGCCCAGCAGTCCCCACAGCCCAACAATCTCACCAGGCCTCATTTCGAGGCTGACATTATCCACGAGCACGCCCGAGGATATGCCGCGTGCTGATAGGCTTGGAGAGGTCATCGCCATAACCGGCAGTCTGACGCGTTCTGAGGCGGCCACACTGCCAAGCATCTGGGTAACTATGGTGTGCATGTCGGTCTCGGTTGTGCGGTATGAACCGACTGTTCTGCCGTTGCGCATAACCGTGATCCGATCGCAGACCCTGAAAACCTCGTCCAGGAAATGGCTGATGAAGACGATAGCCGCACCATCAGCTCGAAGCTTCCCTATGACTGCGAACAACTTCTCTCGTTCCGGACCGGAAAGTGAGGATGTCGGCTCGTCGAAAATGATGATACTCGGTTCGGATCGAACGGCTCTTGCAATCTCCACCAACTGCCGGTCACCGGTGCTCAATCTCTCGACGAGAGTCAGCGGATCAACGTTGCAGCCGACACGCTCAAGAAGCCCTTTGGCATCCGCGATCATTTTCCGGCGATCGATAAACGGCCCCCTCTTCGGAAAGCCGCCTATGAAGATGTTCTCGGCCACGCTGAGGGTCGGCATGGTCGTCAGTTCCTGGTGCACAAAGGCGATGCCGAGAGCGGCTGCACGCTTTGCAGTTCCCAGTTCGACAGATTCACCATCAATAATGATGGTCCCCGAGTCCTTCGCGATCACACCGCCGAGAATGTTCATCATGGTGCTTTTGCCGGCGCCGTTGGCGCCCATCAATGCATGGACTTCGCCGGCGTTGAGAATGAGATTTCCATCGGCAATAGCGGGGGCGCCGCCAAACGCTTTCGTAATCCGCGACATTTCCATCCGTGGGGGCATGGTCATGCGGACCTCCTGAGCAACCTGTCCAGATAGACGAAGAGCACGATGATTTCGCCCTTGATGACCAGGCTCGCGAAATATGAGACGCCAAGCTGGTTCAAGCTGTTGCTGATCAGGGTGACGACGATCGCGCCAAGAGCCGCCTGCAGCGGAGTACCGATGCCGCCGTAGATGCTCACCCTGCCGATGACGCAGGCGCTGATGATATCGAGCAAAAGGCTATCGCTCGCGAGACTGGCTGACGCCGAGCCTAGGCGAGCGACAAGGAGGATGCCTGTGAGGCCGGCAAGAGCACCCGCCACCACGTAAGTAAGAAAAAGGACACGCGGAACCGGCACACGCGATATGGACGCGGCGACTGAATTGAAACCAATGGCTCGGACGAAGCGACCAAACACCGTGCGATCGAGAATAAGGCTCGCCAGAACGGTGCAGGCGCCAAATATCCACACGGAAAGAGGAAGCCCCATAGCCCGGGCCACGAAAAAGTCTTCGAACTCGAGCGGATAGTCGGAGATGCTCTGAGAGCCGGTGATCCACACCGCAGCGCCGCCGGCAACGGTCATTGTTGCGAGCGTTACGACGAAGGGTGCCATTTTCAGATAGGCCACCGCATAGCCATTGAAGGCACCAATCGCGGCCCCGACTGCAAGCATGACGACCGGCCCGATAAGGGCAAGGTCAGTTTCTCGCATGCATATCGCTCCCAGCACGCCAGCGAGCGCCAAAGTGGCCGGCATAGAAAGGTCGATCCCCCCGCCAATGAGGACGAAGGTCAGTCCAAGAGCGAGAATCCCGACGATCGATGCCTGCACCAGCACGTTGATAAGATTATTGACACGAAAGAAGTTCGGCGCTTCCAACCACATGATCATCAGAAGCGTGAGGACGGTACAGCCCAGGATCCCGTAAACCAGCGCGTTCGCAGATATCCGCCGCGACTCCGCTCGCGCACTGCCCGTTACGGACTGCGCACTGAGCTCGGCACGCTTCGTTGCAGACTGCATTTCATTCACGCTACCACCGCCTTCTTTCAATCCGGTCCGCAAGCGGATCCGTTCAGCGACCGCATCGTGCGGGGCTGTTGAAATTCGTCTCGGGGGGCTCCCTTTGGCCGATACGTCGCTCGGCCCTTTCAGAGCGGGCCGCTAAATGGCGACCGCTTTTGTTCCCATTCTTTTTTGTTGGGGAGAATTGAACCTCAAATTCACCGATATGGCAATACTCCAATATATCGGCAGCGAAAATTTGCTTCGTGCATATCAATCAAGCAAAGGGGAGTGCCTATGGCTCGTCCACCTTCCTACGATCCACCAACACGACACTCACCGGCACGTGGATAAATAATTGACTATCGAATGTCGCTGATCGAAATATCCGCGTCGCCGCTGATCAGGTCCGGTCGTTTCTCTCGCAAGATCTGGATGGACGGAAATGTGCTATCCAATTGCACTTGGAAAACGGCCGCAGCGCCCGCTTCGTCTCGCTTCTTTATCCGCTCGTAGATTTCGCGGTGCTCATCGAAAACCACTGAAAAATGCCCCTCGAGTGGGAACGCCTGCCTGCGCACGCGATCGAGTTGACCCGTCGCATTATGGATTGCGAGCCAGGCATCTGGGAACCCGGCCGATTCGCAGATCAGCTTGTGGAACTCGTTGTCGAGAGCAAAGAATTCATCAACATCCTTCCTCTTTGCGGCGGCCTTCTGCTTGAACAGCGCCAGCTCGAAGTCCTTCTCGTATTCCGGCTTGAAATTTCGGGCAGCCAGTTGCGTCAGGCGCATCTCGATTGTGTCCCGGACTAACTGACCCTGCAACACTTCACGAAGAACGATCTTGTTCACGAATGTTCCATCGCTAGGAGCGATTTTGATGAGGCTTTCTTTCGCCAGCTGCAGAATCGCCTCCCGCAACGGTGTTCGCGAGATATCTAACTGAGCGCAAATATCCTTTTCGACCACTGCGCTGTCCGGCGGCATCTTCAGCGATATGATCGCATTTCGCAGGAGTTCGTACACCTGCGCGGATTTCGATGTCCGGCGATCCAATTGGTCGGGAGAAAACAACGGCACGATTTGATCCACGGCACCCTCTGGGATAACGTTCGAACCGCCCGGGAGCGGTGATTTACCTGACAATATACCAATACATCGGAACTCTCCAAAACTTTCGTTGGAGAGGCTCCAAGATTCTCGCTTGCCAACGGGATATTTGTATACCAATATATTGGTAACAAGGGCAAGGAACCCATGAATGCTCCAATCAAAGCCAAATCCAGTTACCCCGGCCCTCACCGCGAAGTCCACTCTACTAACTTCTGACGAGGCGGCGGATATCGCGCTGGAGCATTACGGCCTCAAAGTTCGAGCGCATCGTCTCTCCGGAGAGAAGGACAGCAACTTCCGTATCTCCACCGAAGATGGGGACGAGTATCTGCTGAAAATTATCAATCCCGGGGAAGACCCGGCGGTCACGAACATGCACACGATGGCGCTACGCCATGTCGAGGAACGGGACCCGGGGATGCCGGTACAGCGGGTAGTGCCTGATCGTGATGGCCGCTTCGACTTCGAGATCGATTATGGCTCCAATGACCGTCGCACGGTTCGACTTGTTACATTCACCAAGGGCGAACTGCAGCGCAAAACTTTGCAAACCCCTCAACAGCGCCGAAATATCGGTACGAGTCTGGCGCGTCTGCAAGAGGCGCTCGAGGATTTCCGTCACCCAGCTGAAGATCACTTCTCGACCTGGGACCTCAAGAACACGTTGTCGCTGAAGCCGATGATTGATGAGATCAAGGATGCTTCCAAGGCGGCGGAACTCCTAAGTTGGGTGGATCGCTTCGGGGCAGAAGTCGCTCCGAAAGTTCCTTCCCTGCGCGCCCAGGTGGTCCATAACGATCTCAACAGCGACAACGTCGTCGTCGATCCTCATGAAACCGACCGTGTCGTCGGGATAATCGATTTTGGTGACATGGTGCGCACACCCGTTATCTTCGATGCAGCAGTCGCCGCCGCCTACCAGTTAACCGAGGCCGATGACCCGATGGCTGCGGCTTGCGACTTCCTCGCAGGTTTCCATGGCAGGCGCGCACTGTTGGCTGAGGAAGTCGACGTGCTGTTTACGACCATTGTCGCTCGCACAGTCATGCGCATCGCCATTACCGAGTGGCGGGCTGTCCGTTTCCCAGAAAACCGTGCCTACATCCTGCGCAACACACCGCGGGCTTGGCTTCAGTTCCATCGTCTCGCCGAAATCCCCCATTCCCGGGCAGCAGACATGCTTGCTCGCGCATTGTCTTTTTAGGAGTACGTTCGAATGTCCTCATCCGCTTCCGCCTACATGATCAACGGCTTCGATCCCAGCACGGTTGATCAGCTATCCGCCGATGAACAGGCGCTCATTGCGCGCCGCAGAAAACTTCTGGGCCCCTCCTACAAGCTCTTCTACGAGCACCCGGTGCATGTCGTGCGCGGCGAAGGCGTTTGGCTCTATGACCCAGAGGGCAACGCTTACCTCGACGTCTACAACAATGTTCCCTCCGTCGGCCACTGCCATCCTCGTGTGGTTGACGCGGTCGCTAGACAGTCCGCGATCCTGAACACCCATACCCGCTACCTGCACGATTCGATCCTCAAGTATTCCGAGGACCTGCTCGCGACGTACCCCGACGAAATCGCCAATGTCATGTACACATGCACCGGTAGCGAAGCGGTCGATCTGGCACTGCGCATCTCTCGCTATTACACCGGCGGTACGGGCGTTATCGTCACGGCAAACGCCTATCACGGGCTGACGACCGCCGTCGCCGAGATCTCCCCCTCCATGGGGCCGAATGTGCCGATTGGCCAACACGTTTTCGTGGTAGATGCTCCCGATGAATATCGCACTGAGGGCGAGGACGT
Organism: Ensifer sp. B1-9; assembly: GCF_050474445.1. Taxonomy (NCBI): domain Bacteria; kingdom Pseudomonadati; phylum Pseudomonadota; class Alphaproteobacteria; order Hyphomicrobiales; family Rhizobiaceae; genus Ensifer; species Ensifer sp. B1-9. The sequence continues at coordinate 93,192 of NZ_JBCHVG010000014.1, forward strand.
TGGTGAAGTATTTGCCCAGCGCGTCCATGACGCCATCAAGCAGATGCAGCGCCATGGTATTAAGTTCGCAGCCTTCATTGCAGACGGCATCTTCTCCACCGATGGCATTTTGACAGAGCCAGCAGGTTTCCTGAAGAAGACGGTCGAGGTGGTACACGCGGCGGGCGGCCTCTACATCGCTGACGAAGTCCAGCCCGGGTTCGGCCGCACCGGTACGCATTGGTGGGGTTTCCAACGGCACCGCATCGTTCCCGATCTCGTTGTCATGGGCAAGCCGATGGGCAACGGCATGCCGATTGCCGGCGTCGCAGCCAAGCCGGAAGTTTTGGAGCGCTTCGGCAACGATATCCGCTACTTCAACACTTTCGGCGCCAATACGGTTTCCATCGCTGCGGCGCAGGCTGTTCTCGATGTCATCAAGGACGAGAAGCTGATGGAGAATTCCGTCAAGATCGGTGACTATATGGTCGCCGGCATGAGGAAACTCCAGGAGAAATACGAGACAATCGGCGCCGTCCGCGGTGCCGGCCTCTTCATGGGCATGGAATTCGTCACTGACCGCAAGTCGAAGACGCCGAACGGCAAACTCTCGCTCGGCGTCGTCAACGGACTTCGCGAAAAGCGCATGCTGATCAGCGCTTCCAGCTCATCCGGCCATGTCCTGAAGATCCGTCCTCCGTTGCCGTTCAAAGCCGAAAACGCCGACCTTTTCCTGTCCGCTTTGGACGAGGTGCTCGCCGAACTCTCGTAGGCCTCCGAGCCTGCGCAAGAACAAAAGACGGGACAACCCGCGCCAACCTTAACCTTCCTAAAGGGGAACGACATGAAACTCTCGCTTATCGCTACCGCCAGCGCGCTGGCGCTCACACTGTTTACTGCCGCGCACGCGGAAGACACTATTAAGATTGCCACCGAGGGCGTCTACCCTCCGTTCAACTATGTCGAAGGCGGGAAGCTCACCGGTTTCGATGTCGACATAGCCAACGCACTTTGCGAAAAGGCGAAGCTCAAGTGCGAGATTGTCACTCAGGAGTGGGACGGCATGATCCCCGCTCTCGTCGCGCACAAGTTCGACGCGATCGTGGCTTCGATGAACATCACCGAAGAGCGCAAGAAGAAGATCGACTTCACCGCGAAATACTACGATACGCCCGCGAAGTTCATGGCTCCGAAGGATGCTAAAATCACCGATATATCGCCAGCCGCTCTCGCCGGTAAGACGATCGGGGTCCAGGGTTCGACGACACAGCAGAATTTCCTTGAAGCCAAGTACAAGGATTCCACGATCAAGACCTATACAACCGTCGATGATGCCAGCGCCGACCTGGCCGCTGGTCGCCTTGATGTTGTCCTGTCCGACAAGATCCTGCTCGACGAATGGCTCAAGAAGTCGTCGGATGGGTCCTGCTGCGAACTGGTTGGCGACGATTTGCGCGATCCTTTGTTCGGCGCCGGCAAGGGCGTTGGCGTCCGCAAGGAAGACACCGCGCTGCGCGACAAGCTCGATGCCGCACTGAAGGACATTCTCGCAGATGGTACCTACAAGACCATCAACGCGAAGTATTTCCCCTTCTCGATCTACTGAGGTCAATCATCCTGACGCCCGGCCAGCAATGGTCGGGCATTTGATCTTTGCGGGAGACGATGGTGGATCTTCTTCATTTACTTTCACTTAGCCCTGAAGGTTGGGGTGGCCCGCTGCTCGAAGGGCTGTCGCTGACAATCAGGCTTGCGCTCGCCACGTTACCGTTCGGACTGCTGCTCGGGCTGGGTCTCGCGCTGTTGATCAACGGCAAGCGGGCATGGCTTGCCGGAGTAGCGACCGTTTTTGCAACGACTTTCCGCGCGCTCCCAGAACTGTTGACGCTGTTCATCATCTACTATGGCGGCGGAATGATCCTCCAGCGTGTTTCGCAGCTGTTGTTCGGTGTCCCTTTCGGGGAGTTCAGCGGATTTGTCGCTGGCATGATCGCTCTCGGTATCGTTTTCGCTTCCTTCGCTTCGGAGACCTTTGTGGCGGCACTGCGCTCTATTCCGCGTGGTCAGCACGAGGCTGCCGCAGCACTCGGACTGTCGCCATGGCGGACTTTCACAAGCGTGATCGGGCCGCAGCTCTGGCGGCTGGCCCTTCCTGGGCTCGGCAATCTTTGGTTTGTGCTTCTAAAAGACACCTCGCTTGTCTCGATCATCTCGTTGGCGGATCTGATGCGTCAAACGAACCTTGCCGTTGCCAATACCAAGGAACCGCTATTTTTCTATGCCGTTGCCTGCCTGATCTACCTCGTCGTGTCGATGATTTCGTCGAGCGTGGTCGGCCTGCTTGAAGCGCGATCCAATCGCGGGATCCTAGGAGGCCGTTCGTGAATTTCGAGCTCATGTCTAACTACGGTCCGAAGATCCTCTGGGGCCTCGTTGTCACGCTGCAACTTGTCTTGACCTCGGCGCTTATCGGCGCCGTCCTCGCTCTTCCGCTCGCCATTGTGCGCAACAGCAGCTATGCGATCCCTCGCTACCTTGCGAAGGCGTATATCGTTTTCTTCCGAGGAACCCCGCTGCTCGGACAGATCTTCCTGATTTATTATGGTGCGGGACAGATCCGTTCCGAACTGACCAGCCTTGGTGTCTGGTGGTTCTTCCGCGATGCTTACTTCTGCGCATTGTTCGCGTTCACCTTGAACACCATCGCCTATCAGGCTGAAATCCTCCGCGGCGCACTCAGTTCGCTGCCCCGCGGCCAGCTGGAAGCCGCAAATTCGCTTGGTCTGAGCCAAGCAACGACGTTCTTCCAGATCCTTCTTCCGCAAGCAATGATCATCGCGTTGCGCCCGCTCGGAAACGAGTTGATCCTCTCACTGAAGGCGTCTGCGCTTGCGAGCGTTATCACTGTTCCCGAGCTTATGCAGGCTACGAAATTGGCATTCTCACGCTCGTTCGATTTCCAGGTCTATATCTGGGCCGCAGTTCTCTACCTGATAATGGTTGAAACAATCCGGCGCCTCTGGGGTGTCCTTGAACTTTATCTCACTCGACATCTCCGCCATCGCGTCACGCCGGGCAAGCCGCCGGTTGTCGTGCAGGCGTGACCAAATGGAGCTTTCAATGGCCGAAAAATCTGGCAATCGCGCGGTCGAGTTCGACAACGTCTCCAAGTGGTATGGCAACCACCAGGTCCTGACGGACATCAGCCTTCAGGTGAAGGAAGGAGAGAGGATTGTCATTGCAGGCCCTTCCGGGTCGGGCAAATCGACAATGATCCGCTGTATCAATCATCTCGAGGAGCATCAAAAAGGAAGGATCTTGGTCGAGGGCGTCGAGCTGACCAGCGAACGAAAGCAGATAGAGGCGGTTCGCCGCGAGGTTGGAATGGTTTTTCAGCACTTCAACCTCTTCCCTCACAAAACCATTCTTGAGAACTGCACTCTGGCGCTCAGGTCAGTACGTGGCATGTCGCGGGCGGAGGCAAACGATATTGCAATGAGCTTTCTGGAAAAGGTGAGGATCCCCGAGCAGGCTCACAAATATCCCGGCCAGCTCTCAGGTGGCCAGCAGCAGCGCGTGGCGATTGCTCGTTCGCTCGCAATGAAGCCTCGCATCATGTTATTCGATGAACCGACCTCGGCGCTCGATCCGGAAATGATCCGCGAAGTTCTCGATGTCATGGTCAATCTCGCCGAAAGCGGAATGACGATGCTTTGCGTCACCCATGAGATGGGCTTTGCGCGGCAGGTCGCGGATCGTGTGATATTCATGGCCGACGGGAAGATCGTCGAGACCGCACCTCCAGCCGAATTTTTTGACAATCCTAGGGAGTCGCGTACGCGCGCCTTCCTCCGTCAGCTCTTGCACTAGGCCAACGCCATGAAAACGATCCTGATTACCGGAGCCGCTGGAAACGTCGGGCGGCTGATCCGTCCCCTGATGAGAGACACCTATAAGCTTAGGGTAGCGGGGCGAAGTGATTTTACCACCGTAGACGGAGAGGAAAAAATCATCGGAGACCTCACATCCGAAGCATTTTGCCGGGAGGTGGTGCAAGGTGTGGATGGCGTTGTGCATCTCGCCGGCCTCGTCGGTCCCGACTTCGACTTCGAGGAAACACTCGACCCTAACTATCGCGCTGTTCTGTATCTTCTCGAAGCTTGCCGGAAATCAGAAGTGGGCCGGTTCGTTTTTGCCAGCAGTCATCACATCGTTGGTCAGTACCCCTCCGATCGGATGTACGACCATTCTGTCACGCCGGCGCCCGATGGCTATTATGGTCTGAGCAAAGCCTTTGGCGAAGCAGCCAGCGCAATGTATGCCCATCGCTACGGCATCAAGACCATGCTGCTACGCATTGGCAATGCGGATCCCAAAGTGGTGGACGGCAGGCGCGAACGGATCTGGACGAGTGGACGGGACATGGTCCAACTCATCGATATTGGCCTGTCGCATCCGGAAATCGACTGCGACGTTGTCTATTCTGTGTCGAATTGTCCGAACCCTGTATTCGATAATAGCCGCGCTGAACAACTCGGCTATAGGCCGCAAGATTTTGCCAGTGAGCACAGAGCGCAGGAATTTCAATCGCTACTAGAGTTACCTGCCCAAGCGGCAACGAAAGTGGGAGGTTTTTTCGCAGTCAATCCGCTGCCTGTGTCTGCGCAAGAATAGGCCAAAAGACAACCGCGGGGAGGAATTTATGAAAATTACGTCAGCAGAAGTCATCCTTGTTGAAATTCCCTTTGCGCTGCGCGGAACGGGTGTTGGCATCATGCCGACGGCATGGAAGACGCTGGAATTTGCCTTGGTCCGGTTGGAAGACGAGCTTGGCAATGTCGGATGGGGTGAAGGCTTTGGATATTCTCTGATCGACGCCACCAAATCCGTGATCGATCGCTTGATATTGCCCCTGCTGGTTGGGGCGGAAATCGACGACGTTCGGGCATGGAACGCCAAAACGCAGCGGCAGTTGCACATGTTCGGACGTTACGGTGTGACGATCTTTGCGATTTCCGGCGTCGACATCGCCCTCTGGGACCTCGCCGCGAAACGTGCCGGAAAGCCGCTTTATCAATTGTTGGCAGGCAAAGGTGAGCTCCGCCATGAAATTCCTTTCTACGCCAGCCTTGTTCGGTACGCCGAACATGATCTAGTCGTCGATGCCTCGAAGCAGGTAAGGGATGCGGGTTTCAACCGTATCAAGCTCCACGAAATCACCTTGCCAGCCATCACTGCTTGCAGGAAAACGGTTGGGAGCCACACTGATATATGCGTCGACGTCAATTGCGCATGGTCACACGAATTCATCGAAAACAATCTGGCGGAATTGAAGGCGCTCGCACTCACATGGCTGGAAGAGCCGATCTACCCGCCGGAGGATTTCGCTGGGCTGGCCGCTCTTCGCGGCAAAGGACTGAATATCGCCGCCGGTGAGAACTGGTGTACGAGCTTTCAGATCGAGCAAGCTTTGAACGCGGGCGCTGTCGATTACCTGCAGCCCAGCATGACGAAAGTCGGTGGCATTTCCGAGTATCTGAGGATTGTGGATCTGGCGGATGCAGCCAATACGACGCTGATGCCGCATTCCCCCTACTTCGGCCCCGGCTTTTATGCCTCGCTACAGGTTGCGGCTGCACGTCCATCGATCACCGCGCTTGAGTACAATTTTGTTCAACCGGACGCCTGGCTTGCCGACGTCGAGGGTATTCGTAACGGCGACATGATCCGTGTCTCGGACAAACCCGGCATCGGCTTTGAGCCCGATCTGGATGTCGTCAAGAAATACGGCCGAGTATTAGGGAGTCGTAATCAATGAAGGCCAACAACATCAAAAAGATCTGGGCGGATGGCGGCTGTGTCCTCAACGGATGGCTGTCGATCGCCAACGCGTTCTCGGCCGAAATCATGGCCGAGCAAGGCTATGACAGTATCGGCATCGATTTGCAGCACGGTATCGTCGACTATCAGGCAGCGGTTTCCATGTTGCAGGGGATGCGGGCAAGCGGCGTCGTGCCTCTTATTCGTGTTCCCTGGCTCGACCCCGCCCAGATCATGAAAGCTCTCGACGCTGGCGCCTACGGCGTTGTTTGCCCGATGATCAATTCGCGTGCCGAGGCTGAAGCACTCGTATCTTACGTCCGGTATCCACCAAAAGGGATCCGCAGTTTTGGACCTTCCCGTGCTGCTATTTCGGCGGGATCCAACTACGGCCAGGAAGCGGATGAACAAGTGCTTTGCTTCGCAATGATTGAAACAGCGGAAGCGATGCGAAATCTCAACGAGATCGTCACGACGCCAGGCCTTGACGGTGTCTACATCGGGCCTGCCGATCTTACGATCGGACTTACGGGCATGAAGTATCCCACCGGTTTCGATCGCGAAGAACCAGAACTGGTTGAGAACATTAAGCGGATCTTGAGTGCGGCACATGGCGCCGGGATCAAGGCGGCACTTCATTGCGGAACGCCAAACTATGCGGCGAGAGCCGCAGAATGGGGGTTCGACATGGTCACGGTCTCAAATGATGTCAGGTTGCTGGCTGGCGCGGCGGCTGCAAGTGTCAAAACATTCCGTGATCTGAGGAGCGCAAAGTCAGATGGATCACCGGCGTCGACGAAACAATCGGGCGGCAAAAACGCATATTGAAGTGGGAGAAGATCAACAATGACAGCAAACGTCTCGCCGGCACAGGTTGTTGGGACTGGCCCGACACGAATAATAGCGGTGACCGGATGGATGGGCGATCACCGCTTGTTCGAACCGTTCCTGCCGCTCATCGCCAAGGAACGCTACAGCTTCGCGCTTCTGGATGCGCGCGGATATGGCAGCCGCATTCAGGAAGACGGCCCTTACACAGTAGAGCAGATTGCTGCGGATATCGTCGCTTGCGCCAATCAACTCGAGTGGGAGCGCTTTCACGTTATCGGACACTCAATGGCCGGGATGTCGGCGCAACGGCTAGCTATTGATATCCCGCACAGGCTTCTTTCGGCGATCCTGTTGGCACCTGTCCCAGCTTCGGGGGCTAAGATCGATGACCAGCGCCGGGAGCTTTTGCTGGCGGCGGTTCGCGAGCCTGAGGCAAGAAAGAAACTCATCAATGCAAATACAGGCGGCATCCGCCCTGATGATTGGCTTGAAAGGTTGCGCGACACCAGCCTGGCTGGCACCCGCCCCGACGTGCTGGAAGCCTATATGGCATCGTGGACCGGCAAAGGATTTGCCGACGAAATCCAAAATGCTCGCGTGCCGGTGCGTGTGATCGTCGGCGAGAAGGATCCGGGTGCGGTGCCGGAACGGCTGCGCGAGACGATCGGTTCCTGGTTCCCTGATTTCGAACTACGCGTGCTGAAGGGATGCGGCCACTATCCTATGTGGGAGGAGCCTGCGATCTTCTCTGAGGCGTTGTTCGAAACGATTGCGTGAGCCGGCCGGTTAATCAACAATCTTTCAGTTCCGGCGCTCGATGCGCCGGGACTTTTCCCGTTGCGACAGCTGAAGCCGATTGGAACCGCAATCAGAATATCGCGGGCTCATCGGTGGGACCGCCGTAAGCCGATTCCAGGAAGTCAAAGTCGCAGCCTTTGTCAGCTTGCTGAATGTGCTTCGAGAACATTGCTCCGTACCCTCGGGTAAAACGTGGCGGGAGCGGTTGATATGTGGCGCGGCGGCGAGCGATCTCGTCATCGTCTAGCTCCAGTTTGATCGTCCGGTTGGGGACGTCGATCGAGATCATATCGCCAGTCCTGACAAGGGCCAACGTGCCGCCGATGTATGCTTCCGGCGCCACGTGAAGGATGCATGCTCCATAACTGGTCCCGCTCATCCGTGCATCGGAAATGCGCACCATGTCACGGACACCCTGCTTCACAAGCTTTTTCGGTATTGGAAGCATGCCCCACTCAGGCATGCCCGGCCCGCCTTGAGGTCCCGCATTGCGCAAGATCAGCACGTGATCTGCGGTCACATCGAGATCATCAGAATCGATGACGGCCTTCATGGCAGGAAAATCATCGAAGACGAGAGCTGGACCGGTGTGCTTGAGATATTGCGGGGAGCAGGCGCTCGGCTTGATGACCGCGCCGTCCTCGGCAAGATTTCCCTTGAGAACCGCCAGCGCGCCCTCGGCGTAGATCGGATTGTCCAGCGGCCGGATGACATCGTCATTGTAGACCTCGGCGCCGGCAATATTCTCGCCGATGGTTTTGCCGTTGACGGTGCGTTCTTCAAGAAACAGACTGCCATCCAGACGCTTCATAAGCGCGGGCAGCCCGCCGGCGTAATAGAAGTCCTCCATCAGGTAGGTATCTCCGCTCGGCCGGACATTGGCGATGACGGGGATGATGCGGCTTGCCCGGTCAAAGTCGTTGAGGGTCACATCGTGTCCTGCGCGACGTGCCATGGCGACCAGATGAATCACCGCATTGGTCGAACAGCCCATGGCCATCGAGACCAAAACGGCATTGTCGAAGGCGTTGCGGGACAGAATTTTGGATGGCGTCAGATCTTCCCAGACCATATCGACGATGCGGCGCCCGGCTTCGGCACACATGCGGATGTGGTTCACGTCCGCGGCGGGGATGGAGGATGCGCCGGGCAGCGTCATGCCGATCGCTTCAGCAATGGCCGTCATCGTTGACGCCGTGCCCATGGTCATGCAGTGGCCATGGCTTCTTGCGATGCCACCTTCGATGTCCTGCCAGTCTTTGTCGGTAATGTTGCCGGCACGGCGTTCATCCCAGAACTTCCAGGCATCTGAACCGGAGCCTAGCGTCTTGCCTTTCCAGTTGCCGCGCAGCATCGGCCCCGCAGGAACGTAGATCGCCGGAACGCCCGCGCTGATCGCTCCCATGATCAATCCGGGCGTGGTCTTGTCGCAGCCGCCCATGAGCACCGCGCCGTCGACGGGATGGGAGCGAATGAGCTCTTCAGTCTCCATAGCGAGCATGTTTCGATACAACATGGTCGTGGGCTTCACAAAATTTTCCGAAAGCGACAATGCTGGCAGCTCTATCGGAAAGCCGCCGGCCTGAAACACCCCGCGCTTGACGTCATCGATTCTTGTCTTGAAGTGGGCGTGGCAGGGGTTGATATCCGACCAGGTATTGATGATCGCGATGACAGGCCGGCCGGCCCAGTCTTCCGCGCCGTAGCCCATCTGCATGATGCGCGATCGGTGTCCAAATCCTTTGAGATCATCAGGGGCAAACCATCTGGCGCTTCTCAGCGTTTCGGGAGCCTTTTTCATGGGATCAATCCGTCCTTGTCCGAAAAGCCAAACAGCTTTGCCGGATTGTCTACGAGAATGCGTTTGAAGACCGCAGGGTCGTTCAGTTGCGATGCGAATGTGTCGACGGCTGCCCCGTCATCGATCGGGCGCAAAGGAACGATGCCGTCGGCAGGGATACCGGTACCTGCGCCTGGATGTGGCCAGTTCGATCCCCAGAGAAGCCTGGAGCTGTTGGCGCGAACCAATGCTCGCATCAGCGGCACAACATCGTCTTGCGTTGGAGATGACGACACGAGGTAGGGCGCGGACAGTTTCACATAGACATGCCCCGCTGCGACAAGATCGAGCAAGACGTCGAAGCCGGGCTGCTTAGTACCTTCACCAGCGTGCGCGCGGCCAAAGTGATCGATCACCAAAGGCGTCGGTGCCTGTCTGAAATCGTTCTCCAACGCAGCCACGATCTTGAGCTCGGTGAAGATCTGGACATGCCACCCAAGAGGTTCCGCGATTTCAATCGCTTGATAGAGTTGCTTTCGAATCCTGTCGAGATCTGCGGCCGCGGCGGCCGCCAGATTGAGCCTGATGCCGACAACGCCGCCATGTGCCAGGTCTTGAAGGTCGCGCCGAGTTGTCTCGTTATCCACCACTGCGATTGCTCGCGCACCGCAGCCGATCTGCGCAACTGCGTCGAGCGCGCACCGATTGTCGGTGCCATAGATGCTCGGCTGGACAATGACAACGCGATCGAAGCGCAAGGCGCGTTGATGAGCTGCCAGAGCTTCGACGGGCGCCGGCGGCGGCGTGTAGGAACGGCCCTTCCACATTGGAAACTCGGCGTCATTCGCAAAGACGTGGACGTGACAGTCGCAAGCACCTTGGGGAATATTGCTAATAATCTCGCTATGGGCGACGCCGAGAACCGGATCTTTCGTCATCGGATCAATTTCCTTGCGCATGATTGGCCCACCATTGCGACTGTTGATCCTCGATGTCCTGTAGAAGACGCATAGCCGGAAGCACAGATCGACCGGTGACGCGAGGGGCTCTCCCCTCTCGAACTGCGTTGATAAAATCCCGACTGACCTGAGCATTGTTGTCCTGTTCGGACAGAACGGAATGCTCCTGACCGCCAACTGACATAAATCCCTTCAAGATATCCAGACGGTAGGAATCCCTATCAGTCACCGCGAAAACATCAAAGATGCTCTCGCGTGAGTAATAGGATCCCGTGCACACGATCGATTGATGCTCATCCGTTTCGACGATTGCAGCCAGTTCCATCGGAATACCCGTTTGAGGAAGCGGTGGTGGCATTATCGAGAACGACCGCGAAATCCGGCTAGCGGCGGCTTCGGGATCGCCGCCACCGCAAAGCCAGAGACCGACATCGACCAGATGAGCGCCGTGATGCCAAAGGAGGTTGTCTGTCCAGGTTCTTCGAAGACCGGTTGAGCCGATGTTTTCAAGGCGGTGGAGAAACAGCCGCGAGTGAACGTGGCGGATTCTTTCGGTGCCCTCAGCAACCCTTCTGCAGAGTTCAATATGCTCGCTTCGAAAACGCATGGGGTGCACGACGCCGAGTGCCAGTCCTTTTTGTTCAGCCTTGGCAACAACCGCTTCGGCGTCTTTGTAGTTCAAGGCGAGCGGGATCTCCACGAGCACGTGTTTTCCCGCATCGAGCGCCTCAATAGCCATTGCGGCATGTGTCGCACTCGGCCCGGCAATAATGACCACATCGATATCAGACGCGAGCGCTTCAGCGTAATTCACGGTCCACTGTTGATAACCGAACTTCTGCGCAAATTCCGCAGTGTGGTCGGGTTGGCGCCCGACCAACGTCTGAAGGACGCAATCCTCGTCCTTTAGGCTGCCGGAGTGCCACGTGCCCATCATGCCGTGGCCAACCATGCAAACCTTCATGAACACTCCCCCATGTTACTAGGCCGTAGCAATATATTGGAATATTGCAATATCGCCTACAGATAAGTCAAGCGGCCAGGCACCGCGAATTTTTCGACAAGGCTGAAACACGCTCCTCAATCGACAATCACGAGATGATCTTGACCGATACTCCGATACTGACGCTTCGGTGCAGAATAGTCGGGCAAGCGAATTGGATTTTTGAGTTCCTCAGTCGAAAGATTGCGCCTTTGCCGACGTCGGGTGGGATCGGGAACCGGAACCGCGGACATCAACGTCCTTGTATATTCATGTTGAGGATTTTCGAAGACGGCCTGCCTTGTTCCGATCTCCATGATCTCACCCAGGCGCATGACCGCGACCCGGTGGCTCATCCGTTCCACAACGGCCATATCGTGAGAGATGAACAGAAACGCCAAATTGTAGCTCTGTTGCAGTTCGAGCAGCAGATTGCAGACTTGCGCCTTGATGGACACGTCAAGTGCCGAAACGCACTCGTCCGCCACGATCAGCTTGGGGTCTACCATCAAGGCTCGCGCGATTGATATGCGTTGCCGTTGGCCGCCGGAGAACTCATGTGGATAGCGTCTGAGCATATCGGGAGAAAGCCCCACGCGTTCCATCAGCGTCGCCGCTTTCTCCCGGGCTTGGTTTTTTGTTCCCAACGCGTGCTCGAGGAATGGTTCGCACACGGCCGTTTCAATTCTCAGCCGCGGGTTAAACGAGGCGAAGGGATCCTGGAATATCATCTGTGCGCTTCTGCGCATTGTCCGGGTTTTATGTCTTTCGAGACGGAGGACATCATACCCGTCAAGGGTAACTGCGCCCGCGGTCGGTTCAACCATGCGAAGAATAGAGCGCCCCGTGGTCGATTTCCCGCACCCGGACTCTCCGACCAGCGAGAGTGTTTCCCCTTCGTGAATGTCGAAGGTCACATCTTGGACCGCATGCACTACCCCGGCAACTCGGTTGAAGAAGCCCGACCTGACAGCGAACCTGGTAACGAGATTCTTCACTTCCAAAACCTTGGTTGGCCGAGGCGTGTGATGGTAGGGAGCCACAATATTCGCTGCTTCTGCGTGAAGCAGCGGGAAGTGGGCGGGCGAAGGCTTGCCCGTCATTGCCCCAAGTCGGGGAACCGCCGATAGCAATGCCCTCGAATAGCGATGCCGTGGCCTGGCGAACAACTCGGACGAAGGGCCCTCCTCTACGATCTGACCTTTGTACATCACGAGCGTCTTGTCGGCGATTTCCGCGACCACACCCATGTCGTGTGTGATGAACAGAATTGAGGTCCCGCTCTCCTCCTGAAGTATCCGCATCAGGTCGAGGATCTGGCCCTGGACGGTAACGTCAAGCGCCGTGGTTGGCTCGTCGGCGATCAGCAGTCTCGGTTTCGCAGCAAGTGCCATGGCGATCATCACGCGCTGACGCATCCCGCCCGAAAACTGATGCGGAAATTCGTCGAAGCGGTTCGCCGCGTTGGCGATGCGAACCTTTTCCAGCAGGCGGATCGCCTCTTCTTTCGCAGCCGACGGGGACATGTCGCCGTGGCACAACATCGCTTCGGAAATCTGACGGCCGATTGAAAAAATCGGGTTAAGACTTGTCATCGGCTCCTGGAAAATCATCGCAAGCTTGCGACCCCGCGTACGGCGCATGTCTTCCTCTCCAAGTGAGAGAAGCTCCTTCCCCTCCAATTTCACGGATCCCGCCGTTTTGGATTTCGCCGCATCGAGCAATCGCATGATCGACAACGATGTGACGCTCTTGCCAGATCCTGACTCGCCCACGATTGCAACCGTTTGTCCGCGCGGGACATCGAAGCTGATGCCCTTAACAACGGGGCACCACGCCTCGTTGATGAGAAATGACGTTGTCAGGTTCGTGACTGCGAGAATGGGCGGATTATCGGCGTCGCGGGTTAAAGAGTTCATCGCTTGGTTCCCATTATCATTACCGCCAATTCACATCAAAAATCCCGGTATTGCAATACGCCAATATATCGATATCGTGAAAAACGGGCTTGGTGGGAAAAGCAAGCTCGTAAACAAGGGGAACCCCAAAATGAAGAGACGTGATGTTCTTAAGGGTATCGGCGGCGCGCTATCGCTCGCTGCAACAGGTGCTTCGCTTCCCGCAATCTCGCGTGCTCAGGGCGCCAATGTCCTGAAATTCGTCCCGCAGGCGGATTTGGCTGTCATCGATCCGATCATGTCAGCCGCTTTCGTGACGAGAAACCATGCCGCCATGGTTTTCGACACCCTGTGGAGCGTCGACAGCAGCTTTACTCCCAAACCTCAAATGGCCGCCGGCCATGTCGTCGAGAACGACGGCAAAATCTGGCGGTGACGCTGCGCGACGGTCTCAAGTTTCACGACGATACGCCGGTCCTTGCCCGCGATGCTGTGGCGAGCGTCAAGCGGTGGATGGCAAGAGATTCCTGGGGCAAGGATGTCGCCGCTTTGACCGACGACGTCTCCGCTACGTCCGATAAGGAACTTGTGTTCAAGCTCAAGCGGCCCTATCGCCTGCTCGCAGATGCGCTTGGAAAGCCGGGTGGCAGCATGCCTGCGATCATGCCGGAGCGCCTGGCGGCGACTGATCCCGCCAAGGCCGTCGCTGAAATTGTCGGAAGCGGTCCGTTCAAATATCTCATGTCCGAGCGCGTTGCTGGATCTCGCAATGTCTACGAGAAATTTGCCGGTTATGTGCCGCGCCAGGAAAAGGCGGACTTCACCTCAGGTGGCAAGGTCGCTCACTTTGACCGCGTGGAATGGATCACCATGCCTGATGCTGCAACTGCCGCAGCCGCCCTTCAGAATGGCGAAGTCGACTGGTGGGAACAGCCGACGGCAGACCTGTTGCCGTTATTCAAGGACAATGCTGATTTCGTCACTGACGTTCTTGATCCCGGCGGCCTGGTGATGATGATCCGCATGAACCATCTTCAACCGCCATTCAACAATCCCGCCATCCGACGCGCGATACTCGGCGCCATCAAGCAGAGCGACTACCTTATCGCCGCTATGGGTGTCGATCCAGCGACGTGGATCGACAATGTTGGATTCTTCCAACCTCGCTCCAATCTTGCCAGCGATGTTGGCCTAGATGTTTTTGCCGGAGATCGCAATTTCGAGAAGGTGAAGTCCGATCTTGCGGCCGCTGGGTACAAAGGCGGAAAAGTCGTCCTGCTTGTACCGACGGATTTCCCTGTGCTGAATGCCATGAGCGAAGTCACGGCCGATATGCTGCGCAAGATCGGCATGAACGTCGACTTCCAGGCCATGGATTGGGGCACACAGGTACAGCGCCTCAACTCAAAGGAACCGGTCGAGAACGGCGGTTGGTCCCCTGGTGCAACTACGCTTCGGGTGCTGCGGCGATGACCCCTGCGGCGCATACCTACCTGCGAGCGACGGGCGACGGCTCGATTTGGGGTTGGCCGAAATCGGCGACAATCGAGGATCTGCGCAATGAATGGATTGAATCTTCCGATCTCGCGCAGCAGCAGGAGATTAGCCGCCAACTGCAGAAAGCGGCGTTCGAGGATCTCCCCTATGTTCCCCTAGGCATCGGTCTGCAGTCAACGACCTACTCGAAATCCCTGCAGGACATGCTCAAGGGCTTTCCGATTTTCTACAATGTGCGCCGGGCGTGAGCTCTCGTTCCATTAATATAAGCGGAGAGAGCCATGGCCGCCTTCATCGCGAGTCGCATCATCGGGACGGTCCCGGTGATGCTGTTCGTCGCCTTTCTCGTATTCAGTCTGCTCTATTTGGCACCCGGAGATCCGGCAGCCGTGATCGCGGGCGACGCAGCAACGCCAGCGGATGTTGCCCGCATCCGGCAGACGCTCGGACTTGATCAGCCATTTTTCGTCCAATTCTCCGGGTGGCTTTGGCGGGTCCTTCACGGCGACTTGGGTGTTTCGATTTTCGCCCAGGCGCCGGTGACTCAACTGATTTTTCAGCGTCTGGAGCCAACTTTGTCACTGATGGTCATCACATTGATCATCTCAATTTCGGTTGCTGTTCCGCTTGGTGTTCTGGCGGCCTGGAAAGCCGGTACGCTCATCGATCGGATCATCATGAGCTTTGCCATTTTGGGCTTTTCGGTCCCGGTCTTCGTGATCGGCTACCTGATATCCTACGTCTTTGCCCTCGAACTTCGGTGGTTGCCAGTCCAGGGCTATAAACCGATTGCCAACGGCTTCGGCCCTTGGCTTGCGGGTCTCATTCTGCCAAGCTTGGCGCTCGGGAGCGTCTACATCGCCCTCATTGCCAGAGTGACGCGTGCAGCGACAATCGAGGTCCTATCGCAAGACTATATCCGCACGGCGAAGGCAAAGGGGGTTAAACAGCGAACAATCCTCTTCGCGCACGCCCTGAAAAATGCTGCGGTTCCCGTCATCACTGTTATCGGCATCGGAATGGCTCTCCTGATCGGAGGGGCGGTCGTGGTCGAAAGCGTGTTCGCAATCCCGGGCATCGGCCGGCTTACCGTCGACGCCATTCTTCGACGCGACTACCCGATCATCCAAGGCGTCGTCCTGTTCTTCAGCTTCGTCTACGTCATCGTCAACCTACTTGTGGACCTGGCCTACTGCGTCGCAGATCCGAGGATACGCTATTGACCATCCTGCCTTCTGAAAACGTCGTGTTCGACGACGCCCCGGTCTTACGAACAGGCCGTCTTGCCGTGTTGCGCCGGCGCACGGACTTCATCGGCAAGGCCGCCCGTAATCCGCTGATGTTTCTTGGCAGCACAATTCTCCTTGCGCTGTTGTTTATGGCTTTGCTCGCTCCTTATCTCGGTACTGTGGATCCGAGCGCCATCTCGCCAGTGGAGCGAACGCGAGAACCCTCGGCAGCACACTGGTTCGGCACCGACATGCTGGGCCGTGACCTCTATTCCCGCGTCATCTACGGAGCTCGGATCTCGCTCCTGGTCGGTTTCACGGTGGCGATTGTTGCGTCCGTAATAGGTTTGGCGATCGGACTCGTTTCAGGCTTCATGCGCCGTCTGGACGGTGTCGTCATGCGTGTCATGGATGGCATCATGTCAGTGCCACCGATCCTGCTTGCGATCGCCCTGATGGCGCTCACTCGCGGCAGTGTCTATAACGTCATTGTTGCAATCTCGATTGCGGAGGTGCCGCGCGTTGCCCGGCTCGTCCGCGGCGTCGTTCTATCCTTGAGAGAAACCACGTACGTCGAGGCAGCGCTCGCAGGCGGGTCGCGCACCTCGACCATACTTCTGCGACATATCCTTCCCAATACACTTGCGCCTATGACCGTGCAGGCCACATACATTTGCGCAAGCGCCATGGTGATCGAGTCGATCCTCTCCTTCATTGGCGCCGGCACTCCACCTACCATCCCCTCCTGGGGCAACATCATGGCGGAGGGCCGCGCCCTGTGGCAGGTGAAACCCTACATTGTTCTCTTTCCAGCAGCCTTTCTGTCGTTGACTGTGCTTGCCGTGAACCTTCTGGGGGACGGTCTGCGTGACGCGATCGATCCACGCATGGCAACGAGAACCTGATTTTTTACCTCATTCGACGTTCGGAGCATAAAAGTTGACCAACCTATGCGATCTTACCGCATCCGAATTGCTGCCACTCTACGCGACGCGTCAGGTCTCGCCCGTAGATGTAACCAAAGCAATTCTCAAGCGCGCCCATGAAATTCAGGGCGAACTGAATCCGTTTTGCCATATCGACGACGAAGGTGCGCTGGCCCAGGCCCGCCTCTCCGAAAAGGCGTGGATGATTGGCGACAGCGTCCGAGCCTTGGAGGGCATCCCCGTCTCGATCAAGGATGTCGTACCCGTGAAGGGCTGGCAGCTCGGTCGCGGCTCGCTTCTATCGGATCGCAACCCGCCCGCACGGGCAGACGCCCCGAGTATCGAGCGGTTGCGAAACGCTGGTTCTGTCATCTTTGCCAGCACAACGACATGCGAGGGTGGCTGGAAAGCTGTGACGGATAGCCGCCGAACGGGTGTTACCAGGAACCCCTATGATCCTTCGCTTACGCCGGGAGGGAGCAGCGGCGGGGCTGCGACGGCTGTTGCAAGTGGAGCCGGGCCGCTTGCGCTCGGCACCGATGGCGGCGGCTCCGTTCGCATCCCCGCGAGTTTCACCGGCATTTTCGGATTGAAGCCGCAATATGGTCGCGTGCCGCAGTTTCCGCTCGGTCCTCACTATGGCAACCTTTCTCACCAGGGGCCAATGACCCGCAGCGTGCAAGACGCCGCCTTGATGCTGAAGGTCCTGGACGGTACCCATAGCCTCGATCCTGACACGATCCCTGCCATTGATGGCGGCCGGCATAATGAGATATCGAAACCGATTGCCGGAATGCGCATCGCGGTCACGAGAGATTTCGGCTTTATGCCAACGGATCGCGAGATCGGCCGGCTGGTCGGGCAGACCGCCGAGGTGTTGCGCCAACTTGGCGCCGTCGTAGAGGAATTGCCCGACTTCGAGGACTGGCGTCCTGCTTACCGGAGCATATGGAGCGCTGGCGCATATCAGTCTCTTCGGCGTCTGTCTCAAGACGACCGTGCCCTCGTCGACCAAGGCTTCGTGGCGGTTGCAGACCAGGGCGCAATGGTGCCTTTGGAGGACTATCTCGACGCCCAGATGCACCGGATTGGCCTGCGCACGGCGATGAACCGCGTCTATGAGAATTTTGATGTGATCCTCTCGCCAGCCGTGGCGGTTCTTCCGTTTGCCGCGGGGGTCACTGTCCCGAACGACGGGTTCGCTGATTGGCTCGATTGGGCCGGACTCTCCCTGGCCTTTAACTTGACCGGCCAGCCCGCGGCATCGGTGCCAATCGGTTTTGTTAACGGCTTACCAGTCGGTGGTCAGATCATCGGTCGTGTTTTTGATGACATTTCAGTTTTGAGGGTTGCAGCAGCGATCGAAGCTGCATTGCCGGATACGCGCAATAAACCGACGATGCTTGTGAAGAAGTTCGCGGGCCGACAGGAGGTCGTATAAATGGCCCACGGCCGAAAACCGCTGGTAGCGCCCAGCATTCTTGGAAGATCGCTAATCGGAGAACGCGACGAAAAGCCTACGGGCCAGGCTCTTTACCAAGGAGCCTCCGGGAGCGAAGATGCAAAACATATTCGATAACGCTAAAATGGACGCCCGCCTTCCTAAATCGGATCAGCTTTATGAGCATCTGCGGGCGGCGATCATCTCGATGAAGTTGGTCCCCGGAGAGCCTCTACCGGAAAAAGAACTTTGCGCGCATTTCGGGGTGTCAAAGACCCCATTTCGCGATGCGCTTAAGAAGCTCGTGGACGAAAGTCTCGTGACCGTCGTTCCAAGCGGAGGAACGTTCGTCAACAAGATGGTCTTGCGTGAAGTACTCGAGGGGCAAATGGTGCGCGAGACCCTAGAAGTGAAGATGGTCCGTCTGGCAGCACGCAACTACAATCCGTCGTTTGACAAAAAATTCGAGCTACAGCTTTTCACTCAGGAACTGGCGGCCCGCAATCCGAACGTCGATGAATTTTTCGCGCTGGACAATGAGTTTCACAGGCTGATCTGCCTCTGCGCTGGTTTTCCCAAGATTTGGCAAACCATTCACTACGCGACCGGCCAGCTTGATCGGGTCCGCCGGCATTCTTACACGATGAGGTCCCACTTCGATGATGTGTTGAAAGAGCATCAGGAAATCTATGCCTCCATTAAGGCAGGCGACGAAGCAGCGGCCGCTGCGGCGTTCCAGATTCAACTTGATACAGTCATCCCTGTCTTCGAGCAGCTCCGGCAAGAGGCGTCCGACATTATCGACGATTCCGCCGGAATCCGAGTCGAACAGATTAGATAATCGCTCGCCTGTGGAGGGCGCGCTCGCGGTGCTGAAGGGCAACCTTGCCGCGAACGGTGCATCGTCAAGCCCCTTACCTGGTCCCAGCATTTCCTGAAGCATACCGGCCCAGCGCTCGTCTTCGTCAGCGAAGATCTCGATGTGACCGAGAAACCAGTGGTGGCAGGCTACTGGCAGACTCCTTTGCAGTCCTATGCAGATTTTACAGAGGGGTTGCTGCGCAGGAGTGTAACCAGACCTTCACGAATGTGATCGATGTGCCAATAAATCAACTGCGCTCCTCGTTCGAACTCACCTTGCTCGCAAAGGCGCAACAACTCCGCGTGCTCGGCGACGGCGCGCTCCCGATCACCACGGATATTCGAGAGCTGAATCCTTGTGTGGCGATCGCATTCCATCAAGAGGTTTTGCACCGTCAGGATAATTCGCGGACTGTCGGCGTGACAATAAAGCAGAAGATGAAACTCGGTATTTAGCTCGTTCCAGACATCCATCTCAAGCTCATCAATCGATTTTGCGTAACGGTCCAGTACCGCGTGCAGGGCTGTGAAATCTTCATCAGTCAGACGGGGTGCCGATCGTTTGAAAAGAAACGGCTCCAGAAGGATCCGCATGTTGAACAGTTCCTCAATCTCGTCGGCCGTCAACTGGGCGACGACCGCGCCGCGATGTGGAAGGATTTTGAGGAGCCCTTCGCTTTCTAGCTGGACCAAGGCCTCGCGGATCGGAATGCGGCTCATACCGAGATCGGCCGCCAGGCCATCCTGCCTGAGCTGGAGCCCTGGCGAATATACGCCCGAAAGAATCCTGTTACGAATTTCCTCGGCGGCAGCCGACGCCATCGTCTTGTGTTTTAGACCTTTGCCAACTGAGGCCATTCGCCAATCCCGCGTTTCCTAATCTGCCTATAGCTTGAGCGCGCCCTCCCCTCAATGCCAAGGGGTGCGATGCGGCACAAGGTTGGTCGTGCTTGACGTCCCGATTTTATATTTTATACAATTATCGAAAAGGAGAAATCGTATGAAAATCATCGGAATTGACGTTTTTAGTTATGAAGTCGGGTACGCCCATGGCACCTACATCATGTCGGGTAACCGCATCGCAACGGCCGAGGATGGGACGGTCGTGCGCATCCGCACCGACGAGGGTCTCAGCGGTTGGGGCGAAATCACCACGCTTGGCAAGATCTATCTTCCGACCTTTCCGGATGGGATCCGCACCGCTCTCAAGGACCTTAGCGCGGCCTTGATCGGTGCAGATCCAACCAACATCGGAAAGATCGCCCGCATCATGAATGGCACGCTCATGGGCCAGGAATTTGCCAAGAGCCCGATCGACATCGCCTGCTGGGACATTCTGGGCAAATCGCTGAACCGGCCAATTTCGTCGCTGATTGGCGGCGTCCTAAACGAGCGCTTTCCAATTTACGAAGCCGTGCCGCTCGATCGCCCGGAAGTAATGGCGGAATTCATTGGCGAGCGCCGCCGCGCAGGCATCAATCGCTTCCAACTGAAGGTCGGCAACAATCCGTTCGACGACATTGCCCGCACGCGCGCCAGCGTCGAGGCGGGCGATTCCGAGACCGTGATTGTCGCCGATTCCAACGGGGGCTGGTCGCTGGCGGCCGCCAAGCTGGCTCTGCAGGGCCTCAACGGCCTGCCCGTCTATGTCGAGCAACCCTGCCGCAGCACGGCCGATTGCATTCTGGCACATCGCGGATCGACCACCCCGCTGGTGCTCGACGAATCCATCGTCAGCCATGACGAGGTGTACCGCGCCAAATACCAAGCCAACGCTGTCTCGATCAACCTGAAATTCGGAAAGCTAGGCGGCCTGACGAATGTTGTAAAGGCCCGCGACCTCCTGCAGGAACTGAACATGGCTGTGTCGGTAGAGGATATGTGGGGCGGCGATATCATCACGGCCGCGACCTCGCATGTCGCGGCTACCACCCGACCGGAATCGCTGCTGATGACGCCGTTCTTCAACGACTGGACGGATGGCCATCTGGCAAACCACATGCCCCGTTCATCGAACGGCTTCGGCTCCGCGCCACTCGGCGCTGGCCTCGGCATCGAGATCGATGTTTCGCGGCTCGGTGCGCCGCTGTTCACGGTCGGCGCGAAATAACGGAGCGAACTGGGTAACGCATGGAGAGGTGGGCTCGGCAAAACGGGGTCCGCCTTATCTTCTCGTCACCTAAGGACCAGTGAAATGTTTGAGGTGATGCTCCAAAGTGCATCAGAAAGGAATCCAGGTTCGCGAAGCGTCAACTACCGTTTCTAAAGTCCGCAAGCGAAACGCCCGTTAGCGAACAGGCGCTGAATGAAACATTGCAGCCGTCTGCGGTCGGTGATTGAGCCTCGAACCCGATCTGAAGATTTTTGTCATCAATTTCGAACGCAAATATGCGGACGAGAGTCCACGATTCATCGTTGTTCGTAGCATGGAAGGCAAAAACGCCATCCTTCCGGGAAATGCGCAGCTTCACCTCTCTGCCGTCGACGATGAAGGCATTGGCGTCGTCGGACGTGCCGCCTTTGTTGACGACGGAAACGACCATCGGCTTCAGATCAGGGGAATACTCGAAGCAAAGTTTAGCCCAGTGAGTCTCGTTGATTTTCAAAAACAAGACGCCCGCATCGAATGCTGCGGCGAATTCTACATTAACCGTGGCGCCGAACTGAAAGTCGCCTTCGAGGGGATTTGTCATCAACAGCGCGGCATTGTGGCGGCTGGCGGTCGCCGTCGGTTGGCCACCCTTGTGCGGATCGATAAAGATGTCGCTCAAGGCGGGGGCACGCACGCTTATCCGACCGGCCTCACCGTCGATCTCCCAGACTGTTCCCTTAGAAGGGGTAAACTCTCTCGGTTGGCTGCTGATGATCAGTTGCATTGGTAGCTGCCCTCAATGGTGATGTCTCTCCCGGCCATCGCTCAACATACCGCGAAGGAAGCCTCCACCATCGAGGTTCGTAGCAATCATTTGGCCGCAATCAGTTCTACGAATGATATTGGCGGCACCAAGCTCGCGTGCCCCCTCCTCCACTTCGTCAGAGAGTTCATAGGCAGGCTCCTTGAATGGAATGCTCGTTTAAAAGCAGCCCAGCCGGTTCTGAAATCCTCTGGCGTCATATGCACTGGCACCATAATCGCATCGATCCCTCGCGCTTCGAATAGTGGATTCATCACCTCCGGGGTTCGAACGTGATCAATCGGGTGAGCGACCATGTAGAAGATTTTCGTCTTGCCAGAGATCATTTCTCGCACCTCCATCACAGCCCTTTTCTATGACGCGCCGAATACCCTGGATCGGTCGGTGACGGCGCACAAAGGTAGCTGTCGCCGGCGCTGATCACATGATGAGTGGACGCCTCGGCTAAAGAGGTGCGAGTGCCGCGACCTGCGCCGCCCTCAAACTCTCCGGGCTATGGTCGCCAAACCGCGAAGCATTAAATGGTCCGAGTTCCAATGATGGTCTCCGGCCAGTAACCAAGTCGGCAACGATTTTCGCAGTTGTGGCTCCCAACGTCATCCCGATCTGACCATGCCCAAAGGCCAAAACCACGTTCTGATGATGCGGCGCGCATCCAATGACCGGCATCGAGTCGGGCATCGAGGGATGAGGACCCATCCATTGCTTGCCGCCGGCGATCTGCAATCCCGGCAAGATATCCAGTGCCTTTCGCGTGATGATGTCAGCACGGGATAAGTTCGGCTTAGAGTCGGGGTGGGCAATCTCGATTGTACCCCCAACGCGGATCCCGCTCTGCATCGGGGTCACAACGAAACCGCCATTCGCGTAAAGCACCGCATTGTTCAGTTTTATCCCCGGATGCGGAAGATGGTTGTGGTAGCCTTGCAGCGCAGCCACCGGGATTCGGATGCCTAAACTCTTTACCAGCCTTCCGCTCCATGCCCCCGCACAGACGACCAGTTGTTTCACCTTGACAAACTGGCCGTCGGCAAGACGCACTCCAGTGGCTCTTCCTCCGTCGACTTCGATGCAGTCGGCGTTTCCGATGCGGATCCGTCCACCATACGATACGAAGAATTGCGTCAATCTTTGCCATACGAGGCCAGGTTCGCTAAACCGCAACCATCCCTCCAAAAGGGCACCGCATGTGATCCTGCCCTGAAGCGCTGGCTCGATTGATCGAAGATCACTCAAGCCCAGGAAGCGATGCTTGAGGCCGTGCCGCGCACGTAGGTCCCAGGTGAATTTGTCCTTTTCATAGTCAGCCCTCGAATTGAAGGCCATGATAGTTTCAGTAGAAATGAGCGATCCTGCAATGTTAGTCTTTTCGAGAAGCTCTCGATAATCGTCTTCCGCGTGTTGTAGCAGCGGCGCCAAAGCGTTCGCGATCTCGAGAACCCTGGAGCGCCTACCGGCCCAAAGGAATTCCATCAGCCACGGTATCTGACCTAGAAAGTCGCGAGGGCGGACGAATAGTGGGCCGTGAGGGTCGAGCAACCACTTCGGAATCTTAGTAAGAATTCCAGGCCTTGCTAGCGGAACGACCTCGCCTGCCGCTAAGATACCGCAGTTGCCGTAAGTGGCTCCTTCTTCGGGCAGACCCCGGTCAATGATTTCGACGGAGTATCCTTCCGCCTGCAACGCGATGGCGGAGCAAACACCTATAATGCCGCCACCGATAACCGTAATGTCCGCCACGTCGGTATCCCCGTTGGATCTACTGGTTGGAAATCTGACTTTCCGAGAAAACGCCGCCTACGGCCCAATTCTTGCGCTCAACGTCCACGAACACGATTTGGACGTCGTCTCGGGAGCATTTAGCGATGCGTGAGAGTTCGCGCGTAAAGACCTCGGCGACTTCCTGTTTTTGCTCCTGGCTGCGGCCGGCGAGCCAATCGACACGGATGACGGGCATTTTCTTCTCCTAAGACGCTGGCGACATGGGACCAGCACACTCGTGCTCAGATACCGATGGCCTGGTAAGCATCGGCGATTTTTCTGATTGCTATGACATAGGCTGCGGTGCGGAACGTCTTGATATTCGGAGACGAGCGCTTCACCTCCGCAATGTTCTGGTAGGCATTGCGCATCACGTCCTCCAGCCCCGACCTGACCAGATCGATTTCCGCGCCACCCTCAAGAAATTCATCGCGGATGTCGCTGGGGAATGTCCGCTCCGTCATCGCTTCCAGAGCGTGAGTGATATGAAGGTTTCTTCGCTCGCGGCGGCGGCGCTCCATCAGCCCGAAGGGGATGTGCGTGATGTTCTTGACCCATTCGAAATAGCTCACGACGACACCGCCGGCATTAACGAAGAGATCAGGCAACACGACGACGCCGCGGTCCGCAAGTTGCTGTTCGGCCTCGAAGCTGACGGGACCGTTTGCACCTTCGGCGATCAATTTCGCTCTAATTCGACCGACGTTTTGGAGCGTGATCGCGTTCTCCATGGCAGCCGGAATGAGGACGTCGCAGGGCAGTTCCAAACCTGCCGCACTGTTGGCGATGCTTTCAGCGCCAGGAAACCCGAGGATGCTCCCGTGTTCGCGATGATGGCGCTTGAGATCCTCGATCGGCAATCCATCGGCGTTAGTGACATACCCGTCACGCTCAACGACTGCGACAATCTTGGCACCGTCGTCTTCACTCAGGAACTTGGCAGCGTGATATCCGACATTGCCAAACCCCTGGACAACCACAGACATGGTCCGCAAATCCCTGCGTCCATCGATGCCATTTTCGGAGGTGTCGCGAAGATAACTTTGAATAGCGTACTGAACACCCCGGCCTGTAGCCTCGGTCCTTCCAGCGATGCCTCCGCGAGCAAGCGGTTTGCCAGTTACGCAGGCATTAGCGTTCATAACATCGGATGGGCCAGTGCGCTTGTACTCATCAGCCATCCAAGCCATTTCTCGTTCGCCGGTTCCCATGTCGGGCGCTGGGACGTTACGCCCCGGGCAAATAAGGTTTCGCTTGGCTAGTTCTTGGGTGAAGCGGCGCGTGATGCGCTCTAGCTCGTGGGCGTCCCACTCGGTGGGATCAATTTTGAGAGCGCCTTTCGATCCTCCGAACGGTACATCGACAACCGCGCACTTTAGGCTCATGAGCGCCGCAAGCGCCTCGACCTCCTCCTGGTCGGAAAGAATGGAGTACCGAATTCCCCCCTTTGCCGGCTCGACGTGCTCACTATGCACCGAACGCCACCCTGTGAAGCTGAACATTCTGCCGCGCAGCCTGACGCCGAAGCGGACCGTGTAGGTGGAGTTGCAAGCTTTAATCCGCTCAGCGAGTCCCTCGGTGAGAGATAAATGAGTCATTGCATTGTCGATGTAGGCCTCAACGCTCTGAAGAAACGGGACGTCACTGGGATTGTCTCGAGGGGCACTTACGGCATCCATATTGCAGTCCTCCACGTTGAGGTCGCGGCGTTAAAGTCGGAAGCGGCAAGCAGGCTTCCGCTTCAAGTGGATCAAAAGCGAGCGGAAACAGTCAGCTTGCAAGCCTCTGGCACCACAGGGAAAGAAGCGGTTGCGACGTGCAACGCATCGCAAACTCACGACCTGCAGCGCAGATGAGTGGAGAACTAATTTGGTTGCGTTTCCACTCGCCGCTGATCGATTTGTATTCTCCCGGAGAGAGAGGGAACATCACCCGCGGGAACCGCACAACGTAATCCGGAAAGCGGGTGTACGGCGCCATGATCGTGATGCCGAGCAACACGTGCTCGCCTTCATTCATCTTGCTGGGCGCGCCTAAAATGGCATGGGCGTGATTGCGCTCAAAATTCACGCTGGCAAACGGGCCGCTCTTAGCGGAATACCAGACCAGCCCATCTTCAAGCTCACTCAACGCTGCCGCCAGAAATCGGGAGTTTGGACCTTCGTCCGCCAAAGTATTCAGAGCCTTCCTGAACTCGGCACGAAGCGGCAGCTCGGAACGCGAAAATCCGGTTACGCTGCGAACGCCGGTGGACTGAAGGAGATTGAGCATCTTACAGGCCGGAAGCGTGCCAGGAACGCCAAGGTTTTGCCCCAGAAGGCTATCCTCCATCGCTCTGATAACTTGTTTCAGAGCCTTGGTCCGCTTCCCGCGGGAGCCATCCTCAACATGTAACTCAGATATGGATGGACCGAAGAAATGATCCGTGCAGGTTGCTTGAACAGGGTCGGCCAACGAAAGCATGAGCAGTCCTCACAATGAATTGCACTCAATCGGCAGAGCAGCGCGCCATGAACTAGCATTAGCGGTGGGTCTCCCGGTTCGTTGCACTAGGCGGCCACGCCGTCTTCTCCCGACGTGACCGCCGTTCGATCAAGCGAGCGCCGGCTTGTCCCAAAGATTAAGGGACTGCCCGATCCCCTTCTTCTTGGCGTTCTCGTACACCTCGAAGCCCCAGCTGATATCGAAGACGGCCATTCCGCAAGCGATGAAGATGACGCGGTCCGTCGCGCTTTCGCGTCCAGGCTTCTTGCCATTGACGACGTCGCCGAGGCCGGTCGAGTCCTTAAGGGCCGGCAACTTGCCAACGTCGATCAGGCGGAAGAACGGACCACCAATCACGCCGCCGTAGTAGGCTTCCTTGTTGCCTGAAGCAATGGCGTCCTCGACGTAAGCCTCCTGAAGGGCCGTATGGTCGTAAATGATCTTCGCACCAGTGAGGAAGGATTCGTCCGTGTTGAACGGGCCGGAGACCAGGATGGTCGCGCCTTCCTTGATCCACTCGTCCTTGAAGTAAAGCGGCTTGAGGCGCGAGGCCGCGACGGTGATGACGTCAATGTCGCGGAACCCCGCCTCGGCCTCGTCGACGCCGACCGCCTCGACCTTGTAGGTCTCCGCGACCCAGTTGGCGAGTTCGTTGGCCTTATCCAGAAAGACGTCGAAGCAGACGACCTTCTCGACGGCGCCAAGCTGCGTCATGATGGCGCTGAAGCAGGCCTTGTTGATCGGGCCGCATCCGACAATGGAAACGATCTTCGCATCCTTATTAGCGAGATGCTTGGCAGCGACACCGGGTACGGCGCCGGTGCGGGCGGCGCTGAGCAGGTTCGCCGACATCAGCGCCAGCGGCGCACCGGTGTCCTTGTCGTTCAGCATCATTGTCAGGATCGAGCGCGGCAGGCCCTTCTGGGTATTGGCGTGATTGGAGCCATACCACTTGTTGCCGCAAACGTCGAAGCGGCCGCCGAGATAACCGGGCATGGCGGCGAAACGGCGGTCCGGGCCGGCGACGGGCATGTTCGGGAACTTCGTCTCCTTCGGAAAGACGATATTGAGGCCGTGGCTGTTGTGGTTGGCGCCGCCCATGAGGTAGTCGCCCTCGCCGAGTAGGCTGAAGGTCTCCTCGCAGATCTCCACGCAGCGCTTTGCGTCGTTGACGCCGGCGGCGATCATGTCGGGTTCGGAAAGATAGAGGAAATCGATTTTCGTGGACATTGATGGGCTCCGTCTGGATGAGGGTTCGATCGGCTGCGGTCTCAGAATTTCAGGAGAGGCTTGATATCGTAGAGGCGGCTTCCGGCGCTGCGGGCATTGGCGCGCATCAAGAAATTCAGCTTCTCAATGCGCTCACCTGAGCGAGGCGCCCCGTTTTTCTGGAACGGAACTTGGAGACCGACGGAGAAGTCCATCACTACGTCGTCCACGACGCCGCCGGACCGCCCGGACGGCACCGCGATCATCCCGTGATCGACTGCATAGCGATAGGCGTCCATTGCCTCGGTGATGGTGCCGACCTGATTGGGCTTCAGGATAAAGCCTGCAACAGCCTTGGTGTCGAAGGCTCGCTTCAGGAATTCAAGCCGAGTCACTGTCAGGTCGTCACCAAGGATAATGGTTCGGCCGAGCTCTCGGTTCGCCTTTGCGTAACCTTCCCAATCATTCTCATCGAGCAGGTCTTCTATGAAGACGAAATCGTATCTTTCCGTCAGGCGTTTCGCGTAGCCGATCATTTCGTCGCTTGTGACGCGCGCGCCCTTAAGGAGATAAGTGCGGCTTTCGGCATCGTAGAACTCGCTCGATGCGCAATCGAGCGCGAAGGCAATGCGTCCGGTGTAGCCGCAAGCGTCGATAGCTTTCTGCATTAGATCGAGAAGCACTTCCGGATCGTCGGAGGGCGCTGCGTAACCGTAGGAACTGGCGACCTGCGGCTCGTGGCCGAGATGCTTCGTAAGGACATCGGCGAGCTTCTGGAACACCGTGACCGCCATCTCGATGGAGACGTCGACGCTGTCGGTTCCGTAGGGAACGATCAGGAACTCGTTGAACGACTGGACGAAGCCATCATATTTTCCGCCGTTGATGACGTTGAAGCAGGGGACTGGGACGGTCTTGATCTCGCCACCAGCGATGTGGTTGTAGAGCGGAACGCGGCGTGCATCGGCCGCGGCACGGAACGCGGCGATAGAGGTCGAGTAGATGGTATTGCCCCCGAGGTTACGCTTGTCCGGGGTACCGTCGATCGCGATCATCTTCTCGTCTATAGCGCGCTGATCGAAGACATTCATGCCGATCAGCGACGGGCCGATGACCTTCTCGACCGTCTTTACCGCCTTGTGGACGCTGAGGCCGCCGTAGCTCGAGTTGTCGCCGTCTCGAAGCACGAAAGCCTCATGCATTCCAACTGACGTGCCGGTGGGCGCTGCGCCGCGGCCGACAGCTCCGCTTTTCGTACGGATTTCCACCTCCACCGCTGGGCGGCATTTGCAGTCGATGATCTGCTGGGCGAAGACCGAGACAATCCTGTCGTCCATGTTACTGGCCCTCCTTCAGGGCTGGTACGTAGAGAATGTTGAGGTCGCACAGGTTGGTGCCGGTGTTGCCGGTGAAGACGGCGGAGCCGATGGCGTCGAGCGCCTCAAAGCAACTGTGCTCGCGCAGCGTCTGGTAGAGATTGATTCCCTTCGCCGCAGCGGACTTCATGCTGACAGAATCGGTGATGCCACCGGCAACCTTAGCCGTCCCGTCGGTGCCTTCGCTGTCGATCGACAAGAGGCAAGCGCCCTTGGTCTTCGCGGCCGTGATCGCGAAGCTGACCGTCATCTCCTGGCCCGGTCCGCCGTGCCCCCGAATAATGCTATTGTCGAGGATCTGGGTCGTAACCTCGCCGGAACTGAGCAGTACGCAGGGCGCCTTAACCGGGTTGCCGTAGGTCTGAATCTCCCGCGCCATCGAGGCGAAGAAGGTGCCTGCGTCCTTGCTCTCCCCTTCCAGGAAGGAGGAGACAATGATGGCCGGCATGCCCATTTCCTCACAGATTTCCTTGGCGTAGATGCATGAATCCGGAAGGGTGTTCAGCAGGAAATAGGTGTTGTTCGGAAAGGCCTTGGGCGTTTCCTTGTCCGGCCCTGCATTCATCAGGTAGTCGACTACGCTCTTTGGCAGGCGATCGAGGACGTTATAATTGATGATGGTGGCGCGCGCGTCGTCTAGCGTCGTTGCGT
Source organism: Ensifer sp. B1-9 (assembly GCF_050474445.1). Taxonomy (NCBI): domain Bacteria; kingdom Pseudomonadati; phylum Pseudomonadota; class Alphaproteobacteria; order Hyphomicrobiales; family Rhizobiaceae; genus Ensifer; species Ensifer sp. B1-9. The sequence continues at coordinate 122,589 of NZ_JBCHVG010000014.1, forward strand.
CGGGCCCAATGGGCGTGCTTTTGTAGGCGGCATAGGGGACCGCGATGTCGTTGGTCGCTGGCGACCCGACGGCGTCGCTTATGCCAAAGCCGATCAGTTCCGCCCCTATGTCCTGAATGCGCTTAGCCAGCATACCCCCGTTCAGCGCGGATATATGCCGGCGCACCGCGTTGATTTCGTAGATTCCGGCGCCGGATTTCAGCAGGACGTCGGTCGTGTCGATCTCGTCCTGCAGTGAAATGCCGTCGATCGGGCAGGACATCAAAGCGGAACTGCCGCCGCTGATGACTCCAATAAACAGGTCGTCCGGCCCGGCCTGGTCGATGATCTCGATCATCTTCTTCGAGGCGCGGAAGCCTGCCTCGTTCGGCAGAGGATGGCCGCCAACATAAACCTCGGTCTTGTTGAAACGGTCAGTTTCCTCGTGAACCTTGACAATGGCTATGCCTCGCGTGAGGCGGTCGCCAAGGACGTGATCCACCGCCATGGCCATATGGTTGCAGGCCTTGCCCGCGCCGAAGAGATAGACGTTTCGCTTCTTCGACAGGTCCCAGGACTTCGTGCCGATGCGGAGGATATCGCCCTCGAGTCGCATGATGCTGCGGATGCGCTTGTAGCTATCGAGCCGTTCAAGGGTCCGGTCTGCGATTTCAAGGACGATCTGACGTGAGTCCGTGTCCCCGTGAGCGACGATCTCGTCAGCGTTTCGAATCTTGTTCGCCTTGAACATTCAGAGGGCTCCTTAGACTTGGAATGAACCGTGAGGGTTGAGCAAGCATCCCTCGAAGGGACCAATCTCATCAGCGAATGAACTTATATGCCCAAAGGCTATTGTCGACAATAGCCTTTCGCGAAAAAATTCGATAAGGTTCTCTTGTTCGCCCCTTTTGGGAACGATAAATCTCAAGTCTCTGTGGACCGGCGATGACCCAAATGAAGCTACCGAAAATCGAAAAGATGCCTGCGGAAGTCCGAGCACTCGGCGCCTTGAGGTCGCAGATCGTGGATGGGTCTATCCCACCGGGATCGCGCCTGACAGAGGTCCAACTTTCCGAGGGCATGGGCCTGTCGCGTGCCACTGTCCGGACGGCATTGCATCAACTCGGCAAGGAAGGTCTCGTCAGCCTGGTTCCCTACACCGGTTGGACGGTAGTGGAGCTTACCCATCAGGACGTCTGGGAGCTTTACACCCTTCGAGGGGCTATCGAGCGTCTAGCAGCCCAATTTGCTGCCACAAGTGCAGATATGGAATCGATGTCGCGAATCGGGGACGCATTCGAACACCTGAAGGATTCGGTCGGCGACAGCTCGGAAAGGATAGCTGAAGCCGATTTCGGCTTTCACAAATCGATTATTGATGCCTCCGTTCATAGCCGGCTGAAACAACAGTATAAGCTGATTGAGCAGCAAATCCGCGTGTTCATTCGTTCAAGCAATCTCCTGATTGAAGATCCTGCCGAGATCATCGCCCAGCACGAACCCATCTGGAACGCAATTCGCGAGCGAAATGCAGATCTTGCCGGTACGTTAGCGGAACAACACAATATCACCGAAGGCCAGAAGCTCACTGGTTCATTACCGAACCCTGGCGCTTCCAGCGATTGAGCAATCTTCTTGTAGCCCAAGCTTGATTGCAGGGCTCTGCGTAGCAAGGCCCAATTCTAGAGGTGTCTTGGCCTGCCGCCGCATCCGCTGTCAAAAAACGCAACATCCTATTCCCAGGCGCAACCCTGGGAATATTATTTTCTTCGATGAAGAAGGCGGTCCGGTTGAAAACCGGAAGTAGCTGAAAACTAGAAAGGTCGCCGCGTTGGAGCCTCGTTCCCGCTTCGCCCAACCAAGAAGTCAAAATCAAGACCCTTGTCAGCCTGCAATACATGCTCAACAAAGAGCCGCTCGTACCCTCGCTTGTGGCTGATGGGTGCGAAAGATGCTTCCGATCGCCTTTGTTCGAGTTCCTCATCAGTTAGATTAACCGACAACGTTCCCTCTTCGACGTCCAGAGAGATAAGATCACCGTCTTGGATCAAAGCTAGGGGGCCACCGATTGAGGACTCCGGAGCAACGTGAAGAACCACTGTTCCGTAAGCAGTGCCACTCATGCGGCCATCTGAGATTCTGACCATATCGGTGACGCCCTTTTCGAGGATATGCTTGGGCAAGCGGATATTTCCGAGTTCAGGCATGCCCGGATAGCCTTTGGGGCCGATGCCCTTCAGAACGAGCACGCACGTCTCGTCGATATTGAGAGCCGGATCGTCGATCCGTTTGTCAAGATCTTCCACGGATTCGAAAACGACGGCCCGTCCCGTGTGTTTCATCAGATGCGGGCTGGCAGCAGATGGCTTCATCACAGCGCCGTTAGGCGCAATATTGCCCCGAATGATGCGCAGAGCATTTTGCGGCTTAATCGGCTTGTCAAACGGCGCGATGACGTCTTCGTCCAGACTCTCGACGCCGGCGAGCTCCTCCCTAAGCGTCTTTCCGCCCGCGGTCTTGGCATCCAGGTGAAGCCTCTCACCAAGCGACGCCATCACAGCGGGTAATCCACCTGCGGAGAAGAATTCCTCAGCCAGATATTTGCCATTCGGAAGGATGTTGGCAAGGAGCGGGATTGATCGGCTATTCGCCTCGAAGTCGGCAAGGGTTAGTTCGATTTCCAGTCGCCCTGCCAACGCCAGCAAATGAATAATAGCGTTCGTGCTGCCGCCGAGCGCAGCATTAACACGAATTGCATTCTCAAGTGCCGATCGATCCACGATCTTCGAGAAGGCAAGATCCTCCCTGACCATCTCGACAATGCGCCGTCCGGACAATTGGGCGGAGCCCTTTCTACGCCCATCGATGGCGGGGATAGCGGCAGAACCCGTGAGGCTGAGGCCGAGAGCCTCTGCCATACAGCCCATCGTCGTCGCCGTCCCCATCGTGTTACAGGCGCCGTTACTGCGAGACATCCCGTATTCCGACGCAAGGAAAGCGTCCTTCGTCATACGGCCGGCCTTGTATTCGCCGTGCATACGGAAAATGTCGGAACCCGAGCCGACCGGTCGCATCCCAACCCGACCGCTGAGCATGGTTCCACCATGGACGACGAGGGTCGGAAGATCGACGCTTGCTGCTCCCATCATATAGGCAGGCGCGGTGTTATCGCATCCCGTGAGCAGCACTACTCCGTCGAGCGGGTTTGCGCGCAATGTCGCCTCCAACTCCATGCTCATCATGTTGCGGAAGAGCATCCCGCTGGGACGCATGATGGAGTCGCCGATTGACATCGTGGAGAAGACGAGCGGAAACCCGCCAGCTTCAAGGACGCCGCGAGCAACCCATTCCGCCAATTCTGTGAGATGCGCATTGCAAGGGACCAGGTCGGATGCCGAATTGGCGATGCCGATCACAGGCTTGCCTTCGAACATGTCCGGTAGCGCCCCGCGGGCTTTGAGGTGGGTGCGGTGCTCATACCCGGTATTGTCGATACGCTTGAACCATGCCTCGCTTCGGAGAGGCTTCTTATCGGCGGTCATCACATTCTCCATTCGAAGCAGCCCTCCCCGCCATTTTTGAGAGCCAGGAGTTTGCCTTCGCCGTTGATCCGATCAGTATAAACGAGGCGCTGCCCAATCGCAGCGCCTCGCGAGATATGCTACTGCTTGATTTCGCTCGCAAGCTTGTCGATGTATCCGCGCGCAATGCGGTCCACTTCGCCGATCGCCGTCTGCTCCTGGATGAAGAAGTTGAGCGATTGGATATCCGAGTAGGATGCATCACGCCGCAGGCCGAATGCGATGCCCTGCTTCGAAATGGCCGGCTCTGGATTGAGCGTTACCCACCGGTCCTTGGCAGTCGCGGAAAAGAGCGCATTGCTGTCGCTGTCGTCGACGAGAATGTCGCCTCGCTTGGAGGAAAGGGCCAGACGAGTCGCGTCGATATCAGGCAGACGAAGGATCGTTGCATTCTTGATCTGGCGCGTCAGCGTTCCGTCGATTGCCGTGCCCGACATGATAATGATATTTACTCCGGCAACGTCGAGGTCGGCGATGGACTTCGGCGCCGTGGAGAACTTGGGATTTGCCTTGTCGTAGACGCCGGAAACTTCGTACTGAACGACGGGCTGACTGAAGGCGATCGCCATAGCCCGCTTGGGGTTCTGGTTCAGAGCAAGCGACAGGTCCCAGCGATTGGCTTGCAGGCCGGCGACGATGTTGTCCCATGTCGTGTCAACCAGCTCGGCCTTCACGCCAAGCGCGTCTTCGGCGAACTTCTTGCAGAGGTCCACGAATGTACCACTGTACTCGCCACTCTGAGGATCGCGGATGACGTGCGGAGGGGCAACTGCGGCGCCGCACCTGAGCACTCCCCGCTTCTGGATCTCCTGCCAATAACCTTCAGTGGACTGTGCAAGAGCTTGACTTGCACCGGCGAGAATCGTCGCTCCGAGCATCAGCCCTGTGATCAAATTTGCAAGTTTCATTTCGAATTCTCCCAATTGATGTGCTGCTGTTACGTCGATGGATTGCGTTGCGTATGCATCTTGTCAGTTCCCGTTTCTCAGGCGGCTCCCTTTGGTTTTCTTGTTCTAAGGGTTGCCTTTATTGGAACCCCGCCCAAGGCAACCATGATCTTTGCACCAATAATCATTGTCGACAATAGCCAATGCCGATTCCGTGCAAATGTTTCCTACATTGCTGACCCAAATCATAGGTCATATGCAGGAGAAGTTGCATGCCAGCGGCGGGTCACACGCCGGCATGTCCAATCAGTCAGGCCGCGCAGCCGCGCTGCTGTAGGCCGTATAGACCAGCCAACCAGCGTCGATCGGCAGAGTGACACCGGTAATGGCGGATGCGGATGGCGAGCACAGGAAGAAGATTGCATCGGCAACCTCTTTTGGCTCCACGAACCGACGCAATGCCGACTTGGCAATGACGGCAGAGGGATCGCGTTCGCCTCGTTCGATGCGCTGCTTCATCGCAGTCGTCATCGTATATCCGGGCGCTACCGCATTTACACGCACGCCCTGTGGGCCAAGTTCGGCGGCCATGATCTCGGTAAGCATCTTCAGCGCCGACTTACTCATCGCGTATGCCGGCTGTGGCCAAGGCTGAAAAGTAGTGAGCGAGCACAGGTTTACGATGGCTCCACCGCCGGATTGGGCCATCTGTTCACCGAAGGCGCGCGCCGTCAGGAGGGTCCCGCGCAGGTTAACGTCGATGATCCGATCGAAATCTTCGATTGGCATTTTCGTCACGCGAGTAGCGTTTTGCAGGATCCCGCCGGAGTTCACGAGTGCGGAAACGGGCCCATGCTCTGCATATACCTTATCCTTGAATTGCGTCACGGCCTGCTCGTCAGATACATCGAGATGAAGATAGCTGACCGTCTTCGCGGCTGCCCCTAGTTCAGCGGCAATTGCGTTTCCCCGCTCATCGTTGATGTCGGCGATAACAACTCGCCAACCAGCTGCCGCGAAGCTCCGCACGCTAGCTTCGCCAATCCCGCTCGCACCACCGGTTACGACCGCAAGCTGGGACGTGTTTTGTGCACTTGCCATTGACTTACCTCCATTGAAATCTTCAAACATTTTGCTTCATGCCGTCCCAGTCAATTGCACCTGCGGCGCAGTGTGATCTCGGCGCACGGAAATCACATACTTCGACTGCCTCAAACGGCCATTTTGACCAGCAGGCGACGTTCAGCAGCGTTGACAAGGCGAGTAAGTGACCAACCGATGACGAAGTAGACGAGAGCAGCGGTTGTCAGGACTTCAACGGGCCTGGCCGTCACGTTCGAGATGTTTTGAGCGGTGTACATGAGTTCCACAACGCCGACAGCCGAGACTAGCGCGCTCTCCTTGAAGAGGCTCACCAGGTTCGACATCAGGTTTGGTATTGCCCGAACTATTGTCTGTGGCGCGACCACATACACCATCTTTGTAAACGGGCTCAAACCAAGTGCCTGACATGCATCGTGCTGATCTTGCCCAATCGATCCCAGAGCAGATCGAAAAGACTCGCTCGTAATCGCCGAAGTATAGAGCGTCAGGGCAATGACGGATGACGTGACCGGGCCGAACTCGACATCGAAGATTATCGGGAAACAAAAGAATACCCAAAACAAGGTGATCAGCACCGGAGTACCACGAAGCACCTCGACATAGAGGGAGCAAAACCACCGGATCGGCCAAGCTTTGGATTGTCGTCCAATGCCAATTAGGAATCCGAACAATACGCTCGCCAAGCCACACACGATCGTGAGTTCGAGCGTCAGGATTAAACCCTTCAGCAAGGCGTCGCTGTACTTCAGCACAATCGAGAAATCTAGACCTTGCATGATGTTACACCTTGTTCATACGTTCTAGCCGGTGCTCAAAAAAGGCGGCTAGACGACCAAAGGGGATAGCGACAACCAGATAGAAGGCCGCGAGAAAGGTGAACGTCTCGATCGGGCGGTATGTCTGGGTAGAAAGCAGCTTTCCCTGGTACATGAGGTCGGCAACGCCAACGAGTGCGACCAGAGAGCTTTGTTGAAAAATGCCGATGGCATTGGTGATCAAGACCGGGGTTGCGGTTCTTAACGCCTGTGGCAGTACGACGTACCGGACGTAGTTCCATCGGCCGAGACCAAGCGCGACACCGGCATCCCGCTGGGCAGCGGGAATGGATTGGATTGCGGCCCGAAATGCTTCACCGTTGAACGCCGTTTGATTCATACCAAGGATCAAGACGCCCATGAAAATAGGCGACCAGAACACATCGAAGATCATCGGAATACAGAAGAAGAACCACACGACCTGAACGAGCACCGGCGTGCATCGAAACAGATCAATGTAGAACCTTGCTATCCACCTGACCGGGGCGATCCGGGAGTTGGATAGCAGAGCGAGAGGAAATCCAGCGGCTAGCCCGATAATGTTTGCCCAAACCGTGAGCTGGAGGGTGATTTTCAACCCCTCGAGAAGCGCGGGCCAGGCATTGAGAACGAAAAAGAAATCGATGTTTTGCATGGCAATGGGCCCATCTCAGCGATCTGCATGCAGCACGTTGTGAATGAAATCACGCGCCCTGGCGGTTTTCGGCGCATGAAAGAACTCCTCGGGCGTCGCGTCATCGGCCACGATACCGCCGTCGCAGAAGACAACCCGAGTTGCGATCTTCTTTGCGAACCACATATCGTGTGTGACGATCATCATGGGCATGCCGCCGTCTGCGAGCTCGGTCACCATGCTGATGACTTCGTTCACGAGTTCGGGATCCAGTGCCGACGTCACTTCATCGAACAACATCAATTTCGGATCGAGCATCAAAGCCCTCGCGATCGCGACACGCTGTTTCTGTCCGCCGGAGAGTGCGGCTGGATAAGCCTTCGCCTTCGCCTTGAGCCCAAACCGATTCAGTAGTTCGAGGGCGCGGCCCTCTGCCTCGTCACGTTTGACGCCGCGTGACCGTATCGGCGCCAGAGTGAGATTGCCAAGCACGGTAAGGTGAGGAAAGAGCGTATAACTCTGGAACACCATTCCAATCTGCTTTTGCATTTCGGCGTTGATGATCGTCTTTTTCTGGTCGCCGACAATGTAGCTTTTGCCGTCGATTCTGATCTCGCCACCTTGGACATCCTCAAGCCCCATGACGCAGCGGAGGAGTGTGCTTTTCCCTCCGCCGCTAGGCCCAATAACCAAAAGTCGGTCGGTCTTCTTCATGTCCAGATTGAGGTCGTTTAGTACCTTGATCTGCCCACAAGCATAGCTTTTCTTGAGGTTGCGTACCGAAATGAAGCTTTGTTCTGTCATCAGGACCTCCTGAAGCGAAGCCTGATTTTTCAGGCGATTAAGACTCGATTGGCCCGAGAAGCGTTGTGGGCCGATGTAAGCACTGGAATGCGGATACTCAGAGCATAAATCTGTCTAAACACCGGCCTGCCATGATACAACTACTCGCAACCACCGATCACGAGTGCCGCATTATTTGCGCGGGCCCACGAATGGACCGCAACGCTCGATGGCAATACGTACAGTCTCTTCGGGATCGCGTTCCCACCAGTCCAACTCGGAAAAGAGTTCCAGTTCAAACGGGCCGTCGTAACCGATGTCGTCGAGCCAGCCACGAATGGTGGCAAAGTCGATCACCCCATCGCCCACCATCCCGCGATCGCGCAGGTTCCGCGTCGGGACCAGCCAGTCGCAATAGTGGAATGTCTGGATGCGGTCCTTCCCAGCGCGCCGAAGCTCTCGCTCGAAGGCGGGGTCCCACCAGCAATGATACACGTCCGCAACCAAGCTGGTCGCCTCATCGCCTAATTCTTCGATGAGATCATTGGCGTCCGTGATGAGGTTGAGCGCGCTGCGATCGCCGCAATACATCGGATGCAGCGGCTCCAGTCCAAGCTTCACCCCTGATGCCGCCGCATAGGGTGCAAGTTCCGCCAAAGCGTCATGAATGCGCCTGCGCTGGCCGGGCAAGTCCTTGTCGCCTTTGGGAACGCCACCCACCACCATGACGACGCAGGGCGCGCCAATGGCCGCTGCCTGATCGATGATCCGGCGGTTCTCAATAATCTTGGCACGGTACTCGGCCGGATCCGTTTCACTAACCCATGCACTCGTGCAGAGCGAAGCAACCCACATCTGTGCATCGCGCAGGTGCTTCGCGGTTTCCTCAACGCCGTAATCGTCAAGAAAATTCCGCCACACTGCGATGCCCTTAATTCCATGACGCGAATAACCTTCTATCGCTTGGGGCATGGACCATTTGGGGGTTGTGATCTGATTGATCGCAAAGCGGGTAAGATCGTACTGAGTCACGCGAAAGCCTCCTGTGCGCGTCGTGCGCCGGTCGCAGCTACATTTATGGTGAAACCATCTGCCTCAAAGACGACGCCGTGGTGGTCGCGGGCATAGGCGGGACTGATCTTGCCGTTGGAGAGGTCATCGGCAATCAGTTCAAGAGAGCGTTTGAGAGGATCACCGTATCCACCTCCACCTGCCTGCTCATGGCGGACCACGACATTGCGGCCGATGGTGCGGGTGATTTTCGCGGGTAGGCGAACGTTTTCGCCTTCCGGATCAAGGATATTGACGCAGGGTGCTGCAGGCTTGCCGCCGAACAGACCGTAGGGCGCATGATCGTGCCGGTCCGCACGAATCTGCAGGACGGCTTCCTCGGCAAGCAGACGGTAGGTACGTATGAGCCCGAGGCCCCCACGATACTCGCCGGCCCCGCAGGAGTCTGGCCGCAGGCTGTATTCGTCCATCATAAGCGGGTAGCGGACTTCCAGCGTTTCCACCGGCAGGTTCGACATGTTCTGCGAGGGGTTAGTGACGCCCTCAACACCGTCCTTGTTCCACCGGCCGCCCCAGGCGCCGTTGATCATATCAACCAGAACGAAAGGTTCGCGTGTCTGCTTGTCCCAGCCGCCGAAGGCCAGAACCGTGTTGCCGCCCTCGCCCGCGGCCATGACCTTGCGTGGAGCAATCTGGGCGAGTGCACCTAGAACGGTATCGACGACGCGGTAGCCGGTCAGAGCACGCGCAGCAACCGGCGCCGGCATCTGCGGATTGAGGATCGAGCCTTCCGGAGCGGATATCGTGATGGCGCGATACACACCGGCATTATTCGGCACCTCCGCATCGAGCGCGCAGCGAACGGAAAGGTATGTGGCGGACTTGACAAAAGAGAGCGTTGAGTTGATGGCGCCCTTAACCTGCGGCGAGGAGCCGGCGAAATCGACATAGAGGTGGTCGCCCTCGACGGTCAGCTTAACCTTGATCGGAATGGCATCCGTGGAGAAGCCGTCGCCGTCGATGAAGTCTTCGAAGTCATAGTCGCCATCCGGCCAAGAGCGAATTGCCGCGCGGGTGAGTTGCTCACCGTAGTCGATAAGATCGTCGAAATAGCTGTCGAGCTCTTCGGCACCATAGCGGTCGATCAGGCGAAGCAATTCACGTTCACCAAGATTGCAGGTGGCGAACTGTGCTTCCAGGTCGCCGAGGACCAGTTCGGGCAGGCGCACGTTCTTGGTAATGATGCGCATCAGAGTTTCATTGAGGACGCCCTTTTCGTAGAGCTTCATCGGCGCGATGCGCAGGCCCTCCTGGTAAATCTCGGTCGAGTCCGCGGCATTCGAGCCCGGTACGCGGCCGCCGACGTCGCAATGGTGAGCGATGACGACTGAAAAGCCCTGCAGCGAGTCGGCATGGAAGATCGGCCGGATCATGAAGATGTCCGGAAGATGCATGCCCCCTTCATAAGGGTCATTGAAGATAATGACGTCGCCCGGCGCGAGATCGTTGGCGTAGCGCGCCATGATCACTTCCATCGCGTCAGGAACTGCGCCGAGGTGCAGAGCGACTGTCTTTGCCTGAGACAGGATGCGCCCTTGCTTGTCGCACAGCGTGACGGAGTAATCGAGCACGTCGCGCACGATTGGCGAGCGGGCGGTTCGCATCACGGCGAACGCCATGTCATCCACTATGGTGTCGAGCGCGTTCTTGATGACTGCGAAGGTGATGGGATCGTTGTGTTTCTGAGCCATGAAGCTATTCCTTCCGAAAGACTCAAGCAAGGGTCGCGACGACGTTGCCGAAGGCATCGAGATCAGCGGTCGCGCGCGGCGGAATGACGATCGTGGTGTCAGGGCTTTGGATGATCAGCGGTCCTTGCACGCCGCCCTGAAAGGTGCTGCGCTGGTAGATCGGCGTGTCCACCCAGCCCTCGGTGCGCGAGAAATAGATCTTGCGGGTTTCAGGAGCGGCATCGGTCCTTTCCGGCGCATGGGGTACAAAGCTCAGCCGGTTGCCGGTATTGCCGCTGGCGTTGAGGCGGATATTTACGATTTCTACGGTGTCGTCTGAGGCATAGCCGTAGATGCCCTTATAGGCATCGCGGAAGGCGGCGCGAAGCGACACGCGGTCGCCCTCGGAGACCGTCTCCGGCAGGGCGATCGGTAGTTCGAAGTCCTGGCCTTTAAACCGGAGGTCCGCTTCGAAACCGCATTCGACCTGGTCGGCCGAGTAACCTTCTTCCGCCAGCGAGGCGATGGCCTCCGCACGCATATCCTTAAGCAGGCTGTTGACCTGGTCGATCGGCAGCTGGTCCAGCATGCCGTTCAGGCTGCGCAGGAAATAGCGTTCCACCTTGGCGGCCAGCATACCCGTCGCCGTGAAGACGCCAGGAGATTTCGGAAAAATAACGCGTGAGATGTTGAGCGTGCGGGCGAGGTCGCAGGCGTGCACCGGGCCAGATCCGCCGAAGGCCAGGATCGCGAAGTCGCGGGGATCAACGCCGCGTTCTACCGTGACGGCCTTGATCGTGCGGGCCATGTTGATGTTGACCACTTCACGGATGCCGAAGGCGGCGTCTTCAATCGACAGGCCCAGCCTGTCGGCGAGGTCGCGCTTTATGGCCGCGCGGGCACCTTCAACGTCAAGCTTCATGCTGCCGCCGGCAAGCGCCGAAGGCAGAAAACCGAGGACGACGTTGGCGTCCGTTACGGTCGGCGACTGGCCGCCGATGCCGTAGCAGACCGGCCCTGGATCGGCGCCGGCCGACAGCGGGCCGACATGCATGAGGCCGCCTTCGTCGATGCTGGCAATGGAGCCCGCACCGCTGCCGACTTCGGCAACGTCGACGGTCGGCACGCGCATCAGATAGCCACCGGCCTTGATGAAGCGGCTCGGCGTCGAAATACCGGCACGGAACTCGTATTCGTTGGCACGCGACAGTTCGCCCTTGTGGATTAGCGAGGCGGAGGCGGTTGTGCCGCCCATGTCGAAGACCACGAGATCCTTCTCACGCATGGCTTCGCCGAGGCGGCCAGCGCCAACCACACCGGCGGAGCGGCCCGAGGATATGAAGAAGACCGGCTTTTCTTGCGCCATTTTTGCGCTCGAAAGGCCGCCGTTGGAGTTGCTGATCAGAAGCGGCGCCGAGACGCCGATTTCCCGCAAGCCATTTTCGAGGCGTTCGAAGTAGGCGCGCAGCGAGGGTAGGACATAGGCGTTCACGGCTGTCGTAGAGGTGCGCTCGTATTCGCGGATTTCCGGCAAAACCGAAACGGAAGCGGTGACCCACATGTTTGGGAAGTGCTTGCTCATCACTTCTAGCGCGCGCGTCTCGTTTTCCGGATTGCGGTAGGAGTTCAGGAAGCAGATAGCGACGGATTCAACGCCCTCGCTTTCAAAGAAGCGGCCGATGTCGATGACTTCCTGTTCGTTGAGCGGCTTGAGGACGCGACCATCGGCGGTCGAACGCTCGTCGACTTCCAGGCGGTAACGACGCGCAATCAGCGGCACGGCCTTTTCCCAGCTAAGGTCGAACATAGTCGGCGTGCGGACGCGGCCAATTTCTAAGACGTCGCGGAAACCCTTAGTCGTGATGAGGCCAGTCTTGGCGCCGACCTTTTGAAGGAGCGTGTTGGAGCCGACCGTTGTTCCGTGAACGACCTCAGCCACCTTGCTGACGTCCAGTCCAGCCGTCGCCGTAATCTGGCGAATACCAGTCAGGACTGCCTGTTCCGGCTTGGCGGGCGTAGAGGGAACCTTGGTAAAGAAGGTCTCGCCAGCGTCGCCAAAGAGCACCAAGTCGGTGAAAGTCCCGCCAATATCAACGCCAATACGTGCGTTGTCCATCGTATGCCTCCTGCGCATCAGCGCCTTTTAGGTCGAGTTCTCCCGCCAGCCGGCGTGAGCCGTCTGTTGGGCAGTTTGTGAGTGCTGAGTACTTGGTTAGTGCGAGCGGGCCGACGCGTGTCAGCGGATCTCGAACGTGTTCCCACCCAGGTTCATTGACGCACCCCTTTTTGTTCGTTATAGAACTATTTAGTTTATTAAGGAGAGAGCTAGTCGCTTTCTCGGAAGGAGTCAACAGAATTTTTGTGGAGGACAAGAAGTCAGTTCGTTTAAGTTGGAATATCAGAAACTTAACTGTCGCACCGGTGCCAACCCCGCGCAGAATCTATCGATTTGCGTGGCGGCGTGGTTTCGGATTAATTGTTTGCTTTGAGGCCCCTGCTCACGGGGCATTCACAATGTTGATTGGATCGGGGAATGCGTGTCGAGGACGAGGTTGGAACCAAGAAGAAGAGAATTCGCGATCCGCGCCGGACGCAACAGCACATAATTGAGTGCGCTATCGACGAGTTTACCGAGCGCGGATTTGACGGCGCGCGCATTGACGCGATTGCTGAGCAATCTCAGACCAACAAAAGTCTCATCTACAAATACTTCACAAGCAAGGATGAGTTGTACATAGCAAGTCTTTCTCATACCTATGAACGACTTCGCGCATCGCAACACGAGCTTGATCTCGATGAGAACGATCCCGTCAACTCCATGCGAAAGCTTGTCGAGTCGACTTTCAATACATTTGCCAATAACCCGCAGATTGTAAGAATGATGACTCACGAGAACGTACAGAATGCACGTTTTTTGAAGCAAGCACTCAGTATCAAGCTGCTGTACACACCCCTTCTCGAAAAGCTCAGCAGCGTGATTAAAATTGGACAACAAAAGGGACTGTTTAGAGAAAATATCGATTTAAAGCATCTGTATGTCTCGATTTCGGCGCTGGGGTACTTCTATTTTTCGAACACACATACACTATCGATTGTCCTGGACGAGGATTTTCAGAGTTCGAAACATATTGCAGACCAACGCGAGCAAGCGGTAGATATGGTGCTCGCGTACCTGCGCCGTTAGCGCTACTCCGTGATCGAATGCACTGCGGCTCGGCGAACTGTACATACGCCCTGATGCCAACCGAAGGCGAAGAAAACCAGCATATAGACACTAGTCGTGTACGTTCGCGTAAAGGGGCGCGTCGATGTCCCAATCGATTGGGCAAACCGACCCTCAGTTCCGTAGAAGTTGACAGATTGCAAAGCCGGGCTTGCGGAACCGAGCGTTGAGGATATCGCATACGCCGTTCTCTTAGATTGCGGGACGATTGTTGCGAGTGCGTCGTCAAGCTTCCATATGCTAGCCGGAACGGAAACTTCACCGCCCCTAGGGAGATGCCATCCGCTCCAACAATAGGAGCGGCTAAACTTAGGTCGTCGGGAAAGTAGCGCCCTCCCCCGTGGGTGCCAAATATCGGCGGTGCGTGGTACATGCCCGCCGTGCTTCTATACGAGAGCTGGAAGGACAGGGGTTTCCTCGAACGGTTGGACTCGTTCGTCGGTTAGCACGGCGATCGATGAGCGGCTACTCCGTGAAATTCGGTCATGGGCAACATGCCCTAGACAATATCGCTCGATTGTGCCGCACGTAGCGCCGCGCCCCTACCTCTCAAACGACGCGAACCGAATAAACGATTCCAACTTTGCTGACGATATGTAACTGTTTCATATCGACATATCACAGATAGGCAGTGATTTTCTCTCTAAATAGGCATATCACTTACATCTTGACCTTTATGATGTAACCGGTTACATCACGTGCAGAGTAGTTGAACGCCATGTGCCCGCTACGCAAGTCGACCGGCGGGCGAGATTTAAGTTAGGTTTTCAGATGACGGATCCCGGCAGTGCCAACATTAGACAAGTAGCCGCGATCGCCGGGGTTTCTATCGCGACCGTATCGCGCGCACTGCAGCATCCCGAGTTGGTAAAAGCCGAGACCAGAGAGAAAGTCTTGGCTGCGGTTCGGCAAACGAATTTCGTGTCGAATGCGCAAGCCCGAACTTTTCGCCAACAATCGACCAAAACCGTGATTGTGCTCGTGCGTGACATCGGCAATCCGTTTTACCTTGAGATCTACAAAGGGATCGATGGAGTAGCACGCGAGGCTGGCTACAGAGTCCTTCTCAGCGATGCACGAGACGACGAAGCACAGGTCCAACAACATATTGAGATGGTTCGGCAGAAGCAGGCGGACGGGCTCATTCTCATGGTAGGTCATTTTCCCGCTGAGCTGACCGAAAAAATTGATCAATTGCCGCCCCTTGTCATTGCTTCGGAGGCCTTCCCCGGACTCGATCTCCCCACTGTCAAAGTGGACAATGCCCAAGCGTCACGGCAGGCGATCGCCTATCTGGTTGACGAAGGTCACCGTCGTATCGTGCACCTGGCAGGGCCTTTGCCTGAGCAACTGGCCCTTGAAAGGCTTGAAGGCTACCGGATGGGTCTGCGCGAGGCTGGCATTTCTTATAATGATAAACTCGTCGTGCCCGGAGACTACAGCATCGAGGCAGGTCGCTCAGCGGTGCGCCGGTTGAGGGAGGCCGGCGCCGAGTTTTCAGCAATCTTTGCCGCCAGTGACCAGATGGCCATCGGAGCCATCAGCGAACTGCGTCGGCTGGGACAGAAAGTTCCGGAGGATATCTCCGTTATTGGCTTCGACGATATAATCTTGGCCGACGCCGTAGACCCTCCACTCACCACTATTCGGCAGCCTCGTCGAGAAATCGGCAGACAAGCGATGTCCATGATGATCGCGCAGTTGTCCGGGGAAAAAACGACAAAGGTTGTGGAACTCACAACGGAATTGGTGGCGCGGGAATCCGTTAGGCGCGCGCGAGCGCTCGACTCTTGAACCATCACTAAATCCAACTTCAAACTCGCATTGGATCACGACCATGAAAACTATCAAAGGGCCTGCAATTTTCCTCGCCCAGTTCGCGGGCGACGTGGCCCCCTTCAATTCCCTGGATGGAATTTGCCAATGGGCGGCAAGCCTAGGATATAAGGGTGTACAGATCCCGACGTGGGTGTCTAGCTTCATCGACCTAGAGAAGGCCGCCGATTCAAAGACCTACGCTGACGAGGTCAAGGGAATCGTCCAGAGCCACGGTCTCGAAATTACCGAGCTTTCCACCCATCTCCAAGGTCAACTTGTCGCTGTGCATCCGGCTTATGACACTGCGTTTGATGGCTTTGCCCCTTCTCACTTGCGCGGCAATCCGAAAGCGCGTCAAGAGTGGGCAGTGCAGACGATGTTGCGGGCAGCCAAGGCATCTCAGAACCTCGGACTGAACGCACACGTTACCTTTTCAGGTGGGTTGGCATGGCCATTCGTTTACCCCTGGCCTCAGCGCCCGGCCGGATTGGTGGAAGAAGCTTTCGACGAACTGGCCCGCCGATGGACTCCTATCCTCAATGCATTCGATGAAGCTGGCGTCGACCTTTGCTATGAACTTCATGCCGGCGAAGATTTGCACGATGGCGTCACCTACGAAATGTTCCTTGAGCGGGTGAACAACCACCCCCGCGCGAATCTGCTCTTTGATCCAAGTCACTTCGTTCTTCAACAACTGGACTACCTCGACTTCATCGACATCTATCGCGATCGCATCAAGATGTTCCATGTCAAGGATGCCGAGTTCAATCCGAGCGGCCGGCAAGGCATCTACGGTGGGTTTCAATCATGGGTCAATCGAGCTGGTCGGTTCCGCTCGATAGGTGACGGACAAGTAGATTTTCCAGCCATTTTTGCGAAAATGGCTGCCAACGACTTCGGTGGATGGGCTGTGCTCGAATGGGAGTGTGCACTCAAGCACCCCGAGGACGGTGCTCGAGAAGGTGCAGAGCTTATCAAAAATTACATCATCCGCGTGACCGAACGAACGTTTGATGACTTCGCCGACGCTGGGACGGATGCGGCTGCCAACCGTCGGATGCTTGGGTTGAGCGCGCACACCTGAGCCTCGCTGGTAGGCGTCCGTGCTTTTGGCCGTCTACGGCACATCTGCCCTGCCCTCCCCGGGTCGCAGATGGCGTTGGGAACCGTCCGACACCAGAGGTTACGCGAGAGCAGCGTGCGAAGCGGTGCAAGTGTCGCTCAGCCCACAGGCGCTGCACCGAGAATGTCAATGTCAACGCATCCAACTTTAACCTTGTGGCCTGGCGGAGAAGAGCACGCTCGCGCTTCGCGGGCCAAGGCTTTCAATCGGGGCACGTCAAGCCCTTACTTAAGGAACTGACCGATGACAAATGTCTCTTTCCAGCTCTACAGTGCCCGCAATTTCCCACCGCTCGGCGATACGCTGGCGCTTCTCGGCTCGCTTGGCTACAAAGAAGTTGAAGGCTTTGGGGGCCTTTACAGCTCGATGGATGGGGACGCAGTCAACAAACTGAGGGCCGATCTCGATGCAAATGGGCTGAAGATGGCCACCAGCCATTTCGATATTATCCAGCTCGAGAACGAGCCTCAACGAATCCTCTCCATTGCCGAGACGCTTGGCATAAGTTCGATCTTTGCGCCGGCCCCCGTACCGGACAACTGGCCAAAGGACGCGAGCCAATGGGATGCCTTTGGCGTGCGGCTTGAACAGGCCTCTAGGCCATTCAAGGATGCTGGTCTTGAATTTGGCTGGCACAATCACGGCTTCGAATTCGAAGCACTGCCGGACGGCTCCTTGCCGCATGACCGCATGTTCGAGACTGCACCCAGCCTCTCCTGGGAGATCGATGTCGCCTGGGTCATCCGCGGTGGCGCCGACCCGAAGAAGTTCATCGAGGTTTACAAGGACCGCATCACCTCTGTGCATGTCAAGGACATCGCGCCGGCCGGTGAAAATATCGACGAAGGCGGCTGGGCCGATGTCGGCTATGGTACCGTCGACTGGAAGTCACTGTTCGTTGCTTGCAAGGCCACAAAAGCGAAACATTTTATCGTTGAGCACGATAATCCATCCGATCTGGTGCGCCTCGCCACGCGCTCTATCAAGACCATTAACGCATTCTGAGGAGATACACCGTGACGAAGGAATATGGCGTAGGTATCGTCGGCTGCGGAAACATTTCTGAAGCCTATTTCAAGCTGGTCCCGCTGTACAGGAATCTCAAGGTCATGGCCTGCAGCGACATCGACATGGCGGCCGCTAAGGCACGCGCCGAGCAATTCGGCGTCGAAGCGCAGGAGATCGATGCGCTGCTCGCCAATCCCGCTGTTGAGGTGGTTCTTAACCTAACAATCCCTGCAGCACATTATCCCGTCTCCAAGCGTGCTCTGGAAGCCGGCAAGCATGTCTATTCGGAAAAACCTTTCGTGCTCACCGTTGAGGAAGGCGCGGATTTGAGCAGAATCGCCAAAGCAAGAAACCTGCGTGTCGGCTCTGCGCCGGATACCTATCTCGGTGGCGCGCATCAGCTCGCCCGCAGCCTGATCGACGCCGGCAAAATCGGCAAAATCATGTCCGGCACCGCCCACGTACTTGGGCCGGGAATGGAAATGTGGCACCCGAACCCAGACTTTTTCTTCCAGCCCGGCGGTGGTCCAATCCTCGACTTGGGCCCCTATTACGTCACGAACCTAGTGAACCTAATCGGTCCGGTGAAGCGTGTCGTCGCTTTTGCCAACAGGGCCAAGGACGAGCGCATCATCAGCAATGGCCCGCGCAATGGCGAAAAGGTGCCGGTCAGCGTCATGACGAATGTGCATGCGATCCTGGAGTTCTTCACCGGCGCGCAGGTGTCACTAATGGCAAGCTGGGACGTTTGGGCGAGCCGTCATCAGAACATGGAACTCTATGGAACCGATGGCGCAATTTTCCTACCGGATTCAAATTATTTCGGAGGTAAGGTGGAAGTCGCCGGCACGGACAATAATCTCAAGCAAGTGGACGGGTGGGATCATCCGCTGACTGCAGAGAACTACGAATTTAGTTGGGGTACGCTGGCCAACTATCGCGGCGCCGGCCTCGCGGACATGATGGTTGGCGTCGAGACCGGCCGCGATCATCGTTGCTCGCTCGACCGCTCGCTGCATACGATTGACGTCTTGACGTCGATTCTAAGGTCTGCCGACGAGGGTAGGACTATTAACATTGCCACGACCTGCACGCAGCCGGCAGCTTTCGGGGTCGAAGAAGCGCGGTCGCTACTGCGTAGGTGACGACTTGGCAATGACGACGGCAGTGGCAGTGGTGGAGAGACGCACACCGGTGTCACCGCAGTTCCCAGAACGCTGAAGCCCTGCATTGGTTGAAGCCGGCGGCGCCGCAGGGCGGCCGCAAGGAGGAGCTACTGCGAGCGATCCACAAAGGACACCGGGTTCAACACTGCCGCCAGATTAGCGGCGAACTTGGCATACTTCACTTGGTCTTTTCGGGGAGCGCCACACCAGAAAGTTGGGCGTAGAGCCGAGCGAGCGAGGAATCATCGTCCCGGCCCATGCCTGCGCCGCTGGCTGCAAGATACATTTGCAATGCAGCCGCGCTGAGCGGAACCGGATAGCGCTCAGTCCGCGCCATATCCTGGATGATGCCGAGATCCTTGACGAAAATCTCAATGGCGCTGAGCGGCGTGTAGTCGCCGGCAAGCACATGGGGGATGCGGTTTTCAAACATCCACGAATTGCCGGCGGACGCCGTGATCACCTCATATACTTTGTCGAGGTCAAGTCCCAGTTTCGCGGCAAGCGAGATCGCCTCGCAGGCGGCGGCAATGTGAACGCCCGCGAGCAACTGGTTGATCATCTTGAAGGCGGCGCCGGCGCCAGCGGCATCACCGAGTTCATAGACTTTGGCAGCCATCGCATCGAGGGCGCGCCGGGCGGCGCTGAAAGCAGCCTTTGTCCCTGAGGCCATGACCGTCAGCTCGCCACTCGCGGCGCGCGCCGCTCCCCCCGAAATCGGTGCGTCGAGATAGTGAACGGCTCTTGTCTCGAGCTGCGAGGCGAGCTTGCCGGCCACGGCGGGATCCATCGTTGCGGACGAGATGAATACGGTCCCAGGACGCATAACATCTGCTATGCCGCCCGCACCAAACAAGACGTTTTCCGTCTGCGCCGCGTTGACGACCACCGAAACGACGATGTCGGCTTCTTTTGCCGCTTCTGCGACGTTGGAAGCGGCGCGGCCGCCTGCCTGCACGAAGCGAGAAACGGCATCTGCGGAGATATCGACACCGATCACATCGAAGCCAGCCTTCCTGAGCGAGAGGGCCATGCCCATGCCCATTGCTCCAAGGCCAACTACCAATGCCACCTGGAGCATTTCCTCGTTTGTCAATGGATTTGTCATATAGTGGTCCTTGAAAGATGAGCCTTGCAGTTTCTCAACAGCAAGCGCCAACAAGCAATCGTTCAGTGGTTCCTAGTCTAAACGAACTGCCGCGACAGAACCTACAGCCACGGTCCGCATAAGGAAATGCATTCCACTGAATTTCGGAGGACTGGGTCGGGGCATAGTCTTCATTCGTCTCTGAGCCTTCTGATCCCCTCTTGGGCACACGATCCTGCCGAACACTTCACAACTCTAAGCGGTTCTCGAGGTACTACATGACTGCAACGGAGAGCAAAAGCAGCGGCGCCCGGTTCGGCGTGGGACACTCAGCCCATTTGGGTGTGCCAGAATGGTGTGAATGTCATAGATAGATCCGATATCCACCTGAATGTTCGCGCTGTTACATGCTCAAGGTTAAGATTGAAACAGTTTCATTGGGAGAGAAAGGGCCCCGCGGGGGCTTACGGCGGGTGGCTTAAGGTAGCAAAGGCAAAGTGCGCTTCTCGCGGACCGACTGGGCGGCAGTGTCGACGATGCGTTGCGCGATCAGACACAACTCTGGATCGAGCGGACCAGTGATGGGTGCGCCGCTCCTGATACAGCCTGCGACATACTCGATAGCGTTGCTACGTCGGTCGGGCAACGGATCCACCGGCACCGAGGTTGGTGTCGGCTGCGCGCGTGTTTGCAGCGTGACGTGATCTCCGTAGTCAAGGCTGGCAATGGTTCCGTCCGAACCGACAAACACAAACCCGCACGATGGTTGGGGTTGAATGGTCCACGGGTCGGTGAATGTCCCCCACCGCGTTTCCATCTTGGAGAGCCCAACCGCGTAACGGCAAACGGTGATCGAGTGCTGATCGACTTCGATGCCCGGAGTAACGTCGACCGTACAGGTCACTTCCACGGGTGCGTTGCCATTCATATACCAGGTGCCGAGTGTTGCACCATATCCCAGATAGTCGAGCAGACTGCCGCCGCCCGAAGCCTTACTGTACCACCACGACGTAGGCTTCTGCTGCTCGACCTCTTCCGGAGAGACTTCGACCTTATCGGCAAGGTGATAGAGTGGACCGCGATTTCCGTCATAGAAATGCACTTCCTTCAACGAGCCGATCACGCCCTCCTCAATGAGGCGCTTGGCTGTCACATGGCTTTGAACCCAGGCAAGTGGCCAGTTGATTGCCAGGATTTTGCCGGTTGGCTTCATTGCTGCGATCATACGCCTCGCATCAGCGACCGAAGCTGCGAAAGGCTTCTCGACAAGCACATGAACGCCGTAAGCCGCCAAGCGCTCGGTGTAATTTGCATGTTCAGCGGTGGCCGCGCAGAGAATAGCGATGTCCGGCTTTGCCGTTTGCATGCAGGCGTCGAAGTCGGTGAAAATTTGGCCTTCGGAAATGGAGAAGTTTTCGATAGCGCTTGCCATCTTGTTGCGATCGGGATCAAAGATCCCAACAATTTCTGTGTCGGCGTTGCTGTGCACGAGCCGCAAGAGATCGCCCATGTGCATGTGATCGAAACTAATACCGGCGACTCGAAGTTTTGCCATCGCCCTAGTTCCTGTCTGTCGCGCGCACGTAAATGGCGGTGACCAGCAGTATGATGAGCCCGAATATGATCCGCCGCGCGCCCTCAGGCATCTGTAACATGGTGAGCATGGTGGCAAGCACCGCAAGGATCAGCGCACCGACAATGGTGCCGCCATAACCGCCACGCCCGCCAAAAATAGAGGTACCGCCCACCACCGCCGCAGCAACCGAAGGAAGGTCGAGAGGTAAAGCGAGTGACAGCGAGGCCGTTTTTACGACACCGAGATATAGAAGGCCGGTAAGTCCCGCAATGAACCCCGACAGCGCGTAGAGAGCAAGATGCACCTGCCACACTCTGACACCTGAGAGGCGTGCTGCCTCTTCATTGGCGCCGACGGCATAAAGGAGCCTTCCAAAGCCGGTCCGGCGCTGGCCCCAGATCAGCAGTGCAGCAAAGGGCACGAAGAGCGCCAATGCATTCGGCACGCCCCAAGTGCGGCCGGTCCCAAGCCAAACCAGGAATTCCGGGATGCGTGTACCGCTCGAAATTACATAACGCTGATAAACGAGCAAGCATCCGACGCCGATAAGGCCTGTGCCAAGCGTCATGATCAACGGATGCACCCGGCAGACGGCAATGCCGAAGCCGCTGAGCAGGCCGACGAGCACGGCGCAAAGCAGGGCCACCGTGATGGCCGCCGGCGCGCCAAGCTGTGGCGCGAGCGTGGCGGTGACGAATGCCGAGATAGTTGCAACGGTACCAGCCGATAGATCTATGCCTCCGGTCAGCATCGTAAGTGTCTGGCAAGCGGCAAGCATAGCAAGCGGAATGGCAAATCGGACGGTGTTGCCGAGCCAGAGCGGGTTCACGATACCGGGATGAATAAGCTCGAGGAGAGCAATCAGGCCCATGAGGAGCGCGAGCAGAGGAATGAGTGGGTTGCCAGCCACTGCGCGCTTGAAGTTTTGCAGTGTCGGTGCTTGCGCTATTGAGTTGCTCATTGTCTTGCTGTCCTTGTCATGAGCACGGCGCCGATCATCACAACGACTACCATGATTATCCCTTCGATGATGACTGTCACGTTTGGATCAACAGCGAGCAAGGTGAGATCGAGTCGCACCAATCGCAGGACGAAAACCGCAAGGATCGGTCCAAGAATGGTGCCGCGCCCGCCGCCAAGAACCACACCCCCCAAAACCACGGCCGCCACGCTCGCAAGAAGATAGGGGCCTGGGATCGGCTCGCCTATCCCTGTGCTCATGGTAACCGCAAGTCCGCCGAGTGCCGCAAAAAGCCCGGCAAGCGAGTAAGCTGCGATGCGTACCCATCCTACAGGGACGCCGGACCTAAAGGCAGCCATTCTGTCACTGCCGATGGTATAAAGCATGAGGCCGAGCTTCGAGCGCCGGATGGGAATCCAGATGGCGGCAACGCAAACCACGAGGAATACGAGCGCCTTCGGCAACCACCCCGTCAGTCCCGGGGGTATGCCGGGCAAGCTCGCGCCGCCAACAACGAGACTACGAAGCCAGGACGCGGCCGCTCCACCCGGAGCGTTCAAGATAAGGAGGGCCACGCCTTGCCAGACGAAGAGCATGGCAAGTGTTACCACGATATCTGGCACGCGCGTTACGACGATGAGCGCGCCATTCAACGCGCCCATGGCGAGCCCGAGAAGCAACACGAAAACAACGACGAGGACCGCTTCGGTCTCGCTGACGCCGGTCATCAGAACGGCCGCGGTCACACTAACTACCGCCATCATGGCAGCAATTGAAAGATCAATCCCTCCGGCGATGATGACTATCGTCATACCAGCCGTCGCGAAGGCGAACGGCAGCGCGGCGCGAGCCAGCGATTCGAGGCCGGAGAAGCCAAAATCGGCCTGAAGGACTTTTGCGAGGGCTGCAAGTACCAGCAGCATTACGGCGAGTCCCAAGACCCATCCATGTCGAGAAACAAGTCGGTTCATGCGTGCACCGCCGCTTTTTCACTAAGTCCATGGGCGGCGCGGAGAAGGTTCGCTTCCGTGGCCTCCGACGCGCTGATGACATCAACCACGCGCCCATTGAATATCACCACAGCACGGTCGCAGGCAGCCTGGATCTCGCCGAGTTCCGATGTGTAAAAGAGGACCGATGTTCCTTGTGAGGCCAACTCCCGCACGAGATCGTAAATTTGACGTTTCGTGCGCACATCGATGCCGCGCGACGGATCGAACAAAAGCAGCGTTTCAATGCCGCTGGCTATCCAGCGCGCAATCGTTACTTTCTGCTGATTGCCGCCCGACAGTCGGCGTACTTCGCCTTGGGCGCGCATGTCGATCTGCATACGCTCGACGGCCCGGTTTACGCGTCGGGCCTCATCGCGCATTGCGACCGGTCCCCATTTTCCGATGCGCGCAAACTGCGGAATTGCGATGTTTTCGCGCACCGAACGGGACATCGCCAGTGCATGCGCACGATCGCCAGGAACCAAGCCTATTCCCAGAGCGATCGCGTCGGCGGGATGATGGAACGAAACTGGGCTGCCGTCGACTTCAATTGTTCCCTTAGCGGCACGCCTGTTTCCGGAAAGCGCGTCGAACAGTTCGTCCTGGCCCTGTCCTTCGAGGGCGACAACGCCGAGTACTTCACCCTTGTAAAGATCAAGCGAGACGTCTTCGAGCCGCGCGCCGGTTCCGAGATTGCGCACACGCAGCCGGGGGATTTTGTCCTCCGCCGTCTTTCTTGTCTCACGTGCCTCGAACACTGCGGCGCTGATGGCGGCGCCAAGCATCAGTTCAACAGCACGCTCTTCCACACCTGGCACGATCGCGAGATCGCCTACAGTGGCACCGTCGCGCAGGATGGTGGTGCGATCGCAAATGCCGGCTATCTCTGCGAACCGGTGTGAGATGTATATGATCGAACACCCGTTATCCGCCAGCTGACGGACAACTTTCAAAACGCGCTCGACAAGATTGGACGGTAGAGCAGCGGTCATTTCGTCGAGTAGAAGTACGTCCGGCTTGCTCGCGATCGCGCGGGCAAGATCGAGAATGCGCAGCGTTGCGAGCGGCAAATTCTTGATAGTCTCATCGAGATGGAGATCGATAATGCCAAGTTCACGCACCCAATGCTGAAACGGTTCAGCAGAGATGTTGCAGAGGCGCAGGTTATCTCCGACGGTCAGATCGGGGATGAGGGATGGTTCTTGATAAACAGGCACCAGGCCAGATCGTCGCGCTTCTGCGGGAGACCCGACATGGGCCTCACGCCCATGGATACGAACATGGCCGCCATCAGGCTTCAACGCGCCGGTAAGGATTTTGACGAAGGTCGACTTACCCGCGCCGTTCGCCCCCATCAACGCGACAACCTCGCCGCGGTTCACGCGGAGCGATGCGTCGCGAAGCGCTACGACGGCGCCGAAGCGCTTGGAGACGGAGGCTGCATCAAGGACCGGTGTTTGGACATCGGCTTTCATCATACGGATCTCTACGTGCAACTGTGTAATAGAAATGGGGCTTCCGGCATTTCCCGGAAGCCCCGCCCAATCACTCACCGGGACCTTTGCACGCGATGATTTGGTCCATCGAGTAGCGCGTCCAGCCCGGGATCGAGACGCTCACAGGCCATTCCGGGCTGAGGTTCGGGTTCTGGCTGGCAGCGATCAACGCCTTGCCCGCATCGGTCGTGTTGTCCCAAACAACAGGGTCGACCAACACGGTCTTATCGGCCGGCTTCTTGCCGTCGAGAATTTGGATTGCGAGAGCAACTCCAGCACCGCCGACTGAACCGGGATTAGTCACGGCCGCACCCTTGAGGTCTTGTACCGTCATCAATTGCGAGACAAAGCCCGCAGTGTCGGCACCTACGATGGGCACCAGCGGCGTGCCAGACTCGGTGAACGCATCAACGATCACGTTGTCGACGCCCGAGGTCCAAACGCCATCGAATTTCATACCAGAGGCTATGATATCGTTGATCTGCTGCTTGCCCTGATCCTGCTGCCAGCCGGTAAAGACTTCCTTGGCAACGGTGATACCGGGGAATTCCTTCAGCGCGCGTTTGAAGCCCTTGTCGCGGTCGTTGTCAGCACCCGCGCCCGCAGCGCCCCGCATGTAAACCACCGCACCTTTGCCGCCTAGTTTCTCGAATAGCCATTTGGCGCCGAGATACGCATATTGCTCCTGGTTGTTTGAGAGAATGTAAGCGGACGGCTCGGTCACAGCCTGATCGACGGCGACCACGACGATACCTTTATCGGTCGCTTCCTTGATCGCGGCGTTGATGCCATCGGCATTCGCGGGATTGATTACTATCGCATTGACGCCTGCCTGGATAAGATTGCGGATATCTTCAAGCTGGCCCGCGGCATCGGTGTTGCGGTGAGCAATGTTCAACGAGTCGACTTTGCCCGAGGCGAGCGCTTCGGCTTTCATCGCACAGACCATCTCTTCGCGCCAGCCGTTACCCTGCACAGAGTTTGAGACACCGATCTTGTAACCGGCCTGGGCGCTTGCAGTCCCCATCAACAAGCCTGCCAAGGCCGTGCCAATCAATAGCTTCTTCATGACTTCCTCCAAGTCTTTAAGGTACTTCGTTGCAATGGATCCAAGAACATCCGGTGGCGACCAGACCCTCTCTGGTAACGACCGTCCGTCGCCAAATCTCCCATTCACAATCACGGCTGCCGGCTAAGCGGTAGACCCCCAAATCCCAGCAATCGCGAGGTTGCCCTCTTCAGACTCAAACTGAGCCCATGAAGGCGATCTTCACTCGATCTGCCGTCATCCAGTCGGCTTTGTGAAAATCTATCTCAGCGCTAACATAAAATACTTGCCGAGAGCAAGAGAAAAATGTTAGCGCTGAGATAAATTGAAACGGCGCGGCGGCGCCGTTCTTTTTCCGCACCTGAAGGAGGACGATGATTATGTCACCACAATGCTCGCCGTTCTGACAATCCTGGTCGGCGCCAGCAAGAAACCTTGCTCAACAACCAACGTTGACGGTGGCATTGAATGGTTCGACTTCGCGAAAGTCTTCCAAGGAACAACCACTGACTGTGGGGTCAACCCATTACATCTAAAATGTCACTTCTTGTTTATGAAAGGCGAAACCTATGCACGTCATGATCATCGGCGCAGCTGGTATGATTGGGAAAAAGCTCGCTCGCCAAATCTGTGGCGACCATTCGATTGGAGCGAAAATCGTTTCACGACTGACCTTAGTCGATGTCGTGGCGCCTCAAGCGGACACGTCATCGAAAATCGAGCAGATGTGCGTCACAGCTGATCTGTCCACGTACGGCGCGGCGAAACGTCTGATAGCCGGCCGTCCTGATGTCATTTTCCATCTCGCTGCTATTGTTTCCAGTGATGCGGAAGCGGATTTTGAGAAGGGCTACCTAATCAATCTGGATGGGACGCGTTATCTGTTTGAAGCCATTCGACACCAAAGCGATATCGAACCGTACTGCCCTAAAGTAATCTTCACATCATCGCTCGCAGTCTTCGGCGTTCCGCTACCGGACGAGATACCAGACGATTTTGTTTTGGCACCCTTGTCATGTTACGGGACGCAAAAAGCGATTGGTGAGCTACTCTTAGCGGACTATTCAAGACGCCGGTTTCTCGACGGAATCGCTCTTCGACTACCGACCATTTGCGTCCGGCCAGGCAAACCAAACAAGGCAGCATCTGGCTTCTACTCGAGCATCATCCGCGAACCATTGATTGGGGAGGAAGCAGTCCTGCCCGTTCCAAGAGAATTGCGTCATTGGTTTGCAAGCCCACGATCAGCGGTTGGCGCGCTGCTCCATGCAGCTGAGATCGATCTGGCGCCGCTCGGTGCGCGGAGAAGCCTGAATTTGCCGGGTGTCTCAGCCTCTGTCGGCGAGCAAATTGAAGCCTTGCGGCGTGTTGCCGGGAACAAGGCCACCACTTTGATTAAAGAGGTTCCTGACGCAGCCATCCTCCGAATTGTTTCATCCTGGCCAAAGGCGTTCTCCGCTGAGCGGGCAAAAAGCTTAGGTTTCAAGGCAGAAGCTTCCATGGACGAAATTATCCATGCGCACATTGAGGACGAATTGGGGGGCGCCCTCGGCTAACTTGAGACAAGCCCGGGCGTGGGCCGCCTTGATCGAGCAAAAAATGATACCGACCGGCCGGGCATCATGAGCGCGCCGGCCGCTACGCGGCCGGCCGTAACGGACTCGACCACACCGCAGGCAGGAGGTTTGCCGTTTGCTTACTGATGCCGATCGCAAAGTAAAGCCATAAACCTGGTGCTTACCGTGCGACAGACTGAGTTTGGCCTCACGTTACATCTTCACGCGTGCACCCAGTTCATACAAATGTCAGGCGGCCAAAAAACCATCGATTCAGCCGGTGCAGCGGCCTCCAGAGCGAATGCCCTCATGGTGCGAGCAAGTTCCGTCAACAGCAACGACCATGCTAGTTTGCGTCAGAGAGGCTCGATCCGCTCTTACTTTTCCGTCGCGCTATTTTCTCTTTGCAACAGATAGCTGCGCTGCAGCGGCGTAAGCGGCCTGAGGTTTTCCGATCTCAACATCAAGAAAAGCTTTGCTGTCTCCTCTAGTTCCTCGGTCGCATACTGCGCGTCTTTCAATGTTTTACCGGCCACCACGGGTCCGTGGTTGGCGAGCAGTACCGCCGAACTGCTTTTGGCCCTCTCCCGCACCGCTTCCGCTAGTGCTACATCGCCAGGCGGGAAATACGGGGCCAAAGGCAACTTTCCGACGCGCATTACGTAGTATGCAGTCAGTGGGGGAAGCAGATCCTCAGGATCAAGTCCTTCGATCAGACTAACGGCCACAGCATGGGTCGAATGCAAATGCACCACTGCCCCGGCATCGATGCGTTCGCAATACATGCATTGATGCAGGAATGCCTCTTTGGTTGGTTTAGACCCGCCGATGTGCACGCCTTCTGCAGAGAACTTAGAGAGGGCCGATCCCTCCAGCGTACCAAGTGAAGCGTCCGTCGGCGTCATCAGGATTTCTCCATTCGACAGCTTCGCACTGATGTTGCCGGTTGATCCATATGTAAAGCAACGGTCGAAGAGCGAGCGGCCGATTGATACGATCTCGTCGCGCAAGCGGGTTTCTTCGGATAAGACTCCAATCATTTTATGAAATCCCAAGCTTTAATGAAAAAATCAGATCCGCCGAAGTTTCCGGACTTCAACGCCAGCGCCATGGCTTCGTCACCACCTACTGTCAATGTCCATGGTACACCTGGATCAATTTCTGGGCCTATGTGGAGCGCGGGTGGCGCGAGCGCGCCAACTACCGCTCCAGACGTTTCACCACCAGCGACAATAAGCTTGCGTACGCCGCGCCTCCGCAACTCAACGGATGTCCGTGCAAGGAACTTCTCCACGATTTCACCAGAATATTCACGACCTAACGCGACCTGGGAAGCCCGCACCTCATCTGGCTCCGCGCTCGAATAGACAAGTGGAGCTGTTGTATTTTGTGTCAGGACCCAATCCACGACCTTGTCCACTGATGTGGTCCCATCAGCAATTGCAGTTGGTTCAACCTTGAGGGCCGGCACCCCCGCCCCAATGGCGGTGTTGATTTGCAATCGCGTTGTTTCGGAACAAGATCCAGCGAGAATTGCTGCTTGGCCTTTTGGGGCGATAAAGGCTTCGACCCCTGCGACGTCTTTTAGTAGGCCGCGGCGCCGGAAGTTATCCGGCAATCCAATTGCGATGCCTGAAGCTCCCGTAATCAACGGGAAATCCGCTAGTGACTCGCCAATTACTCGGAGATCCTTATCTGAGAGGGCATCGACAACCAGCACCTGGCTACCTTCGCTGCGGGCAGAAGCATAGGCCCGAGATATCGCTTCAACACCTCCTGCAACGGCCTCATGTGGGATAAGTGCGACCTTGAGCCTGGACTGGGCCGCCATGAGCTTGACCAAAGATGATTCCAGCATCGGCGTTAAGGGATGGTTGCGCATCGGGCTATCCGACAGCAGTTTGTCGGTAACGAACAAATGCCCCATGTAAACGGTTCTTCCATTGGCGGGCAATGCTGGGCAGACCACGGTGAGACCTGCTTTCATTCTGGTGAAAAGAGCATCGGTAACCGGGCCAATATTGCCTTTTTTTGTAGAGTCAAAGGTCGAACAATACTTGAATAATATTTGCTGGGCCCCGGACGCCTGCAACCAATCCAGTGCCGCTAGGGACATCGAGACAGCTTCGGCAGCCGGTATTGTCCGCGACTTCAACGCAACAACAACGGCGTCGTAGCTGTTCAGATCCAAATTAGAAGGAGGTACGCCGACCGTCTGTATCGTTCTCATGCCTTCGCGCGAGAGCATTAGGGCCAGATCGGTTGCACCTGTGAGGTCGTCCGCTATTGCGCCAAGCAGCATCGATTGTTTCCTTATGTGATGAAGCGGCTGACAGCTCAAGCAGAGCTTAGCTACCATGGTCCTTGCAAAGGATTCGCTACGCCGCTCTGACCTCTGAAGGCGGTCAGTCCCTGACGCTGCTCCTCCCTCACTTGCAACATATGTTGACAAGCGACGCCGGCCATAGTCGGCCCGGCGTCGGAATATCACGCAGAAAGGATACCGCTCTTCTTTGCCGTCCAGGTCGCGATGTAGTCCATCAGACCAGGGTTGAGGCAATCATAAGGTTCAAGGTCGATCTCACGCAGCCTCGCGCGTACGCCGTCCATCTTGGCAGGATCGTAACCGCTTTCGATGATCGACGAGACGAAGGCCGCAAAGCCGGGCTTTGCCCAGCCCTCTTCCTGGAAGCGCTCGGGATGCACGAAGGACAGCCCCTTGAACGGATGGTCGCGCTCGACCGGACCGTACATGTGCACCCCGCAATCCTTGCAGGCATGGCGCTGGATGAGCGCAGCCGGATCGACGACGGCAAGCTTGTCGCCGTTTTCGAGGACCTCGACGTTATCCGTCGGCGCGACGGCTACGATCGAAAATGCTGCCCCCTTCGGCTTCCAGCACTTGGTGCAGCCGCAGGCATGGTTATGGGCGATGTCGCCCTTGATCTGCACCCTAACCGGATTGCTCGTGCAGTTGCATACGAGCGTGCCGCCCGAAAACGACGCATCCGTCGCCTTGAACCCGGAATCGATCGATGGGTGTAGTGTCATGCTTCTCTCCTTCCTCCTTTTTGGCCGCCAAAGATGGCCGACCGTCTGCAATCACTGCTTCAGTCGCTCCGCGTGCCAGCGGAGGTGATCATCCATGAACGTCGAGATGAAGTAGTAGGAGTGCCCGTAGCCCTCCTGCATGCGCAGCATCAGCGGAATGCCGGCTTGCCCGCAGGCCTTCTGAAGCTCGCCCGGGCGCAAGCCATCCTCGATGAAGCTGTCGGTTGTTCCCTGGTCAACCAGAAACTCGGGGAACCTGTGGCCGTCTTCGATCAGCAGACAGGCGTCATAGGCTCGCCAGCTGTCCTCGTCCTGCCCCAGATATTTACGAAATGCCGGGTCCGACCAGCCGGAGAGCGTGGGCCTGCTGATCGGGGCGAACGCGGAACAGCTGCGAAACCGCCCTGGGTTCCGCAGCGCGATCGTGATCGCGCCGTGACCTCCCATCGAGTGGCCGAAAATGCCCTGCCGGGTCATGTCGACGGGGAACTCCCCGGCCAAAAGCTTTGGAAGCTCGCGGGTGATGTAGGAGTACATGCGATAGTTCCGGGCATAAGGTGCCTCAGTCGCATCGAGATAGAAACCTGCTCCCTGCCCGAACTGCCAGTTCTCGTCTTCGTCAGGAACCTGGTCGCCGCGCGGGCTCGTGTCCGGACAGACCACGATCAGGCCAAGCTCGGCCGCTAGGCGACGGTATTCTCCCTTCTCCATGACGTTGGCGTGTGTGCAGGTCAGTCCAGACAGGTACCAGACGACCGAGCACGGCCTTTCCGCCGCTTGCGGCGGCACGAACACGGCAAAGGTCATATCGCAGGCACATTCGGCAGATTCGTGGGAATATACGCCCTGAACGCCGCCGAACGACTTCGCGGTAGATATCGTCTTCATTGTCAGTAGACCACGACGCCGCGGATACTTTCGCCCGAATGCATCAGCTCGAAGCCCTTGTTGATGTCTTCGAGCGGCATCGTATGGGTGATCATCGGGTCGATCTGGATTTTCCCCTCCATGTACCAGTCGACGATCTTCGGCACATCGGTGCGGCCGCGTGCACCGCCAAAGGCGGTGCCCATCCAGTTGCGACCGGTGACCAACTGGAACGGACGGGTGGAGATTTCCTGCCCGGCACCGGCAACACCAATGACGATAGATTTGCCCCAGCCGCGATGGGAGGCTTCGAGCGCCTGGCGCATGACTTTGGTGTTGCCGGTGCAGTCAAACGTGTAGTCCGCGCCGCCGATCAGATCGCCGTTGCGCTTTGTCATGTTGATGAGGAAGGGAACGATGTCGTCGCCGACTTCCTTGGCGTTGACGAAATGCGTCATGCCGAACTTCTCGCCCCATTCCTTGCGGTCCGGATTGATGTCGACGCCGATGATCATGTCGGCACCCGCGAGACGCAGGCCCTGCAGTACGTTGAGACCGATGCCGCCGAGACCGAAGACGATCGCGGTCGCGCCCATCTCCACCTTGGCCGTGTTGATGACGGCGCCGATGCCGGTGGTGACGCCGCAGCCGATGTAGCAGATCTTATCGAAGGCGGCGTTCGGGTTGACCTTGGCGACGGCGATTTCCGGCAATACCGTGTAGTTGGCAAAGGTCGAGCAGCCCATGTAGTGGTGGATCTTGTCCTTGCCGATTGAGAAACGCGAGGTACCGTCGGGCATCAAGCCTTGCCCTTGCGTCGAGCGGATCGCGGTACAAAGGTTGGTCTTCCGGCTAAGGCAAGAGTAGCACTCGCGGCATTCGGGCGTGTAGAGCGGAATGACATGGTCGCCCTTCTTCACCGACGTGACGCCCGGGCCGACATCAACAACGATGCCGGCCCCTTCATGGCCGAGGATCGCGGGGAACAGGCCTTCCGGATCGGCACCCGAAAGCGTGAAGTCGTCGGTGTGGCAGATGCCTGTGGCCTTGACCTCGATCAGCACTTCGCCAGCCCGTGGGCCTTCGAGCTGAACCGTCATGACCTCGAGTGGCTTGCCTGCCTGAACGGCAACGGCGGCGCGTACGTCCATCGTCTGATCTCCTCTATTGCTCTAAGCGCACGCAGCCGGTCGCAGGTGCGCGCTCATGCGGTTAATCCTTCAAGGATTGAAAAGCCCGTATCGACAATCTTCGGCTTTCCGTTTCGCGCTGGGTCTGCCAGCAGCAATTCCACCGCTGTTTTCCCGATGGCAAAACGATTTGAGAGTATCGTGGAAAGGGGCTTGGGCAACGCCTGCCCTATTTCCAAACCATTAAACCCGAAGAGAGCTAGTGTTTCGGGAACGGCAATTTGCGCCGAAAGGCAGTGCATGTATCCGCCCACTGCCATGTCATCATTTGAGAACACTACAGCGTCAACTTCTTTAGCTTGACTTAATAACTCAGCCAGCGTGGCTTTGCCCGCGGTTGTGGAGCTTGGTCCATCCGTTCTACATTGGGCTCTGAGGACCAAACCCGCCATTTTCAGTCCCTCAACGAGTCCCAGATAACGAGCGTGGGCACGCTTATCAGCATTCCAATCATGTCCAACGTAAGCAATCTTTGTGTAGCCACGTCCAACTAAGTGCTTGGCAGCCAACTGTCCCGCCTGACGGTGTGACATCCCCACGGCCACGTCTATCGGACGATGGTCGATGTCCATTAGTTCGCCGACCCGCACAGCGCTGTTCTTCAACATCCGCCGGGCGGCCGGTGTGTGTTCACAGCCTGTGGTGATGATAGCCGCCGGCTTCCAAGCCAAGAACGATGAAATCAGCACCTCTTCTTTCTTGAGGTCATAATCTGTGACCCCGATCATGGGCTGGTAGGGCGTGCCTGCGAGGCCAGCATGAATTCCGCGGAGCACTTCAGGGAACACAATATTGGACAAGGAAGGAAGAATTACTCCAATGATCGGAGATGATGCGGACGCAAGAGAACCGGCGGCTCGATTGGGAACATAACCTAGCTTGCGAATGGCTTCGTTGACACGTTTCCTGGTCTCCGGCGCGATGGATCCCTTATTGCGAATAACCCGTGAGACTGTGTTCTCACTGACATCAGCCAGGCTTGCCACATCGGCGAGTGTCGGGGACGACATGATCTTCAACCTCGTTCATCGATGCTGTCTAAAATTCCAGCGCATATGCGCCGACTTCGAATTATCTCAGCGCTAACATTTTTCCCTTGCTGCAGGCAAGCACTTTGTGTTAGCGCTGAGATAGATTTTCGATGACACCCCCATGGCGGCAGGTCGATTGAATATCGCGGTCATCGGGCTACTTGATTGGAGCCTTGAATGACAAACAACGATTGCTCCAGCTTAAGGTGGCACAATTCTATCCACTTTAACGCTGGCGGGCGGCGTGACGCTGCATGGTG
Organism: Ensifer sp. B1-9; assembly: GCF_050474445.1. Lineage (NCBI taxonomy): Bacteria > Pseudomonadati > Pseudomonadota > Alphaproteobacteria > Hyphomicrobiales > Rhizobiaceae > Ensifer > Ensifer sp. B1-9. Next base: position 156,545 of record NZ_JBCHVG010000014.1, read on the forward strand.
AGCTTTGGACGTTTTGCCGATCGCAAGTCGCCGTAGTCCGGCGCTCGTCACGCTAGCAAATATGTTCGACTAGAATCTGATCCGCATTGTCGTTGCTGGCGTGCGAACAAAACCGAGGGTAATTACATGACTGAGACAAATCTCACCAAAGATTCGAGCGCCGGCGCATCTCGGCGCAGCCCCATACGCTCGGGCGAATGGCGGGACGAGGATCTGCGCGACTTCCTCGACGCTTTCAACAAGCATGACGTCAACCGGATTATGGACTACTTCTCGGATGATTGCGTCCTTGAGACGCCCCGGGGTCCGGAGATCTGGGGTAATCGCTACGAAGGCCAGGCAGCAGTTCGCGATATCTTGTCATATCGGTTTGGCTGGCTTCCCGACATGCACTACGGCCGGGAGGAGCATTGGGCTAAAGGCAAACTCGGGGTCTCGCGTTGGGTGCTCACCGGAAACTCGGTGGATGGCGACCGTATCGAGGTGCAGGGTTGCGACGTGATGCAATTAGACGATGCTGGCTTCATCTGCCACAAAGATTCGTATTGGAAAATCATCCAGCCCCGATCCTGAGATCTACCATACTGAGGAAATTCCAGCCTCACGAACGACACACTGCTATGGAGGAAATGAGTATGAGTGAACCCAAACGAGTGCGTCGCGAGGACGCCACGTCTTACGAGTTCGCGATCAGGGAGCCACAAATCACTGTTGCTCAGGGAGAGCCGTTCGTATTGGAAACACGCGACGCTCTTAATGGCCACATTCGCAAAAAAACCGATCACTTGAACGAAGCAACCCTCGGGAAGATCTTTACAGACGGGTTTTCTAACCCTGCAGCAGGGCCTGTCTTCGTGGAGGGCGCAGAACCGGGCGACACTCTCGTGGTCGACGTGCTCGAAATCATTCCTGCACCAACGGGCTTTATCGGCAACCAGGGTGGCGCAGGCGTGCTCCTTGGGTCGAAATACTCCGAACTATCAGCCCCGTTCACGGAACTTGTCGAGCATCGTGTCGGGGCAAGCGGAACGACCTCAGATGGTACCGGCCATGTGAGCAACGGCGCGGTATGGAATCTGGAGCCACATATCGGATGTCTGGGTGTCGTTCCGTCGAGGCCTGAACAGGGATACGACACGTTCACAATGCAGAGTCGGTTCGGTGGAAATCTGGATGCCACCGACATCAAGAAAGGTCACAAGATCTACTATCCCGTCGCGCAGAAAGGCGCGCTGCTCTACGCTGGCGACGTACAGGCGAGTCAGGCCACCGAGTTCGCAGGTTCGGCCAATGAATGCGAAGCGGAAGTGACGCTCGCTTGTAGTGTGATTAAGGGTAAGCAGCCGCCCTTCGTGCGGATCGAAACGCCGACCCACCTGATTCAATTGGCATCGCAGCGACCTTGGGAGGACGCAGTAAGACAAGCCCACCTGTGGTTGCTCGACTGGCTTGTCGAAGATCATGGAATGAAACCTCAGGACGTAATCACGCATTTCAATGGAAATCCGGATGTTCAGGTGCGAGTCTATTGCACATATCTCAGTGAAAAGACCAAGGGGTGCGTTGGGGTCCAGTTCCCAAAGGCTTCCCTAAAGCCCAACCAGCGCTGACCGCCGTATGTTCAAAAGAGCGCTAAGCGTCAATCACAGGCGGCGGACCGGTTGACACATGGAGTTCTTGTGTACGTACTCCGGGCCCACATGGGTACGGACGTTGGTCGCATGGTCAGCCCGGTTATGATTCACACCGGGCTGACCATCGCAGTGGGAATCGTACCTTACGCCATAGCTTTCATATTAAAACTTCCGTACCTTTCGGAAGGGCAACGCGCGTACTCGTCGAAGTGTCTGCCGTTTACGACCAAAGTGGCTATGCTTACTGAAATCCACCCACGAACGGCAGTGTCCAGTTTACGGCGATCTTGGCATAGTCTCCGATATGCGCGGGAAATGACAAATTGAACTGACGATTTGAGCGCTGGATCACAGCTTTTCGCGATAGCCGGAGTTGCCGGCGTGGGATGCCACGGCAACAACATCGCGCCACGATTTCTTGCGCAGATCGCCAGCTTTTGATCGCCGGCGCATGTCTCAACCGGAGAGGACCTTATGCCGAAGTTTGCAGCCAATCTAACATTGATGTTTAACGAGCTGCCATTCCTCGATCGGTTCAAGGCCGCGGCGCACGCAGGTTTTGGTGCAGTGGAGTACTTATTTCCTTACGACTATCAGCCACAGCTGATCGCCGAAAAGCTCGCTGATGCGTCTCTTCAACAAGCACTCTTCAACATGCCGCCTGGCGACTGGGCTGCAGGTGATCGGGGCCTTGCAAGCCTTCCCGAACGTAAAACTGAGTTTAGAGAAAGCCTCTCTAAAGCTGTGTCCTATGCCACCATTATCAGAACGCCGCTGCTTCACATGATGGCTGGCCTTGCTCCATCAGATCACCCTGATGCTATCGCAACTTATCGCGACAACCTTAGACGCGCGGCGGATGGTACCGGAGAGAATGGGATCGGCTTGGTGATCGAGCCAATCAACAGGCGTGACATGCCAGGGTATTTTCTCAATGACTTCGACCGAACCGTTGACTTGATCCACAACCTTGATCATCCGAACGTGCGGCTTCAGTTCGATATTTACCATCGGCAAATCATGCACGGTGATGTGATTAAAGCTCTGCGGGACTTGGCCTCCGTGATTGGCCACATACAGGTTGCATCTGTTCCTTGGCGCCAGGAGCCAACAACGGGGGAATTGAACGATCTGCTAATTTTTAGAGAGATTGATGCAATCGGCTATCGTGGCTTTGTCGGCTGTGAGTACCGCCCGATGGGTAAAACCGAAGATGGTTTAAGCTGGTTTCAGCGTGTCTAGTAGCGCCAACGGTGCTCGACTGCTGGTCCCATCACCTGCGGTCTTTCAAGCAAGAGGCCGGTGAACCATGCCCTATACGTACGACGCGGAAGAGTTCAAGATTCTCCTCGAAGGAGAATTGTCGGTGACCAACGCCCGCGGCGAGACATACGATATGAAGCCGGGCGACATCCTGTTCTTTGGCAAGGGGGAGAAGGTGAATTTCTCTTCCAAGTCGAAGGGATTGGCGTTCTACGTCGCCCAGCGCTGAACGTTTAGGCAAGGAAGCACGACGAGCAGGCACAATCGATGCATTTGGTCAGACGGAACGATTCCAAACTATTACTATATTGAGTAATCACCGTGGTCGACACCACGGTGGTTACTCTTGTTTTGAAGTCGTAAACGTGCGGAAGATGCGCGTTCTTGAACCTTCTGCCTCGCCCACCAGTGCATCTTAACTGGCTATCGGTTGTGGCCGATTAGAACGGATAGTGTTGGTGCGGGTCCTCGACGGTGATCCAACGAACATCCGTGAATTCGTTGAGGGCTGCCTTTCCTCCAAAACGCCCATACCCGGAATTCTTGACGCCGCCGAACGGCATCTGGGCCTCGTCGTGGACGGTCGGGCCATTGATGTGGCAGATGCCCGTTTGAATCTGCGCGGCGACCGCCATCGCACGCTGTACGTCGCGGCTGTAGACCGAAGATGACAGCCCGTACTCAGTTTCGTTTGCAACACGGATTGCCTCGGCCTCGTCCCTTACGCGGACAATCGGCTTCACAGGTCCAAAGGACTCTTCTTCGAAGGAACGCATGCCTGGCTTAACGTGATCGAGGAGCGTAGCATCGACCACTGAACCATGACGGTTACCGCCAGCCACGAGTTTGGCACCCTTCGCAACGGCATCTTCGATAAACTCTTCCATTTTGGTGGCTGCCTCCGGAGTGACCAGCGAACCAAGCACGACATGCCCGCGCGGATCCCCAGCAGGCAGCTTGCTCGCGCGCGCCGCAAGTTTTGCCACGAATTCGTCGGCTATCTTCTCGTGGACGATAATCCGTTCCGTTGACATGCAGATCTGCCCCATGTTTGCAAACGCGCCGAAGATAGCGCCATTCACGGCGGCATCGATGTCAGCGTCGTCGAGGACGATCATCGGCGCTTTACCGCCAAGTTCCAACAGTGCGGGCTTTAAATGGCGTCCACATAGCTCGCCAATGATGCGCCCGACCTTGGTTGAGCCTGTGAAGTTGACGCGTCGTACCTCTGGAGCGGCGATCAGAGCCTCTACGACCCTAGCTGCATCCTCCGGCGCGTTGGTGATGACATTCACGACGCCAGCGGGCAGACCTGCTTCCACGAAACAGGTGCCGATAAGGAGATGGAGACCAGGGCACGCCTCGGACGCCTTTAAGATCACCGTATTCCCGCAAGCAAGTGCCATCGCAATCGCGCGCGTTCCCAAGATGACAGGTGCGTTCCATGGGGCGATCCCCAGACAAACTCCCGCCGGCTGGCGCACAGCCATTGACAGCGTGCCGGGCTTGTCGGAGGGAATAATCTCGCCCTGTACCTGAGTGGTCATACTGGCGGCTTCCCTAAGAATGCCTGCAGCTAGCACGGTATTGAACCTCGCCCAAGGCGCGGTTCCGCCGGTTTCCTCGATCATCAGGCGGCCGAATTCCTCGGCTTTCGACTGGAGTATGTCAGCCGCCTTCAGGAGCAGTACGCGGCGCTCTGCCGGGCCAGTCTTCGACCAAGCCGGATATGCCGCCGCAGCCGCAGCCACTGCCGCGTTCACATCCTCCAATTCGGAAGCCGGGGCGCGGCTCGCAACCTTACCCGTGTAGGGATCAAGACGATCGAAGGTCTTGCCGGAAACGGCCGAAACGTACTTGCCGGCGATTATCTGTTGAAGCTCAAACATGCTTTCTTCCTCCTGCCCCATAGCTGAGCGCATCGACAACAATTGCGTAACCCGCGCTGCCGAGCGTTAGGCTCTGTGAAGCGAGTCCTCGCGTTAGTTGGACGCGTAGATTTCAGTGATGATGTTTTTCGTGGTTTCGATATACCCGGCGATGTCTTGCTCTGTCATAGGAAGAGTAAGGCCGAGTTGTCCGCGATGGACGGGGAAATAGCCGCGCGTCGCCATCTCCAACGCATAGATCATCATCTTTTCGTCATCGATCTTGTTCCAGTAATCCCTGTGGGTAGTAATCGTCTGGCCCGGCTCCTTGGTGAACGCGTAGCCGAGGACCGAAAAACCACCGAACACGACAAAAGGATAGTGTTTCTCCTCCGACCAGGAATTCAGTTCATCACGAACCGTGTTCGCCATCGTGTTGAGCTTCTGGTAGGCGTCGCGGTCCATGACCTTCATCGTTGCGAGACCGGCCGCACAGGCCATTGGGTGGCCATGGTGGGTGCCTGACATCATGACCTGGTTGTCTTCGACGACACGGAATATCTGCCGCGATCCCCCAACAGCACCGATTGGAAGACCGCCGCCAATCATTTTGCCCATGACCGTCAGATCCGGCTTGGTCTCGTAGAGGCTCTGCAGACCGCCGTAGGCGGCACGAAGCGTAATCGTTTCATCGAAAATCAGCAGGATGCCAAGCTCCTTTGCCAGATCGCCTAGCTTGCGCACGAACTCGTCGTCGAGGGAGACGATACCGCCGGCGCAGGACTGAAGTTCCATGATGATGCACGCGATGTCGCCGGCGTGCCGTCTCAAAATGCTTTCGCACGCCTTGTAGTCATTCTGGACCAGAGTGATGACGTTATCGATCTTGTAAGCCGGGATGCCGTCGGAGTCCGGAACCGACCTCGGACTGAAGTCAGGACCGGGAAAGTTGGCCGGGCTTGGATGCGTGGAGATGGCGAGGTCATCGCTGAAGCCATGATAACCGCCTTCGAACTTGGCGATCTTCTTCCGGCCGGTATACCCCCTCGCTATGCGGACCGCTCCGAGGCAGGCTTCACTGGCGGAACAAAAGAACTTTACTTGCTCGACCGACTCGATGCGCTCGCAAAGCAGTTGCGCAAGCTCCAGCTCATGGCCAGTTGGGTTGCCGAACGAAAAGCCGGAAGAAAGAAGCTCTTCGATAGCTTTAACGACCGCCGGATGATTGTGGCCCAGGACATTGGTGGAGAAATTGTTGTTGAGGTCGAGGAGCCTCCCACCGTCGATCGTATGGATATACTGCCCCTCGCCGCTCTTGGCGAAAATTGCATGAGGACCATAATTGAAGGTTCTTCTGCTGAAGCCGCCAGGAACGAAGTCTCTACCCTTCCGTGTCTCGATTTTGGAAAGATGGAATGCCTCAGAAAAGTTCTTGAGAGAGGTCTCATAGTCGAGTTTCATTTTTTGCTCCGTTCAGGGGACGAATTCCGTCCATCCTGGAATGGGTCATTGCCTTGGGTGAGCTTTGCCGCTCGGTTGATCGTCACCTGCGGTGCGAAGGCGGTTCACGTCTCGGGCTTCGCCTCGGCGAAGGTTTGATCGAGCCGGTCATAAAGGGTGGGGTTGGTGCGTCGGATGTGCAGGGCGATGAGAATGCCAGCCACCGCGATCAGGATTACGCATACTGGAAAGGAGGTCACGATCGGGCTCTCGCTGCCGGTGAGCAGCGGCAGGTTTCTCGAGACCTGAAAGAAGGCTGCAGCAAGGGCGATCCCGGAGACAGCCGGAGCGATCACCACGCGCATAGTCGAGAAGCCGCGTCGTCCCGCCCGGAAGAAGGAGAGAATGGAGATCGATACCAGGACTTGAACAGCAAGGATGCCGATGCCTGCGAAGGCCAAAGTCCAGGCATAGACAACCGCGTAGGGGTCCGCGCCGATCAGGGAAAAGCCTATGAGGACGGCGGCGACAAGAAGAGCCTGAACGCGGCCGGCTACATACGGCGATCCATTAGCGTGGTGGACGGACGAGAGGCCGGTCCACAAGAGGCCGTCCCGACCGAGCGCATAGAAATACCGGTTGAGCGTATTGTGGAAGGAGAGCAAGCAAGCAAAAAGGCTTGTCAGCAGCAGGATGTTCACGGCCACGGTGGACCAGCCGCCGAGCACTCCGGCGATCGCGCCAATATAAAAGTTCTCCATCGACTCGCCCGCCTTGGCGGCAACAGCGGAGGACCCATAATACTGAATGACTGCCCAGCTGACGAATGCGTAGAACAACGTGATGATTATGACGGCCGCAACGGTCGCCCGTGGAATTGCCCGGTCCGGATGAGCGGCCTCTTCCCCGAAAATGGCGGTCGCCTCGAAACCGATGAAGGCGCTAACGACAAATATCAGCGTCACGCCAAGTCCCGGCGCAAATACGTCGGACGGTTGCAGGCCCGCCGCGGTCAAGCCCTCGCTGCCACCACCGGTCAGAACTACACCGACTGCAAAGAGCGACAAGATCAGCAGCTCCGCGATCATGCAGATGCCGAGAAGCCGTCCGGAGAAAACGATATGCCGCTGGCCGCACCAGAGGACCGCCGCCAGTACGAGAAGCGACCAGAACCACCAAGGCAGACCGATCCCCAATGGCTCCAGAGCTGCACGCGCAAAGACACCGACTTGGGCGTAGACCCCGATCTGGATGGCGAAATAGGTCACCATCGCAAGAAATGCGCCCGCCACGCCGAATGGTCGGCCAAGTCCCTTAGAAATGTAGGCATAGAATCCGCCCGCGCTGCTCACATAGCGGGCCATCGCCGTGAATCCAGCGGAGAAGATGAGGTACAGCAGCCCCACCAAAACGAACGCGCCTGGAACACCGATGTTTCCAAAAGCAAAGGCAGGAGGTGTAGCGCCGACCACTGCGGCCATGGGCGCCGCAGCGGCCACGACAAAGAAAACAATATGCGCCACTCCGACTGAGTTAGCCGCGAGGCTTCGTTTCGCAAACTGCGAGTCTCGGTTATCTGGCATGTGAATCCCCTGACAAGTCTAATTGATTTTTGTTAGTGTATGATGCGCGCGCGTTACGCAGCGGGTCCATCACAGAGCGTGCCAGGAAGATGACAATATACGACAAATGCTGCAAATAGAGGGTCAGAGGTTGCTTGATAGCAAGCGCAGAGCGGCATCCGTTCGGGTGTTCGTTTTACAGGCGATCATCCAGAATCTCCCGAGAGCTGGCGCCCACTTGAAAGCGTTGCTCACACGTCACGGTCTTTCGGATGCGCGCATTGGCGATCCAAATGCACGTGTCGACATGCGTGATTACCTCGAGTTCTTTGAAGACGCCGCGAGGACGTTTGAAGACCCAGTGCTGGGTGCTCGACTCGGACTCGCGTTGCGTCCCGGAGATCTCTGGCCCATTGGATTGCTGCTGATGCAAGCAAGTTCGATCGGCTCGGCTCTAAGTTATTATGCACGTTACGCCACAGCGTTTCAGACGGCTACGACCTTTTCGGTCCAGATCTCGCCAGAAGGTTTGATGTGCAGTTATAAAGTCCATGACGACATAAAGCCAAAGAGCCTTCTCAGACAGGATACGGAATTCACTCTTGCATGCATATGCGGCCAGCTTCGGACGGCCTTCGACAGTAACTGGGGGCCGCTGGAGGTTCATTTCGAGCACCCGTCTGTTGGTCAAGAAGCCGCACTGCAGCGCATCTTCGGTGCGCCGGTTCGTTTCGGTCAGAATAGGAACTGCATAATCATTGACCCTCAGGACGCTGATCGACAATACAGGGTTGAAGACAGGGAGTTCATCAACATCCTCAACCAGCATATGGCCTCGGTCATAGCGGTGAGCAACGAGCAGGTGTCTGCTACCGAGCAAGTTAGGGCCCTGATAAGCGTCCGATTGGGAATCTCGCCGGTCGAGCTGCCCGACCTTGCCTCGGAAATGGGGATGACGCCGCGGACCCTCCAACGACGCCTCTCGGACGAGGGGACGTCGCTGCGCGCGATTTTGAGGGATTATCGGGAACAGATGGCGACTGCGTATTTGGCGCAGGGCAATGTATCAATGGAAGAGATTTCAGGCGCGCTTGGCTACGCCGAAGCGACAGTGTTCTCACGGGCATTCAAGGCCTGGACCGGCAGTAGTCCTGCGCGGAGGCCCAAAGTTGGAGGACAATAGTCAAGGCTACTTGCGGTGACTGGCCCAGCGGGAATGTGCTTGGAGCGCCGCGGTCCCGAGACGTAATTGAACTCTGGACGGCAACGGTCCCGCGCCCATAGGAGCAGCTTGTGGGCCGGTCTGTCTGTCCGCAACGAGATCCATCACGACTCCTGCGTGGCCTCCGAGGCTGCTTGAGGTAACCGAGGGACGAATGCAATGCTGCGGCGTCAATTGCTCTGCCGAGATCCGCATTGTCCGCAAGGAATGCTCGCCAAGCCCGGCAGGCACCGCTTCAGTTCGTCGGCCAGCCAATGATTTTGTCAATCTCATTGATCCCGGGAGATTGACGCGACGAACCGCATCGCCCATGTGGGCGTCCCGCGCAAACAGGACCGGAATCAGAGGAGTCAACAAGCCGTAAGCAGTTGGTCGATGCTCTTCTTGGCGTCGCCGTAGAACATGCGGGTGTTGTCCTTGTAGAATAGCGGGTTCTCGATGCCGGAGTAACCGGTTCCCTGGCCACGCTTGGAAACGAACACCTGCTTGGCCTTCCAGACTTCGAGCACTGGCATGCCGGCGATCGGTGAGTTCGGATCTTCCTGGGCGGCCGGATTGACGATGTCGTTGGAACCGATGACGATGACGACGTCTGTCTCGTGGAAGTCCTCGTTGATCTCGTCCATCTCGAGCACGATGTCGTAGGGAACCTTCGCTTCGGCCAAGAGCACGTTCATGTGGCCCGGCAGACGGCCGGCGACCGGGTGAATGGCAAAGCGCACGTTTTTGCCGGCCGCCCGCAGCTTGCGGGTCAGTTCCGATACCGACTGCTGTGCCTGCGCCACCGCCATGCCGTAGCCCGGCACGATGATGACGCTGTCGGCGTCGTTAAGTGCTGCGGCCACGCCATCGGCATCGATGGCGATCTGCTCGCCGGTGATTTCCATCTGTGGTCCACTCGTCGCGCCGAAGCCACCGAGGATGACCGAGATGAAGGAACGGTTCATTGCCTTGCACATGATATAGGAGAGGATCGCACCCGATGAGCCGACCAGCGCGCCGGTGACGATCAGAAGGTCGTTGCCGAGCGTAAAGCCGATGGCGGCCCCCGCCCAGCCGGAGTAGCTGTTCAGCATCGACACCACCACCGGCATGTCAGCGCCGCCGATGCCCATGATCAGGTGATAGCCGATGAAGAAGGCGGCGAGCGTCATGACCAGCAGCGTCCAGGTGCCGGCACCATTGACATAGAGTACCAGCAGCACGAGCGAGAGAAGCGCGGCGCCCGCGTTGAGCAGATGACCGCCCGGCAGCTTCTTTGCCTTGCCGTCGACCTTGCCGGCAAGCTTGCCGAAGGCGATGACCGAGCCGGTGAAGGTGACGGCACCGATGAAGACGCCGAGGAAGACCTCGACCTTCATGATCGACAGCTCTACCGGTTCCTTGTGCGCAAGGATCGCGGCAAAGCCGGTCAATGCAGAGCGGGCCGCCGCGTCGAGGCCGGCGACATCAGCCGCCTCGATATGAGCGTTGAAGCCGATGAAGACTGCGGCGAGACCGACGAAGGAATGGAGTGCGGCAACGAGCTGCGGCATCTCGGTCATCTGGACGCGGGAGGCGACGAAGTGGCCGAGCACGGCGCCGCCCGCAATCATCAGCGCGATGATGAACCAGTTGCCGACATCAGGTCCGAAGACCGTGGCGACAATGGCAAGACCCATGCCGGTCATGCCGTACCAGACGGCACGCTTGGCGCTTTCCTGGCCCGAGAGCCCGCCGAGCGAGAGGATGAAGAGAACGGCTGCCGCGATATAGGCGGCCGATACGATACCGATCATCATAATGTTTCCCCCTGCTCGATCAGGATTTCTGGAACATGGCGAGCATGCGCCGTGTGACGAGGAAGCCGCCGACGATGTTGATTGTGGCGATCAGCACCGACAGCGCCGCAAGCAGCACCACCAGCCAATTGCCAGACCCGATCTGCAGCAGCGCGCCGAGAATGACGATGCCGGAAACCGCATTGGTGACGGCCATCAACGGGGTGTGCAGCGAATGCGAGACGTTCCAGATGACCTGGAAGCCGACGAAGCAGGCGAGCACGAAGACGACTAAGTGGCTCATGAAGGCCGGTGGCGCAAAGGCGCCGACCAAAAGCAGCAGCGCCGTGCCGACGGCGAGCAGCGTCAGCTGGCTCTTCGTCTGGGCTTTAAAGGCCGCGGCCTCGGTGGCGCGTCTTTCCTCCGGTGTCGGCTCCTTCACCTTCTCCTTGGGTTTCTGCGCTGCGATCGCGGCGATCTTCGGCGGCGGCGGCGGAAAGGTGATCGCCCCCTCGAAGGTGACGGTCGCGCCGCGGATGACGTCGTCCTCCATGTTGTGGACGAGCTTGCCATCCTTGCCCGGCGTCAGGTCGGTGAGCATGTGGCGGATATTGGTGGCGTAGAGCGTCGACGCTTGCGCGGCCATGCGGCTCGGGAAATCGGTATAGCCGATGACGACGACGCCGTTGTCGGAGACGATCCGCTGATCGGCAACGGTCAGGTCACAGTTGCCGCCGCGCTCGGCGGCAAGGTCGACAACCACCGACCCCGGCTTCATCGCCGCCACCATGTCGGCAAGCCAAAGTTTTGGCGCATCACGGCCGGGGATCAGCGCCGTGGTGATGACGATGTCGATCTGCGGTGCAAGCTCGCGGAACTTGGCAAGCTGCTTTTCGCGGAATTCCGGCGAAGAAGGGGCCGCGTAGCCGCCGGTGGCAGCACCGTCCTGCTGACCTCCCCCCTCACCATCGGCGAAATCGAGATAGACGAATTCGGCCCCCATGCTCTCGATCTGTTCGGCGACCTCAGGACGCACGTCGAAGGCATAGGTCTGGGCGCCAAGCGAGGTGGCGACACCGATCGCCGCCAGACCGGCAACGCCGGCACCGATCACCAGCACCTTGGCCGGCGGCACCTTGCCGGCGGCCGTTACCTGGCCGGTGAAGAAGCGGCCGAAATTGTTGCCGGCCTCGATCACCGCACGGTAGCCGGCAATATTGGCCATCGACGACAGCGCATCCATCTTCTGCGCGCGGCTGATGCGCGGCACCATGTCCATGGCGATGACGTTTGCGCCCTTGCACTGCGCAAGCTCGAGAAGATCCTTGTTCTGGGCCGGGTAGAAGAAGGAGATGATCGTCTTGCCGGAGCTAAGCCTTTCCACTTCCTCCGCCGTCGGCGGCCGCACCTTGGTGATTACGTCCGCCTGTGCAAACAGCTCGTCAGCGCTATCCACGACAGTGACGCCCGCAGCGCGGTAGGCTTCGTCGGAAAAGCCTGCGCTAAGCCCCGCATCCGCTTCAACGAGACATTGATGTCCAAGTTTTTGTAGGTGCTGCGCAGTCTCAGGCGTGAGCGCCACTCGGCCCTCATTCAGTGCTATTTCCCTCGGGCTTCCGATCCGCATATCAGCTCCTAGTGCAGATGTGGACGGACTAACCGTGCCACTAAACGTGTGTGGAATCAGCCGCTGATAGGCAGCGTCCGCAGCGCCCTGTAAATCTCAGCCTGCTCGTTCCAGCGCGACGGCGATCCCCTGGCCGACACCGATACACATGGTCGAGAGTGATCTCTTCCTGCCGGTCAATTGCAATTCCAGCGCGGCGGTGCCGGTGATGCGAGCGCCCGACATGCCCAGCGGATGGCCAAGCGCGATGGCTCCGCCGTTCGGATTAACGTGCTCCGCGTCCTCGGCGATGCCGAGAGCGCGGAGCGTCGCCAGGCCTTGGGAGGCGAAGGCTTCATTGAGTTCGATTATGTCGAACTCGGCGGGCGTCAGGCCGAGGCGGGCGCAAAGCCGCTGCGTGGCGGCGACCGGGCCGATGCCCATAATCCGCGGTGGAACGCCGGCCATGGCGCCGCCGAGGATGCGGGCGATGGGCGTCAGGCCATATTTTTTGATCGCCGTTTCCGAGGCGATGACCAACGCGGCCGCGCCGTCATTGACGCCAGAGGCATTGCCCGCCGTCACCGTGCCGCCTTCCTTGCGGAAGGGCGTGCCGAGCTTGGCGAGCGCTTCCAGCGTGGTTGCGCGCGGGTGCTCGTCCTTCTCTACCACCACCGGATCTCCCTTTCTCTGCGGGATGGTGACCGGCGTGATCTCCTTCGCCAGCCGTCCGTTCGCCTGCGCCGCCGCGGCCTTTGCCTGCGAGCGCACGGCGAAGGCGTCCTGGTCCTCGCGCGAGATGGAAAAATCCTCGGCGACATTCTCGCCGGTCTCCGGCATAGAATCGACGCCGTACAGTTTCTTCATCAGCGGATTGACGAAGCGCCAACCGATGGTCGTATCGTGGATTTCCGCGCTGCGCGAAAAGGCACTCTCGGCCTTGGGCAGGACGAAGGGCGCGCGACTCATGCTTTCCACGCCGCCAGCGACGATCAGCTCCGCTTCGCCCGCCTTGATGGCGCGGCCGGCGGCGATGACGGCATCCATGCCGGAGCCGCAGAGGCGGTTGATCGTCGTGCCGGAAACGCTGACGGGAAGGCCGGCAAGCAGTAAGGACATGCGCGCGACATTGCGGTTGTCCTCGCCCGCTTGGTTGGCGCAGCCGAAGACGACGTCGTCCATCGCCTCCCAATCGACGCCGGCATTGCGCACCATCAGCGCCTTGAGCGGGATGGCGCCAAGATCGTCGGCACGTACGGAGGAAAGCGCCCCGCCGAAACGGCCGATGGGGGTGCGGATGTAATCGCAGATGTAAGCGTCTGACATGTTGTACCTCAAATTGCCGGCACGACGAGATCGGCGACGGGGGCCTCGATGTGCAATTTCGCACCCGTCATCGCCTGCAATTCGTCGATCGTCATGCCCGCCAGCTTTTCACGCAGCACGAAGCGACCGCCGGACACGTCGATCACGGCATGGCTGGTATAGATGCGGGTGATGCAGCCGACGCCGGTGAGCGGGAAGGTGCAGCGCTCGACCAGTTTTGGCTCTCCGTTCTTGGTGACATGCTCGGTGATCACGACGACTTGCTTTGCGCCATGCACGAGGTCCATCGCGCCACCGACTGCCGGCACTCCCTTGGAGCCGACGCGCCAGTTGGCGAGGTCGCCGTTCTCCGCCACTTGGTAAGCGCCGAGGATTGCCACGTCGAGATGGCCGCCGCGCACCATGGCGAAGCTGTCAGCGTGATGGAAGAAGGCGGAGCCAGGCTTCAGCGTCACGGCCTTCTTGCCAGCGTTGATCAGGTCCCAGTCCTCCTCGCCGGGCGGCGGCGCCTCGCCGAAGTCGAGGATGCCATTCTCGGTGTGGAAAATCACCGCGCGGCCTTCCGGCTGGTAACGTGCTACCATTTCCGGAAAGCCGATGCCGAGATTCACGTAGGCCCCATCGGCGATGTCCTGTGCAGCGCGCCAGGCGATCTGGGCGTTAGAGAGTTTGATGTCTTCGCGTGTATCGACGGTCATGCGTAAACTACTCCTGCGCGGATCAGATCTTCTTCCTGCTTGGCCTCGGCTAGCTCCACAATGCGGTCGACGAAGATGCCCGGGGTAACGACATCCTCTGGATCGATGCCGCCCGGCTGCACGAGCGTTGAGACCTGAACGATGGTCCGCTCCGCCGCCATGCACATGAGCGGACTGAAGTTGCGAGCGGCCTTGTTATACGTGAGGTTGCCGCGCGTATCGCCGATATGCGCCTTGATCAGCGCAAAGTCGGCCTTCAGCCAGCGCTCCTGCACGTACATCCGCCCATCGAACTCCGCGGTCGGCTTGCCCGTGGCGAGCTCCGTCCCGTAGCTCGTTGGCGTGTAGAAGGCAGGAATGCCTGCCCCGCCTGCGCGAATGCGCTCGGCGAGCGTGCCCTGTGGCACCAGTTCCAGCTCGATCTCTCCGGCAAGATACTTATCTGTGAAAGCGCGCGGGTCGGAAGAACGCGGGAACGAGCAGATCATCTTTTTGACCATGCCGGCGTCAATCATTGCGGCGATGCCAATGCGGCCATTGCCGGCATTATTGTTGATGATCGTTAGGTTCTTCGGTCTCTTGTCGATCAGCGCGTGGATCAGCTCGATGGGCGCGCCTGAGCCGCCGAAACCGCCGATCATGATCGTCGCGCCGTCACCGATATCCGCCAGCGCATCAACTGCACTCGTGAATGTCTTGTCCATATGGAACCTCCATCGTGCCGAACGGATGAACCCCGCAAGGTTGCCTCGTCACGTGGTAAAACCGAATCCGCCTCGACCGCAAGGATTTTGTGCGGTATATGACTTTTGTTCGTTTATCGCACAAAAGGAGCCTATTATGGTCGTCAGCCAGAGAGACATGATGGGCGGTCTCGCCAAGGGATTAAGGGTCATAGAGGCCTTCAGTGCCGAGCGCCCACGGCTTTCCATCTCCGATGCCGCAGAGATCGCCGGACTCGACCGCGCCACGACGCGGCGTTGCCTGCTAACCCTTTCGGAACTCGGTTATGCCGCTTATGACGGCAAGTTCTTCACCGTGACTCCAAAGGTCCTGCGGCTCGGTACCGGCTGCCTCGCTACCATGCCGCTGCCCAGGATTGTACAGCCTCTGCTTGACTGTCTTTCTGACGAGATCGGCCAGAGCACATCTGTCTCCATTTTGGACGAGCTTGAAATCGTTTATGTGGCGCGCGCCGCCCAGCAGCGGGTGATGTCGATTGCGCTGATGCCGGGCTCTCGG
Source organism: Ensifer sp. B1-9 (assembly GCF_050474445.1). Classification (NCBI taxonomy): domain Bacteria; kingdom Pseudomonadati; phylum Pseudomonadota; class Alphaproteobacteria; order Hyphomicrobiales; family Rhizobiaceae; genus Ensifer; species Ensifer sp. B1-9. The sequence continues at coordinate 172,166 of NZ_JBCHVG010000014.1, forward strand.
CTGCCGGCCTATTGCACCTCCATGGGCCGCGTTCTGCTTTCGGCGCAGGCACCAGAGCGGCAGCGCGAAATCCTCGAAGCCTCCCGCCTGATTGCCCGCACGGAGAAGACTGTTATCGACATGGACGCCCTGCTCGCTGAAATCGAGGCCACCGGCAAACGCGGGTACGCCGTGATCGATCAGGAGGTCGAAATCGGTCTTCGCTCCATCGCCGTGCCGCTGAGAAGCGTGCGCGGACAGACGGTCGCCGCCCTCAATGTCGGGCTCGCCGCCTCGGTGGCATCAATGGAGGATTTGGTGGAGCGTTACCTGCCCGCCCTTGTTTCCGTTCAAGGAGAGCTGGCAAGAATGCTGGTTTGAGGATTTATCTGCGGCGCGCCGGAACCACCGATTTTGCGCTGTTCTGCCAGCCGCCAGGCCCGTGGGGTCATGCCGGTTTCCCGCTTGAAGAAGCGGTTGAAATAAGCAGGATCGGCAAAGCCCAGACCTTCGGAGATCATCTGCACGGTGGATGCTGTGAAGATCAACTCTTGCTGGGCGATTTCGATCTGGCGTGCCGTTATCAGCCGCTGCAGGCTGAGACCGGAAACTGAGCGGATGAGACGGTTGAGATGGGTCTCCGAGAGACCGAGCTTCTTCGCGTAAAATTCCGCTTTTCGGGGTTCGCGGATATGACGGGCGATCAGCGCCAACAATCGCTCGAACCGCTGTTCCGCAAGACCCTCGCCGGTTGCCTCAAGACGGGGCCGCACTGCCCGCGCCAGAAGCGTGATGACGGTGGCGAGTTGCCCTTCAATCATGGCTTCACGGCCGATCTCGCGGTTTCCGTATTCCGCGGAAATACGTTCGAAACCGCCGCGCAAGCATTTTTCCTCGGCAAAATCCTGCAAAGGTAGAAGCTCCGGTTTCTGGAAATTCCGCAGGAGCAGCGCCTGCACCGATGCTGGCAGCGCGCCCGGCAACATGGTGACGATCACCCCGCCAATATCGCGTGAAAAGCGGAAACCGTGCTCGAAGTCCGGCGGTACGACAATAGCGACTGGGGGGCGGATAGGTTCGGCACGGCCATCCAGAAGTGCATCGCCCTCACCCCCAAAAATGTACAATATTTGCAGAAAGGCAGAATGCCGGTGCAGGCCGATTTCAAAACGGTGCAGGCTGCTTCTGGAGAAAAGCGTCTCACAGTGAAAGCGGAAATCAGTGCCTTTAACCGCTTCCTCACCATACAACCCTTCAGTCGCAGCACCTCGCATCTCGCTCCACTTCTCCACGTGATGGTCGGATTGTGCAATTTGCAGATCAGAAAGTCCATTGAGCTCGTGGCACGCCTAGGCAATTTCTTGACGGGAGACAAGCCTGGGAGGAAACAATGCGCACACAGGTCGTCATCATCGGCTCTGGCCCATCGGGGCTTCTGCTTGGGCAGCTTCTTGCGAAAGAAGGCGTTGAGACTGTCATTCTCGACAGGGTCAGCAAGGATTACATCCTCGGTCGTGTCCGCGCCGGCGTTCTTGAAGAAGGCACGGTGCAGCTCATGGGAAAAGTGGGCGCGGACAAGCGCCTGCATCGCGAAGGCCTGCCGCATGACGGTTTTTCGCTGACCTTCGACGGGCGCGATCACCGCATCGATCTCTTCGATCTCACCGGCGGCAAGCGCGTGATGGTCTATGGCCAGACCGAGGTGACTCATGACCTGATGGATGCGCGCGAGGCGGCGGGCCTTGTGACCATCTATGAGGCCGCCAATGTCGAGCCGCATGATTTCGAAGGCGAGAACCCCTATGTCACCTACCAGAAAGACGGCGTAACCCTCCGGATCGATTGTGATTTCATCGCCGGCTGCGACGGCTTTCACGGGGTAAGCCGTAAATCCGTGCCTGAGGGCGCCATCAAGGAATTCGAGAAGGTGTATCCCTTCGGCTGGCTCGGCATTCTGGCTGATGTGCGGCCCGTCAGCCATGAACTCATCTACGCCAACCATCCCCGCGGTTTTGCCCTCTGTTCCATGCGCTCGCACACGCGGAGCCGCTATTACATTCAATGCTCGCTGGATGATCGACCGGAAGACTGGAGCGACGAACGGTTCTGGGATGAAATCCGCCGCCGCCTACCGGAAAACCATGCGGACGCCATGGTAACTGGCCCGTCTTTTGAAAAATCCATCGCACCGCTCCGGTCCTTCGTCTGCGAACCCCTGCGGTTCGGACGGCTGTTTCTGGCGGGAGACGCGGCCCATATCGTGCCGCCCACGGGCGCCAAGGGCCTCAACCTCGCCGCCAGCGACGTACACTTTCTGAGCGAAGCACTAATCGAATTTTATCGCGATGGGTCCAAGGCCGGCATCGATGCCTATTCGCAGAAGGCGCTTGCCCGGGTCTGGAAAGCCGTTCGCTTTTCGTGGTGGATGACGACGATGATGCACCGTTTTCCCGATACCGGCGATTTCGGCCAGCGCATCCAGGAAGCGGAACTGGATTACCTCGTGCAATCACGCTCTGCCTCCACGGCCCTTGCGGAAAACTATGTCGGGCTCCCCTTTTGCCGCGCCACTTCCACGAGGGTCTGCAGTCCGGAACTTGATGCGCCGATCGCCGCTCCCCCATATAATCCATAGGTTATGATTTTTATGGCTAACGTCATTTTACTTAACCGGAACCCGATTTCTTTACTCTCGGCAGAAGGAGCAAACCATGCATTTTCTGCGCTGCGGTGAGACCGTGATCCATTATCGCGCGAAGGGATTGCACAGTGGCAAGCCCATCATCGCCTTCATCAATTCGCTCGGTACGGATTTCCGCATCTGGGATGCGGTGATTGAGGCGCTTGGCGACGAGTATGCTTTCGTCTTGCATGACAAGAGAGGCCACGGGCTTTCGGATGTCGGAGGCGCTCAGTATTCGATAAACGATCATGCCGGTGACCTGATGGTGCTTCTCGATCATCTGGGTGTGAAACGCGCGATCGTCTGGGGATTGTCGATCGGCGGCCTGATCGCCCAAGGGCTTTATGCCCGCCGGCCCGATCTGGTTCGTGCCTTGGTGCTCAGCAACACCGCCCATAAGATCGGCACCACAGAGATGTGGAATGCACGCATCGAAAAGATCGCTGCCGATGGCCTCGCCTCGCTGGTCGATCCGGTAATGGAGCGCTGGTTCACGCCTGCCTTCCGTCAGCCGGACAATGCCGTCTACGCCGGCGCACGCAACATGCTCTCGCAGCAGCGGGAAGCAGGCTACAGTGGCGCCTGCGCCGCCATCCGCGATGCGGATTTTACCGTTGAAGCGGGACGCATCGCCGTACCCACATTGTGTGTGGCGGGCGATCAGGACGGCTCCACCCCGCCTGAGCTGGTGCGATCGCTTGCCGATCTCATCCCCGCCAGCCGCTTCGTCGCCATTGCCGACTGCGGCCACATTCCCTGCCTTGAACAGCCGCACGCCTATACGCAGGCGGCTTCCCTTTTTCTGAAGACCTTGCCGGAGCATTGACCGATGGCGGACCATATCAACAAGAACGAAAGATTCGAACAGGGCATGAAGACCCGCCGTTCGGTGCTCGGCGACCCCCATGTCGATCGGGCACAGACCATGACGACGGATTTCGACCAGCCCTTCCAGCAGCTCATCACCGAAGCCGCCTGGGGATCGGTCTGGTCCGGCCATCACTGGACGAAGCGCGAGCGCTCGATGGTCACCATCGCCCTGCTCGCCGCACTCGGACAAGACGAGGAGCTTGCCATGCACGTGCGAGCCACCGCCAATACCGGCGCCACCGAGGCGGATATTCGCGAAGCGCTCATGCATGTGGCGATCTATGCGGGGGTGCCCGCCGCAAACCACGCTTTCAAGATCGCCAAGCATGCCCTGGCCGGCATGAAGGCCGATATATCCGGTGAGGAGGAGACGAGATGAGCAACCGACCGCCCGAAACCGGGCCATTCTTCGCACGCGACCGCGACATTCACCCACTGGCCTATGCGCCATGGTACAAGACCTCCATCCTGCGTTCGCCGCAGCGCGCGCTGATTTCACTGGAAGGCACCAAAAGCGAGATCACCGGCCCCGTTTTCGGCCATGGCATGCTGAACCTGCTGGATAACGATCTCATCCTCAACTATGCCCGCCCCGGCGAAATGCCCATCGGCCCGCGTATCCTCGTTCACGGCCGAGTGCTGGACGAGCGCGGTTGCGGCGTGGACGGCGCGCTGGTGGAATTCTGGCAGGCCAATGCCGGCGGGCGTTATCGCCACAAGAAGGAAAGCTACCTCGCCGCCGTCGATCCGAATTTCGGCGGCGTCGGGCGCACGATCACCGACGAGAATGGCTACTACTGGTTCAAGACCATCCAGCCGGGCGCTTACCCCTGGCCGAACGGCGTCAATGACTGGCGGCCAGCCCATATTCATTTCTCCGTCTTCGGCCACGGTTTTGCCCAGCGGCTGATCACCCAGATGTATTTCGAAGGCGATCCGCTGATCTGGAAATGTCCCATCGTCAGGACCATTCCGGACGAGGACGCGATCAAAAGACTGATCGCGCCGCTGGACATGAATGCGACGCTGCCGATGGACATGCTGGCCTATAAGTTCGATATCGTTCTGCGCGGCCGCCGCTCGACGCTTTTCGAAAACCGCATGGAAGGTAACTGACGATGGTTCAGCCGCTCAACTATCTTAAGGAAACCGCGTCGCAGACGGCTGGGCCCTATGTGCATATCGGCTGCACGCCCAATTTCGTCGGTATCGAGGGCGTGTTCGAGAAAGACCTCGGTTCCGGTCCGCTTTATAACGACAAGGCCTGCGGCGAACGCATCAGCGTGCGCGGCACGGTCTACGATGGCGCGGGAATGCCGCTCAAGGATGCGCTGATCGAAATCTGGCAGGCGGATACGGACGGATATTATAACAGCCCCAGCGAAACGCGCGGGCAGGCCGACCAGAATTTTACAGGTTGGGGCCGCTCCCCGGGCGACATGGATACCGGTGAATTCGTGTTCGAAACCATCAAGCCCGGCAAGGTGCCCTTCCGCGACGGACGGCCGATGGCCCCGCACATCATCTTCTGGATCGTTGCGCGCGGCATCAATATCGGCCTGCAGACCCGAATGTATTTTCCCGATGAGGAGGAAGCCAATGCGGCCGATCCGGTTCTGGCCCGCATCGAGCAGAAAAGCCGGATCGCCACGCTCGTCGCCAAAAAGGTGGAAGGCAACCTCTATCGTTTCGATATCCGTCTTCAGGGCCAAAACGAAACCGTATTTTTCGACATCTGAGGGAGACTGACGATGAGCCTTTCCCCCTTCGAGCATCCGTTCCTGTCAGGCCTTTTTGGCGACAGCGAGATCGTCGAACTGTTTTCGGCAAGGGGGGATATTGCCGCTATGGTCCGTTTCGAAACGACTCTGGCGCAGGCAGAAGCGGGGACCGGCCTCATCTCTGAGGACGTGGCGAAGGCGATTGTCTCGGGGCTTTCCGACTTTGCCGCCGATATGACCGCCCTTCGCCGTGGCGTCACGAAAGATGGCGTGGTGGTGCCTGAACTCGTGCGGCAGATGCGGGCTGCCGTCGCTGGCGAGGCGGCAGAAAAGGTGCATTTCGGCGCAACCAGTCAGGATGTCATCGACACGAGCCTGATGCTTAGGCTTAAGGCTGCGGCGGAAATCATCGCGACCCGGCTCGGCCGTCTCATCGATACCTTGGGCGACCTCGTCTCCCGAGATGGCCACACCCCGCTGACGGGTTATACCCGCATGCAGGCCGCTATCGACATCACGGTCGCCGACCGGGCGGCAAGCTGGATTGACCCGCTTACGCGCCACCTGCTGCGGCTGGAAGCCTTCGCGCAGACTGGTTTCGCCCTGCAATTCGGCGGCGCTGCCGGCACGCTGGAAAAGCTCGGCGACACTGCCGTCGCTGTGCGCGCCGACCTCGCCCGGCGCCTCGGACTTGCCAACAGGCCGCAATGGCAGAGCCAGCGGGACGGCATCGCTGAGTTCGCCAATATTCTCTCGCTCGTCACCGGAGCACTCGGCAAGTTCGGGCAGGATATAGCGCTGATGGCCGAGCTCGGTACGGAAATTCACCTATCGGGCGGCGGAGGCTCTTCGGCCATGCCGCACAAGCAGAATCCGGTCAATGCCGAAACGCTGGTGGCGCTCGCACGCTTTAATGCCGTGCAGGTATCCGCGCTGCACCAGTCGCTCGTGCATGAACAGGAACGGTCCGGCGCGAGTTGGATGCTGGAATGGATGACGCTTCCACTGATGGTAACAGGAGCGGGCTCCTCGTTACTCTTGGCCGAAAGGCAAATATCGCAGATCAATAGCCTTGGCCAAGCCTGCAGATGATTCATGCATAGATCCGGCTAGGTGTAGCCAAGACACCGGGACCGAACACTGTGCGGCCATCCCGGCCACTTGCCTGTCTGATCGACGTCATCACAAGTCTCAATGGCCACCCGAGCCAACTGGCGATCGTCGCCTCGGGTGTCGAGAGGCCTGAGAACAGCGCTTACACTTGATCCCAAATCGGAGCCAGTCTTAAAGACGCCCTGCGTCGAGGATCTGCTTAAGGAATGCGCGTGTACGTTCTTGGGTGGGTGATCCGAATATCTGCGCTGGTGGGCCAGCTTCGAGGAGTCGACCCTGCTCCAGGAACACGACAAGGTTCGAGACTTCCTTTGCGAACTGCATTTCGTGGGTAGCGAGAATCATTGTCATGCCCTCGCCGGCCAGATCACGCAGAATATCGAGGACCTCTGCGACAAGTTCTGGATCGAGTGCAGACGTGATCTCGTCCAATAGCAGTGCTTCCGGCTGCATTGCAATCGCACGGACGATTGCGACGCGCTGTTGTTGGCCGCCCGATAGCTGATCTGGGTAGTATTTCGCGCGGTGACCTAAGTTGACGCGTGCCAGTAATTTTGCCGCTCGCGCTCGCGCTTCTTCCCGCGATTGTTTCAATAACCTGATTGGCCCGGTGACAATGTTCTCTTCTACAGTCAGGTGGGGGAAGAGGTTAAACGACTGGAACACCATGCCAACTTTGCGACGGAGCCTATTTAGGTCGACACCAGGTCCGGAGACGACGTCACCGTCGACCCGGATATGTCCACCGTCGATAGCGTCCAGCGCATTCAGGCACCTCAACAAGGTGCTTTTGCCTGAACCGGACGCACCGATCAGCGTGACCACTTCGTGGCGGTCCACCTTCAGGTTAATACCTTTTAGGACCTCGTGCCCTCCGTAACTTTTCCGCAGACCATCAATTTCTATGAATGCCATTTCAGCCTCGCATGCGCTTGTTGGCTCGCGACAATTTCCAGTCGACGTACCGGGTTTGGGGTATTGTCAGCACAACAAATACAATCGCCACGACTGACACCGAGGACAAATTGAAACTGGACGACGCATAGAACTTCGCTTGGTTAAAGGCGTCCAGCGTGCCAATGACGTTCACGAGCGAGGTGTCCTTCTGCAAAGCGATAAACGCTGACAGAAGAGGGGGCACGACCAGCCGGATGGCCTGGGGCAAGATGAACCAGCGGAGGGTTTGAAGGTAGCCGAACCCCAACGAGCGGCTGGCGGCCCACTGCGAGGGATGAATGGATACGATCCCCGAACGATAAATTTCCGCTACGTAGGCACTGTATGTGAGCGTCAAAGCAATGATGGCGAACCAGTCGGGAGAGAGTCCAGCCAGGATAGGCAAATTGGTCAATGGCAAGCCAAATCCGATGAGATAAAGGACAATTATCGCAGGCACCGCGCGCATGATGTCGATATAGGCAACTGCCATGAACCGGAGGGGTGCCCCGGCTTTTCCGGGAGCCATTCGGGCCACAGCAAGAATCAAGCCGAGCACCAGAACCAAAGCCTGCGAGATGACCGCCAGCTTAATATTGACTGCGAAGGCCCGTACGACATCGACGGCGCTGTCGCGCATCAATTGCCATTGGAGGAAGGTCTGTTGGAGCTTCCCGTCATTTAGCAGTAGAAGCTGCAGGAAACCGAACACGACAATGACCGCAAGGGTAAAGCCAAAGGCCACAAAAGCACTCTGACGCGAAGCGGCCGCCGACGCCCGTGCAGCGAGAACCTCTTGGTCCCGCGTCTGACGATTCGCGCGCACTGCGAGGGTCATCGACCAGCTCGCCAGAAGCAGCACCAACGCCCCCCCGGTCATGCCAAGCACGATCAGCCAGAGGCTGATCGTTGTCAAAGATGGGTCGGTGATACCATCCCGCACCGCACCACCCAGCGTGCCGACCATGAATAGCAAGATGAGGGAAACGCCGACTGCCGCGGAGGCAATTGGTAAAGCGCGCGGAGCTGGGCTTAGCCTCTGCATGGTGAGATCCTCCTGCTATCAGGGCAATTGCCAGACCGGGACGCTGTTTGGATCTCTCCCGAAAAGCGGGGTGAGATAGCTGCCAGACAAGGCGGCGATTGTGCCGTCTTTCATCATGTCACCAATCGCCTTGTCGATCGTCGCTGAGTTGCTGGAATTTTTCGGCGTGACTGCCCCATAACCTTGATCAACGTCGTACTGGCCAACGACCTCCGCCGCGCCTTTGGTGCCCGCTGTCGCTGACAGGACCAACGTTGTATCCGAGACAATCACATCGACCTGATCTGCCAATAGCGCGTTGACCAGATCTGGCTGCGTTTGATAAAGCAATGGCTGGCGGTCCGGTTTGAGGGTATTGATCACCCAGTCCGATCCCATATTGCCCTGGATCACGCCGATGCGTTTTGACCGGAGATTTGACGCCGTCACTTCGGTGCCCTTCTTAACGGCGATCCCGAGGTTCGAGTTGAAATACGGCTGCGAGAAGTCGAAGACCTGCTTGCGCTTTTCGGTAATTGTTGTTGACGCTATGGCGACATCGTATCCCTTGGCGGTGCCGGATATGTATTGGTCCCAGGCGAGATTGAGTAGCTTGAGGTTCTTCAGACCCGCACGGTGAGCAATCTCAGCAGCCATGCAATATTCAAAGCCGTCCTGGGTGGAGGCGGGTGACATGCCATTGTACCAGCCGGGGTTTGGCAGGACGGTTGCGACGATCAAGGTGTCAGGCTGGGTGGTGGTTAGGCTTATCGATCCTGCAGGCCCGTTGGGGGCGCACTTGCCATAAAACGGAGCCACGCCGTCGGCGAGGGCTTGCCCCATCCCGATGATTGTCATGATTACTGCTGCCAACATCTGCTTATGTTTCATTTTCTTTCCTCCCCGTGAAGTTGCTGCGTCAGTCCCCGAGTCGAGCATGGTCGCGCGCGGCGCCCAGGAAATGCTCTATCAGCGAACGGAAATCCTGCTTTGAAGCCGAAAGCTCCTCGGGGTGCCATTGCACGCCGACCATCCAATGCTCGCCGGAATCCTCTACGGCCTCTATGATGCCGTCGGCAGCCTGAGCGGCCACTCTCAGACCGGTACCAAGCCGGTTCAAGGCCTGGTGATGCGCGGATCGAACGGAGATTTGCTTGTCAATGTACATTCTGGCGAGGCGAGAACCTTCAGCAATCTCAACAAGATGGGAAACCATCACTGAGTTTTCGTCGCTGCCAACATGGATTGTGTCTGAACCGATATCCTGAATCAGATCGCCACCGCGCAGAACGTTCATGAGCTGCATACCGCGGCAGATCCCAAGAATGGGAATGCCACGTTTCGCAGCCGATCTCATAAGATCAAGCTCAAACTTGTCCGCCTCGATATTCAGGCCGTAGATTGTCCCGGTACAGGCCGCCTGGCCGTAGCAGCCTGGGTCAATGTCTGCCCCTCCGAGTACGATGACACCTTGTTTACCGGCAAGGAGTGTTTCGGCCTCTGCGCCTCGGATGGAAGCCTCCAAAAAGGAGCCCTTCGCTCCACGCTTTGCGAGTTCGCGGTGGGTGTTGTCGGCCAAAGACCTCAATGCGCTTCTCAACTTGTAGCTTACGCCAGGCGGCATCAGAGAGCCGCTGACCAGAATTTGAATCGCGGTTTGGTCGGCGGCATGCTGGTGTGAAAGGGTTGCTTTTGTCATGACCTTCCCTAGAATCCGTACAAACAGCTAAACATCTAAACTCTAGAGGTCAAATGAAATTTGTCAGTCCGCTTAATGTCGCCTCTGTGTCCACACCGAGCTTGGTGGCGAAACGCGTGCATGAAGCCATTGTAAGCGGCGAACTGCGTCCCGGTGACCGATTGCCGTCTGAGGCCGAATTGGCGAACGGCTTCGGTATCGCGCTGATGACCGTCCGGGCAGCGCTTATAGCCTTGCGCGATATGGGCTTATTGGTGACAGTGCGAGGACGACATGGAGGAAACTTCGTTGCAGAGGACGTAGGTGATCGGCTTGCAGAGTCAGCCCGAAAGGCTCCGCTGGACAAGCTTTTGCTCCGAGATCTCACAGACTGGAGGCGCGCGATTTCGGGCGAAGCCTGCTATCTAGCGGCCGAACGTTCGACGCCGGAGCGACTACTGGACATCAAGGCCGCAAACCAGGAATATATGTCGCTTGCGCAATTTCCGGATCTGCGATTTGCCGATGTCAGACTGCATGTCGCCATTGCCGAAGCGTCGGGATCATCCCGGTTGATAAGGGCGGAAACGGAAATTCAAGTTGCTATGACTGACGTCATACTCGCGACCGATCGCCCCGTTCGAAGTCGCAAGCTTGCCTCTTACGATCATGGCCCCATAATTCGTGCCATCGAGATCGGGCACGCCCAGAATGCACGGGAGGCGATGATCCGCCATGCGGAGGATACGTTTAACTGGGCAGTTCTACTGTTGTAAACGAAGCGCCGCCATTTGTTGCGTCCGGCGTATCATTGAAATGTGCTGCCGGACGGCTTTCACACCACCCGGCACTAGAATTTTGGGTTTCACGTTAAATTTGGACCGAGCGGACGAGGCTAAAACGGCAGTGCGGCTTTTCTGCGTTGCGTGCTGATCCAGCGTTGAACGGTAAATGCTTCGATGGCTCCCTTGGGACCCCATTTTCCGCCGCCGCCGGATGCGCCGATCCCGGAGAACGGGCAATGCGGCTCATCGTGAACTGTCGGTGCGTTGACGTGCACCATGCCAGCATTGATCCGCTCGGCCAAGAGTTCACCGGCGAGTGTATCGTTTGTGACGATAGCAGCCGTGAGGCCATAGTCGCTGTCGTTCGCCAGTTCAATAGCATGCTCAGCGTTGTCAGCAGGGATGACACAAGTAACGGGACCAAAAATCTCCTCGTGCCAAATGCGCATGTCCGTCGTGACGCCGGTCAGAACAGTCGGGTGATAGAAGGGTGGCTGAGCTTGCCCACCACAGCAGATGATGGCGCCCGCGGCGCGTGCTTCGTCGACCAATGTCACGATGCGTTGGAGCTGACGATCGTTGATGATGGGACCGATAACGGAATGAGGAACTTGGGGCTGGCAAGGAGCGAACTTTTGTACTTTCTCAACGAGCTTGTCGGTGAATTCGTCAAAGATCGGCTTTGCGACGATCACACGATCGGTGGACATGCAGATCTGTCCCTGATGCAAAAAGGCGCCAAAGAATGCGAGATCCACCGCATGGTCCAGGTTGGCGTCCTCGAGAATGAGGATCGAGTTTTTTCCACCGAGTTCAAGCATTATTGGTTTGAATCGACGGGCGCATTCGGCTGACAGTTGTTGCCCTACCTTGGTTGAACCGGTGAAGCTGATACCTGCTACCCTCCTATCGTTTACGAAGGCTGCTCCCACTCGGGAAGCGCCCTCGCGCGATGTGGTCACAACGTTGAACACGCCCGGTGGAAAGCCGGCATCAGATAGGAGATGAGCAAGCAGCAAGCCCCCAGAGACCGGGCTGTCCTCGGACGGCTTGAGCACAATCGTGTTCCCTAAGGCAAGCGCGTAGACAAAGCCTCGCATTGAGAGGTAGAGCGGGAAGTTCCAAGGAGAGATCACGCCGATCACGCCGCGTGGTCGACGCATTGTGCGGTTAATACGACCCCGCACATTGGAAGGTAGTATCTCTCCGATCTCACGCGTCGTTAGTCCAGCGGCCTCCCGCAAAGCGACCGGAATAAGGGAACATTCGTACATCGCCTTTCCGAACGTTGACCCGGTTTCGGCAATGAGCGCTTGGACAAAGTCATCACGGCGCTCAGTGAACAACTCAGCAGCGCGATAAAAGACGGAAGCTCGATCCGTTGGCGACATGTCCTCCCAGTCAGGTTGGGCGACTGCGGCTGCGCTGATTGCACGATCAATATCATCCGGAGCCGCATCCGCGATCCTTGCGATGAGACGTCCTGTCGTCGGATCGCGGTCGTCGAAATACGCTGCGTGAGATGCGTCCGACCAACGCCCCCCGATGAACAAATTCTGCTCAGAGGATGCCGCATTCTCTTCGATTTTCTTCCAGTGAAACATTCCGGAGTTCCTCCTTTGATCGGACAATTTTTTCATGATGCGATGTCCGAGGATAAATCTCTTAGGGGCTGACTTGCCCCCTAGTTCGGTCTACACCCGGGGAATCAGGCGGCCGCTGCGTTAGGAACCGACCCGTCGGCACGAACGCGCGCCAGTACGCCGGACACCGCTTCGATGGCGCGGTCCGCTTCGCTCTCCGTTACGACAAGTGGCGGCGACAGGACCAGGACATTCTCGTTTGCCATTCTGACAATGACACCCGACTCCTGTTTGATGACATCAGGAATCGCATTGTCAGGCAGGGGATGGCGCGACTTCTTGTCCGATACAAGTTCGATAGCTATGCCAAGGCCGGCGTGGCGAATCTCGCCAACGCAAGGAAGATCCTGTAGCGACTGCAGACCTTCTGAGAAATAATTGCCCATGACGTTGGCTCGCTCGACAAGTCGCTCCTCCTCAAGAATCCGAAGGTTTTCAAGCGCGATCGCACAGGCAACCGGATGTCCACTATAGGTGTACCCAACCGGAAAGCCGTGGCCCTCGCAGACGGCGTCGGCGATTTCGCGTGTCATCAGAACTGCCCCGAGGGGGATGTACCCGCTCGAAATCCCCTTGGCAGTCACCAGGATGTCCGGTGTGACATTGTACCTGTCTGCGCCAAACCACGATCCGATACGGCCGAAAGCCGTTACCACTTCATCGAAGATCAACAGTATCCCGTTCTTGCGAAGAACCTGTGCGACTCGGGGCCAGTAATCATCGGGCGGGATAACCATGCCACCGACACCCATCACCGGCTCGCCGATCAGGGCAGCGATATTCTTCGGGCCGATCTTGGCGATGGTAGCTTCCAGTTCGGCAATGCAGAAATCCGTCGTGCTTTGCCCGTTATAGCGCCACTTTTGAAATGGCTTGGGAGGAGTGAGATGGTGCACATGTCCGATGCCCGGCCCCACGCCAGCCTTCAGTCCATCGAAACCCGTCGCCGTGCCGCCGCCATAGGCAAGCCCATGATAGGCGTCGCTGCGTGAAAGGATCCAGGTGCGATCAGGCTCTCCACGGTGAGCGTGGAAAAGCCGCGCGGTCTTGATTGCCGCGTCATTGCCCTCCGATCCACCTGACGTAAAATATGTAACGTCCAGCCCGGGTGGTGAGAGAGCGGCAAGCTTCGCCGCAAGCGTGATCGCCTTGTCGTTGGAAAACTCCCAGAAGGCGGTCGCATACTCTAGCGTTGACATCTGCTTGGCCGCAGCTTCGGCCATTTCAGGGCGGCCATGGCCGATTTGGGCCAGCCAAAGTCCGCCGGTCATGTCGAGATACTCGCGTCCAACTACGTCCCAGAGACTGCAGCCTTTGCCTTTGATGAAGATCGTCCGATCGCGGGTTTCAAGCGGAAGAAAAGTGTGGATCATGTGCTTTGCATCAAGATCGCGCAGGTGCTCATAGTCACTCATTGTTCACTCCTGTTTTGGATCTTTGCCGCTCGTCGACCAGCGCGAGCGAGTAGCTTGAGTTTGAGAATTGTCAGGGTTTTGAGTGCTCACGCTTCCGCCGTGGCGGCGGCAAAGGTGCGGTCCAATCGGCCGTACAGCGCGGGATTTGTTCGGCGAATTCGCAGCGCGATGGCCACACCTGCCGCAGCGATGACAAGGACGAATACCGGAAACATCGTCACGACCATGCTCTCGCTCCCTGTAAGCAGAGGGAGATTACGGGAGACCTGGATGAATGCAGCCAGAAGCGCGAGACCGGCCACCGAAGGCGCAACGAAGACTCGCAGCGCCGAGTGGTCGTGAGGCGTTCTGCCGAAATATGCGATGATGGAGATAGAGACCAGGATTTGGATCGCAAGAATCCCGATACCCGCAAAGGCGACCATCCAAGAAAAGACCACTGCATAGGGATCGGCATTGATCACTGTAAAGCCAATCAGGATTGCAGCGACCAATACCGCCTGAACACGGCCGGCAATATGGGGGGACGCATTCGTGTCATGAATGCGCGATAGCCCAGTCCACAAGAGACCGTCCCGACCGAGAGCAAAGAAATAGCGGTTGAGCGTATTGTGGAAGGACAGAAGACAGGCGAAGAAGCTGGTCAGTAGCAACATGTTCATCGCTACGATCGACCACTCTCCGAGTGTTCCAGCTATGGCGCTGAAATAGAAGGCTTCCAGCGACGCATTCGCCTTCGAGGCTACATTGGAAGCGCCATAGTACTGGATCACGGCCCAGCTCACGAGCGCATAGAACAGGGTGATGATCGTGACAGCCGCAATCGTGGCCCGCGGAATCGCCTTGTCGGGATTGGAGGCTTCCTCACCGAAGATCACGGTGGCCTCGAAGCCGATAAAAGCGCTGACCACGAAAACAAGTGTCACACCGATGCCTGGTGAAAAAATGTCGATCGGCTTCAAGCCCGCCATCGTCAGTCCGTCGGGACCGCCGCCATGAAGTATGACGCCTACGGCGAAGAGGCTCAGAATCAGGAGTTCTGCGATCATGCAGAGGCCGAGGAGACGTCCCGAAAACACAATGTGGCGTTGGCCACACCATGAAACCGCGAGAAGAACGAGCAGCGACCAAACCCACCAAGGCAGGTCGACCCCCAGCGGCGCGAGCGCCGCGTGTGTGAACACGCCGAGAGACGCATAGATCCCGATCTGGATCGTGAAGTACGTGGCAATGGCAAGGAAGGCGCCACTTACCCCTAGTGGACGCCCGAGGCCTCGGGAAATATAGGTGTAGAAGCCGCCGGCGCTACTGACATTACGGGCCATCGCTGTAAAGCCGGCTGAAAAGATCAGGTAGAGAAGCCCGACCAAAAGAAACGCGCCAGGCACGCCTATATTCCCAAAAGCGAAGGCGGGTGGCGTCGCCCCGACGACGGCTGCCATGGGTGCTGCCGCAGCCACAACAAAAAAGACAATATGCGCCACCCCAATTGAATTGGGCGCAAGTGAACGCTTCGCAACGGGCGAAGTTCCCATGATAATCCTCCAAAGTTCCCAATTTTATTGTATTCTGACTTGGGAGTTTGCGGCTGAGCTCTGGCTGCGTCTATTGCGGTTTGTGACAAAATGCCGATAATTTACGCCAGGAAGGCGAATTCAGAGGGGATCTGAAGTGTCGAACTTGTCGTTGGGCGATGGGAAGCGGAGAGGCGCGCTCATCCGCGTTTTCGTCTTGCAGGTCATTATACAAGGCCTGGCGAGCGGTGGTGACAGGCTCAACGCCGTTCTCAAACGGCACAACATTTCGGATGCGCGGCTTGGCAATCCGTATGCCACGGTTGATCTTACGGACTATCTTGGTTTCTTCGAAGACGCAGCAGTGACATTTTCTGACCCGGTCCTTGGCGCACGGCTGGGAATGAACTTGCGCCCCGGGGACTTCTGGCCGATTGGTCTTGTTTTGATGCAATCAGGATCAATCAGCTCGGCTCTAGCCCATTTCTGCCGCTACGCGCCGGCCTTTCAGACAGGGTCAAGCTTCTCCCTGCAAACCTCCGCGGAGGGCTTGGTGTGTAGCTATGACGTGCATGGCGGCCCTTTGGAGCAAGAACTCTTCCGGCAAGACAATGAGTTTACGCTCGCCTGCATCTGCAGCCAGATACGAACGGCTTTTGATAAAAAGTGGAAGCCGTTGGAGGTCCGCTTCAGGCACAGTTCGAGCGGTCGGGATCGGTTACTTGAACGGTTGTTCGATGCGCCGGTGCATTTCGGACAGGCACGCAATTGCATCGTCGTTGAACCCACGGAGGCTGAACGGCAGCACCGGAATGAGGATCGAGACCTGATCAGCATTCTCAACCAGCACCTTGGCACCCTCGTTGTGGCAAGCAACAGCGAACTGTCCATGACCGAGCAAGTTCAAGCGCTTATCCATGTGAAGCTGGGAATTTCTAGTGTGGCAATACCCGACTTGGCCAAGGAGATGCGAATGACCGCGAGAAGCCTGCAACGAAGGCTCGAGGAAGAGGGCACGAGCGTCCGCGAAATTTTGCAGGACCACAGGATGAGGATGGCGGAGAACTACCTGAGCCGAGGGGACATGTCGATGGAAGAGATATCGAATGCCCTGGGTTATGCCGAACCGTTGATATTCGCCCGAGCTTTCAAATCCTGGACTGGACGTAACCCGGTGCGCCGGCATGGGACCAGGTTCTGATCTCTTTTGCTGTTTTCGTCTGGCGAAGGCTGTAAGTTAATGGCCTAGCGATCACATCTTTTCAACGTTCAAACGCATCCGGCGCATCACCCGAAGGAACACCTCGAGATCCTCCGGATCGACGCCCGCGATGAGTTGTTCCTCGCGCCGCAAGGCGATGGCAAGAATGTTGTCGTGCAGAGTGTAACCTGTTGATGTTAAGCGCCAGTTTTTCCGGCGCGGATCGGTTTCCGATACTTGATCGCATTCAACAAGCTCTCGGTCGTTCAGCGTTGTGAGCGCCCGGCTGACTGCCGCCTTATCGAGAGACACGAAATCGCAAATTCGACTCGCTGGAATGTTGGGCTCCGCAGCAAGCATTGATATGGTCCGCCAGGCAACGATGCCGACGCCAAACTCCTCAAGATAGTTGTCGGAAGCTTTGCGCGTCAGCGCATTGTTGATGGATGACAGGAAATAGGGCACATAGGTTTCAAGATCGAGCACTGTCCTGTCGTAAGGCCCAATTTTCACCGGGCTCGATATTCTCGTCTTGTTGCTTCGCACTCTCTGTTCGGTCACGCAGGTTCCCCTAGGCAAATCCTCCCAAGCTGAAATCCACGGACTTCATTTCATCGTAGGTCGGCCCGGGACCAACCGCGAGTATCTTGCGAGCCTTGATATGCCCGGCAGGATCATTGACGGTTTCCACTGCTATAAGCCTTTCCGCGCGGAAGCGGAATGCAGCAATTTTTCCGTCCCCGATAAGCGTGTGGGTTTTGTCATCTGGCAAAGCAAGGCCGGCGATTTGCAGCTTGTGCGTTCCCTGGTCGGACCAGAACCAAGGCAGGCGGTCATGAGGGGTTGGCCTATCCAGGATCGTCAAGGCAACATTGCGCCCTTGATCACTCGCATTTTGCACGGACTCCAAGCGCAAACTTCGGCGTTCTCGCGGGCAATCGAACGATGCGCAGTCGCCAATCGCAAAGATGTTGCGGTCTGATGTTCGCAAGTGAGAATCAACGCGAATTCCGTTTGACGCACCGAGGCCGCATTCAAGCGCCAGCTGCTCGTTTGGTTGCGCACCGACTGCGACCAGCACTATGTCGGCCGGGATCACATGGCCGTCACACAGCTCAACACCGCGCACCGTTCCGTCGCTTCCGACAATGCGCGCAACATGAGTGGAGAGACGCACGTCGGCGCCGCCATCGCGCAGGCCAGTTGCGAGCGTTTCGGAGATGAGGTTTGAAACCGCTCGACCAAGGCACCGCTCGCCAGCTTCCAGGACAGTGACTTGATGTCCGAGGGCGGCGAGCGCAGCCGCTGTCTCCATCCCCACGAACCCAGCACCGATCGCAACCACGTTCTGGCGAGAGTCAAGCTTCGTTCGCAGTCGCATGGCATCAGCCAGGGTTCGCAGGCTGAGAACTCCGTCGAGATCACTTCCGGGAATCGCCAGTTTGCGGGCGCGGGCACCTGTCGCGAGGACCAGGTGCGTGAACGCCAATCGCTGATCCCTGGAGTCGATCACCTCTCGCCTCATGCGGTCGATTGCCACTATTGGCCGGCATGACTCGATCGATATCTGTGACGTGGCCCAGAATGCGGAGGGCCGCAGCGCAAGAATATCGTCCCGACCTCCCGCCAGATAGGCCTTCGACAGCGGCGGTCGCTGATAGGGCAGACGCCCTTCATCACCTAGCACAACAATCTCATCTTCAAAGCCTTCGCTGCGAAGGCTAGCCGCAGCCTGCACTGCAGCCTGTCCGGCCCCGACAATGATGACCCGTCGCTTCATACTTGTGTCTCCGGCAGATGAACGATCAGTCCATTCAATTCGCTTTTCAGTCGGACCTGACACGATAGCCGGCTGGTGGTGCGTTGCTGTGAGGCAGCACATTCCAGCATGTCGCTTTCACCATCATTGCGGGGACCCGCGAGTCCAACCCACTCGTCGTCGATGAAACAGTGGCAGGTAGCGCACATCATCGAGCCCCCACATTCACCGATAATGCCCTCAATGCTATTCGCGACGGCGACCTGCATTACGCTGTCCCCGATCTGTCCATCGCATTGGATGCGACGGCCGTCAGCGCTTACAAATACAACTACTGGCATCGTGCCCTCCCCTCTTCTGCAATGAAGCGCACCGGCAACTTTTCTAACGCCCGGATCGCATTGTTTGGCCGCCATACGGGCGCTCCATCCAACTCGATAGATCGGACGGCTTTGGCGAGTTCCGATAAAACGGCCTCTCCCTCCGCCCGAGCGACGTTCTGTCCCACACATCCGTGAATCCCGGCGCCGAAGGCCATGTGGCCGGTGACCTTGCGTGATATGTCGAAACGCATAGGGTCGGCCCAATGCTCGGGGTCGGTGTTCGCGGCACCGAGAACGCAAAGGATCTTGGTGCCTTCTGCGATCTCGATGCCGGCGACCTCGGTGTTCGCCGCGGCAGTTCTACAGAACGTGTGAACCGGCGAAGTCAACCGGAGGGCTTCCTCGAACGCTGCGCGGGCACGGGTCGGGTCTTCGCGAAGGAGGGCATATTGATCGGGGTAATTTGCGAGGCACCACAACGCATTGCCGATTCCGGTAACCGTGGTGTCTACACCGGCCGACAACAGAGATCTGACTAGCATGCCCGCCTGTTCTGAACTGATCTCGCCGAGGTCGGACGCAGCATAGATTGCTTCTCCCAAGCCTCCGGGCAAGAGCATTTCCCGGGAGCATTGGTTGGTGATCCAGGGAACGATATCAGGGCCTTTGGCAAGAGCGTCACGACGCAGGCGGTTGTCGGGTCCAAGGGCGTTGAACACCATCGCGCCGTAATCGATCATGCGTCGGGCATCGTGATTGCGAAGGCCGACGGCACGCGGGAAAACATCGGTTGGGAAGGCTTCGGCGATGTCGGCAACTGCATCGAACCCGCCGCCGCGGTGAATCAGCCGTGCAATGAGTTCCTTTGCCGATCTCGCGAAATCCTGCTTGAGCTGCATAACCGCTTTCGGCGATAGCGCCCGGGCCATGACCGCTCGTGTTTGCGTGTGTGCGGGCGGATCGACTTCCAGAATGATGCTGGGCGGGCGCCATGGCTCAACGAGGCCGAAATCCGTGAGGCCGACGCCGCGCGAACTGACAAATCGCTCCCAGTCGGAGAATATTTCGCGCGTGACGACAAAGGTGCCACTTGCGAGAACCGAGTATTTCGGAATGTAGACAAGGGGCCCCTTTTGCCTCAGTTCGGAATAGTATTCGTGCGGGTTCCTCAAAATATCTTCGCCATAGGGGTCGATATCCCAGACTGGAATGCCCTTGGGGCATTCAATGGCCGTGTGGCCTTCAACTAGCGGCATGAACTTCCTCCCTGATTTACAGTCTGTCGCAAAGTCGTGTGCGTGCGTGGATGCCCAGCACCAGGCGCGCCCAGACAGCCTCGGCACGTTCAAGGTTATTCGGTGGAACGTCGGCCCTGAATTGTGTCGTTAGAGCACGAGGCTAAACTGTCGCTGGCTACGTGACGACGGCGCCGACGACACCAAGCGCTGGGCCCTGTCGAACCGCATCGTGCTGTCTCCTCCTGCACGAGTTGCGATCACAACACGACTAAAATAGATGAGTTGCGATGTCAACACGCGGATCAGCTGGTTAGCCGCCCCAAAGGACCTGGTCAGAGCCACGGCGGCAACGGGAGTCTATCTCGCTTCGCCGAGAGTGCGATCTTCAACGCCGGCTACGAGATCCGGAGTTTCGTTTGCCTGGGAATTCCGGCCATCGTTGCGACAAGCGCGTATCCGCCGCACTCGGTTATGCCGAGGCGACGGTGTTTTCACGCGGCGGCAGCCCGCTTCATCAAAAGCGTAGCGGGCGTCGGCAAAGCAATGAAGCCGGATTGACATGGTGATGCGAAGCGCATCTGGTCAGCAACATCGCTCTGTGATTCCTGCCGGATTGACGATCGATTTGTTGGCAACGACAGAGGGCCTGCTGGTCGATCCGTCTATAGCGGCAAAGCGGTCGCGGCGATTGTAGATCGTGCCTCAAGGGGCGAACTGAAAGGCCCCGTCGTCTTTTGGCATACAGGAGGATATCACGCGCTTTTCGATCCACGTCGCTTTCCCGATGGATCGTCACAGCTGGGGTCAATTCGTCTACTCCGTCGCAGGCGTCATCGAGCTCACTGTGAAAAGCAGTCGCTACGCTGCACCTCCAGACTTCGGCGTTTGGTTGCCGCCGGAGACCGAGCATCTTGCCTGGGCTGGTGACGAAACCTCATACCTGTTGCTGGACATCGAACAGAGGTTCTGCGACCGTCTTCCGGGTAAAGCCAGTATTCTCTCCGTTGGGCCCATCGCCAAAGCAATTCTTCTGGATCTGAAGAAGCGCGGCGTAGGCGAACCCCGAACTGCGGATGACGCGCGGTTGATGCGCGTTCTGATCGATCAACTCAGTGTCGGGTCGCCTCTGGAAGGCTTCCTGCCGATGCCGGATGATCGCGCTCTCAAGCCAGTGCTGGAAGCGCTCTGCAAGAACCCTGGTGATGGTCGTTCTCTGGAAGAATAGGACGAGACATGTCCACAGCACCGAGCGTACCTTGGCCCGGCGCTGCAAACGGGATCTTGGCATGAGTTTCTTGAAATGGCGGCAGCGGCTTCGCCTCTCCCGCGCGCTTGCCATGCTTGCAGATGGCTTTCCGGTGCAAACCGTGGCCCACAAGCTCGGGTACAGCACAACTTCCGCCTTCATTGCCATGTTTCAGTCGGCGACCGGCGCAACTCCAAATGCTTTTCGAGGCTTGGCGCGGAAGGAAGACGAAACCTCAAGCTGAGCCGCGGCTCGTCTTTAGATCAGCTGTCACGGCCAGAGAAGGCGGGGGCAGAGCCCCCGCAACATGTCAGAACTTACCGTTTTGATTCTTCCACTCGGCCTTGGCCGGAATGGTTTCAATCGTATCCCAATGCTCGGCGATCTTGCCGTTCTGGACGCGGAACAAGTCGTAAAATGACGTCAGCTTACCAGCGAATGTGCCTTCGCTGACCGTCAAAACAAAATCGCCTTTTCCCAGGACCCTGTGGACCCTGTCGTACTTCATGGTGATGCCGGCGTCTGCCATCGCCTTCAGTGCTGCGCCCAGCCCCGACAGGCCGTCAGCGATCTGCGGATTGTGCTGCACATAGCTGTCACCGTCGAAATAGTCGGTCAGCTTCTGCATACGGCCGTTGACGAGAATGTCGTCGACGAAAGAAGCAACTAAGGTTTTGTTTTCCTCCGTCTTATCGAGATCCCTGGCTTCACTCGGTCCATCGACCATCGTACGGCCGCTCGGATTCGGGCCTGCCGTCTCCTGAAGATTGTCCCAATGTTCAACGATTTTGCCGTCTTCGAAGCGGAAGATATCGAACCCAACCTTTGGTCCGAAGAAATCATAATCGGTATGGGCGAAAACGAAATCACCGTCCTGGAACACGCGCACCGTGTTCGCTTTGGCCGACCCCTTAGGAAGAGCAGCAAGAAGATCGCCAAAACCTTTCAAGCCGTCGGCTGCTCCGAGATTGTGTTGGATGTACTTTTCCGGATTGATCACGCCGACAGGCTCGGCCGCGCCGGTTTCGATAGCCTTGATCAGGTCGACGACCTGTTTTTCCTGCTTGGTCATACTGTTCTCCGTTGCATGAGTGGAGGTAACCGCCAGATTCGCTCCGAGGGGGAGGAACGCCGCCATCGCAAGCACGACACGGCGCGGGAACTTGGTTTTCATGATATGTAACCGTTTCTGTAACAGACCATATGTATCTACATTGGTCACATATATTTGTAAAGCTTCTACGGCGCTAGAAATCGGAATTTTGCTCAAACGGCTGAATTGAACTCGAAAATATCAGTGGCGAGGTCAGCGATGGTCGTGCGCGAGAGCTCGTGCTCCATCGCGGTTTGGACCTCCGTGAGGCGACGGCTTAGAACCTTGTTGATATTCCGGCCGACCGGGCATTGGGGGTTCGGTTGCTGGTGCAGTGGGAAAGCCACGAACTCTTCGTCGATTGCCCGATGCACGTCAAGCAACGTAATCGAGGAACCCGATCGCGCCAACAATGCGCCGCCACCGCTTCCCATCTGAGAGGTTGTCAACCCGGCTTTAGCCAGTTGCGAAAGGAGCCGTCGGATGAGCGTTGGATTTGTGTTGACGCTTGATGCGATGAGTTCGGAAGATGCGGGAGAACCCTCCTGGGACTGGAGAAAGGTCAGGATGTGCGTGGCAACTGAGAAGCGGGTATTCATGGCGACCTCGATATGTGCTTTACATAGGCACATATTGAATAGGCAAACACAATAGACAGGATAAATGATCACCAAACCGGGTAAATGCAGCTAAATGGCGTGGGAGCCAACTACGGCCAGTCGTGATAGTCAGACGA
Source organism: Ensifer sp. B1-9 (assembly GCF_050474445.1). Lineage (NCBI taxonomy): Bacteria > Pseudomonadati > Pseudomonadota > Alphaproteobacteria > Hyphomicrobiales > Rhizobiaceae > Ensifer > Ensifer sp. B1-9. The sequence continues at coordinate 195,123 of NZ_JBCHVG010000014.1, forward strand.
CGTGGGGATGGGTGACCTTTGAGCCTCACTCAAGGAGCGCGCGGTATCGCGAAGGCGAATGACGATGACAAAAAGTACTTTCACCACCCAAGATGGCGCAAGCCTCCGGGTCGAGGGAATCGGTCTTTGAATAATGGACGATGCGACCCAAAACGATATCCCCGGCATCGTAGCTGAATGCGGCGGAGCGTCGTCCGACCCGCTGCCTTTCCAAGGCCTGGAGACCATGTTCATGTCGAAATCCCCGATGCCAATAGCGGAGCTCAGCCCCTCCGCTTGATCTGTCGATCATCGCGACTGGAGAGCTTTCGCAACAACTTTATCAGTCGTTCACGTTCCACGGGGGTAAGAGCCTCGGCCCACTTACGCTCGCGCTTATTGACGGCCGACCAGGCCCGTATGACCTTGGAGAAGCCTTCAGGCGTGATCGACAACATCATTCCCCTGCCATCGGTTGGGTGGGGTTCCTTCCTTACGATGCCGTTCTTTTCCAGCGTCTTCGTTATGTTCGATACGGTCGCGCGGCTCATATTGGTGACTGTTGGCAGCTTTGCTCCCTCGATTGTCTGGGACAGCGCGACCACGAACGCCAAGTGGAAGCTGGCGTTGGTGAAGCCGAACTTCCGGATCGCAGCGGATTCGAGATCGTAGTTCATCATTTCTGTCGTCTGCAGCAGCGTCAGGCTCAGCTCCATGGCAGCGGTATCGATGCCGTCTATGAGCTTGTTACCTGCCTCGAGATACTGAGCCAGGCATGCTGCACGATCAGTGCGTTCAATGGCCTCACGTAACAGGGAGCTTTCCCGTTCAATGCGCAAACGTGCGTTTTCGACGTCCATACGATTCTCCATCACCGGTCGAGATTTACCGGAAAAACGGCAACAAATGAAGGCGTTAGAGCGATTTCCGAGTGCTCGAAACAGCGCTGTTTAGCCGCCTTCCAAGAAAAACACGAGAGACCCATGAAATTCCTTTCGGCTTCCGGCATGCGAGATCCGATCGGGTGGCGACGCGACGGTGTCATAGCGACCAAGCTCGTTGGAATAATTCCCGGCAATCCTCAGCGCCGTCGACCCATTGCCTCGTGGTCGCCCTGAGTGGAGAAATGGGCCTCCGCTTGGGGCCGAGCTCATCTTTTCGAAGACAGCGGCAGACCCGTTCGGATCTCTTCCAACTCTGCCAAGGAAGTGCACCCGGACGCAGTTCGGAAGACGAGATAACGTTGTTCAAGAACAACGGCGGGGGCATCTCGACCTTTTCGCCATGGAGTAATCGTAAGCCGCACGTAGCTTCGATGGGCAGGGCCGATGGCCCTCCCCGCTCTCCTATCATGCCAGCAGGCTTCCCGATTATGCGCCTGTCTTAGAACGGACCCCGTGCTCCGGACGCGCGAGACCGAGGTGATCGCGCAGGGTTGGTCCGGAATATTGCTTGCGAAACAGGCCGCGTCGCTGGAGTTCGGGAACAACTTCCCTGGAAAAGCGCTCGAATTCATTCGGATGCTCATGAAAAATCATCATGAAACCATCACCGCCGCCTTGTTCGAACCAATTTTCCATCCTGTCCGCTACGTCTTTGGCCGTACCGCGAAAAGTCGGATGTCCGCGGTCATAGCGATTGACCAGCTGCCGCAACGACGGCCGCTCCTGTCGGACGATCGCTATGACCTTGTCAAAGTACGACTTCGAGTACTTCGCACTGTCGGGCAAGAGCTCAAGCGGGATAGGTTCATCGTAGTCAATCTTCGAAAGGTCGGCCTCAAGCTCTCCGGACAAAAGGAAGCGGCCGACGTCCGGGTGAATAGCTTCCTGCAGTGATTGGTACTTTTCGTCCGCCTCGGCACGGCTGTCACCGAGCACAACGGCAAAAGATGACAAGACCTTCAATGAGTGCTCTTCGCGGCCGAACTTGGCCATGCGCTCCATCAAGCCCTTGCGGAAGGCAATCGCTTCCTCAAGCGTGTCTGCATTACCAAACACGATCTCCGCCGTCTCAGCTGCAAGCTCTTGTCCGGTGGACGAAGCGCCCGCCTGAACGATCACGGGTCTTCCTTGAGGGCTACGAGCGATGTTGAGCGCGCCGTGCAACTTATAATTTGCCCCCTCATGGTGAACGGGATGCATCTTACTGGGTTCGAGATAGAGTCCGGATTTCCGATCCTTAATGAAGGCGTCGTCTTCGTAGGTGTCCCAGAGATCAAAAAGGAGTTTTACGAATTCGTTCGCCATCGCGTAACGATCGCTATGCGCGGGCAGTTCCTTTTGGCCGAAATTGCCCGCGACATAGGCGTTTGCCGATGTGACAACGTTCCAGGCCGCCCGTCCCCCCGACATATGGTCCAGGGACGAGAGCATACGAGCCAGATTGTAGGGCTCCGTAAACGTGGTCGAGACCGTTCCTGCGAGCCCAACATGCTTGGTCGCGCTCGCCAGGTTTGCGAGAAGCGTCATCGGCTCAAATTTGTTCATGAACATCGGATAACGGGCCCAGGCCTGCAGGTTATCCGTACGCGCCGCTGGCGTATCCGCCTCAAAAACGAGGTCGAAACACGCGGTCTCTGCCGCGGCGGCCATGTATCTGTAGTGGTTGATGTCGTTTGCGGCGTTCAGATTGGTAGTAGATTGCAGCCATGCCGCAGGATGCATTCCGTGTGGCTCCAGCAACAGGGCCAGGTGCATCTTCTTGTTCGCCATTTTCTTCTCCAAGAGCTTTCGTTTTGACCTGACAAGAGGGTACTGGCATTGCCACGGCCTCTCGCGAGGTACGGATTAGGCTTCGTAGCGATTGATTGGTGTCGAAAGGCCAAGATTGGTTCTTAAGGTCGAGCCTTCGTACCCCGTGCGGAAGAGACCCCGCCTTTGCAGCTCAGGCACAAGGAGCTGGGCAACATCCGTGAGACTCGACGGTAGCGACGGCAACATCAGAATGAAGCCATCCGCAGCTTCGCCTTTCATCCAGCCTTCCATGAAATCGGCCACCCGACCGGGCGATCCGAGAATTCCGTTCCCAGCCTGCTTTTCAGCGAACACTCGCACCAGCTCACGAAGCGTAAGCCCCTGACGCACGAATTCCGACATCGTCTCAAACAGGCTCTTAGAACCTTTCGCTTGCGTAGGAAGGCGTTCAACCGGGAATTTGTCGTCGAAGGAAATGTCCGAAAGGTCAGTTTCCAGAAACTGAGAGAGTACGGCCTTGCCGGCCTCGGGATGCATGGCCGAAAGAAGCTCCTCAAGCTTTGTTCGGGCAGCTTCATCGTTCTCGCCGACGATGATGTTGATGCCGGGGAGAACCTTTATCTGGTCCGGCGTGCGCCCAAACCTTTTCATGCGATTGTGCAAACTCTGTCGAAACGAGCGTGCCTTTTCGATCGTGCCCGCCACGGTGAACACGACGTCAGCGGTCTCGGCCGCAAAGTCCATTCCTTCTTCTGATCCCCCCGCCTGCGCGATCACAGGTTTTCCCTGCGGCGACCGCGAGATATTCAAAGGTCCCCTTACGCTGAAGTGTGGTCCTTTGTGGTTGAGCGGATGAACTTTGTTCGCGTCAAGGTAAACACCACGCTCCCGATCCAGCTTCAGGGCGTCGGACTCAAAGCTGTCCCACAGGCCATTCACGACTTCAAGATGTTCGCGGGCGCGCGCATAGCGCACTTCATGCGAATCCATCTGGTCCTTGCCAAAGTTGCGGGCGGCCGAGACGTGATCCGAAGTGACAACGTTCCATGCAGACCGTCCTCCGCTGAGGTGGTCCAATGACGCAAACTGGCGAGCCACATTAAATGGTTCGGTGAAGCTCGTTGATGCAGTAGCCGCCAATCCGATGTTCTTTGTGCTAGCGGCCAACGCTGAAAGCAGGGTGATCGGTTCGAACCGGTTCATGTGGGTCGGGACGCGGCTGCGGAACTCATAACTTCCTTCCGCGGACGCGGGCAAATCCGCAAAGAACAGGAAATCGAGCAGCGCATCCTCCGCTGTCCGGGCCAGCGTTTGGAAATATGGGAGGCTCGTCGCCGCATCCAGCGGGGAGCCCGGGTGCAGCCAGCCTGCGGGGCTGTGCCCAAATGCATAAACGAAAAGTCCCAAGCTCAGCTTTCGTTCGCTCATCTCACCTACCTGCTTTCATTGCTCAGCCACACCGACCGGGGGTGGCCAAAGACTGAGCGAGATGGAACTAGTTTGTCAATGCCTTTACATTCTTTGGATTTAGAATACGCTTCAAAAAATTCGACTTTCGTCGAAATTTTTGTATAGACATTGACAATCTCGTGTGTTCTTGTCCGAAAAAAACGGGGGAGCGAAGAGGTCGAACGAATGTTGTTCCACCTCGCAACGCTAGGCGGACCACCTGCTAAATTCAGTGTATTTCTCATGGGAGAAGAGCGTTGCACGACGTTGCATCGAAGCAAATACCACAAATTGCTGATCAAATCTCATTTGATCAGCATGGAGCCTTAAAGGCTAAAAGACACATTCCTTGGTCACAACTGACCTTTGCAGTGATTACTGTCGCAATAATACTGTGGCTTATCAGCGTATTTGCCTTTGCACCGACTATCCGCTGGAGCGTATTCGCAGAGTATCTTTTCCACCGCGAGATCCTTCAAGGTGCCCTGGCTACCTTGCAGCTAACAGCGATCAGCGTGGTTATCGCCTTTGCGATCGCGGTCGTACTGGCCTTCATGCGAGAGTCATCGAGCGGCATTCTTCGTGGTGCAAGTGCATTCTACGTTTGGATCTTTCGCGCCGTGCCGCTGCTGGTCCAACTCATTTTATGGTTCAACCTCGCGCTCATCTTCCCCGAGCTTGGCCTTCGAATTCCGTTCACCGACATCGGCGTCGGCTGGGACACCAATTCGGTCATAACACCCTTCATGGCAGCCATCTTTGGGTTGGCCCTGCATGAAGCGGCATACATGTCCGAAGTGGTGCGTGGCGGCATCCTGTCCGTGCCCAGAGGACAGACGGAGGCGGCTCTTTCGATCGGAATGACGCGCTTCCAGGTGATGAAAACAATCGTCCTGCCTCAGGCCACCCGGGTCATCATCCCTCCGGCCGCGAACCAGGTGATTATCCTGCTAAAGGGTAGCTCGGTCGTCTCGGTTATCGGCGGCGGCGATCTCCTGACCAACGCCCAGAATATCTATTCAATCAACTACGAGGTCATTCCGCTGCTGTTCGTAGCTTCCTTCTGGTACATGGTGATGATCGCATTCCTGAGCATTCTGCAGAGCTATCTCGAAACGTGGCAGCAGCGCTCCGTTCTTACCCAGCGAGCAGACCAACTGAACGCTGCGCAAGTTTCGGAGATGTAATATGAACGCCATCATCAAAATTCGTTCGCTGCGCAAAAACTTCCACGGTATCGAAGTTCTCAAGTCCATCGATCTGGATATCCACGCAGGAAAAGTGGTCTGCGTGCTCGGAGCATCCGGGAGCGGCAAAAGCACGATGCTCCGCTGCATCAACCAACTCGAGCATATCGACGGCGGCTACATCGACGTCGATGGCACGCTGGTGGGTTATGAGTGGTTCCAAGGGGAGCTGTATCAGGCGACCGAAAATACTATTGCGATACAACGGCGAACCTTCGGCATGGTGTTTCAGCAGTACAACCTTTTTCTGCATCTGACCGCACTCGAGAACGTTGCGATCGGCCTTATCAAGGTCCTGGGCATGCAACGCCGCGAGGCGGAGCTCATAGCCATGGAACATTTGTCGGCCGTCGGGCTACGCGACCACGTCCACAAGCACCCTTCCCAGCTGTCTGGCGGCCAACAGCAACGCGCAGCGATCGCGCGCGCTGTCGCGATGAACCCCCGGATCATGCTGTTCGACGAACCAACCAGCGCCCTTGATCCGCGCTGGGTCGGAGAGGTGCTTGAAGTGATACGCGGCCTGGCCTGCAAAGGCATGACGATGGTGATCGTCACACACGAAATGGCGTTCGCCCGGGAGATCTCAGACCACATCGTGGTCATGGCTGACGGCCAGATCATCAAGCAAGGACCACCTGACGAAATGTTCGACCACAACAACAAGCTAAAGTAAGGGGAAGCGACAATGCATATCAAAACGACGTTCAAAACAGCTCGGGCTCTGGCAACAACTGCAATCATTCTCTTGCCGGCGCTCAGCGCCCATGCTGACCCGGTGAAAGATGCACTTCCGGAGAAATTTCGGCAGGCTGGCGTACTGAAAGTGGGCGAGGTCTCGCCATACATCCCCTACATCTGGAAGGACGAGGCAACAGGTGAACTCACCGGGTTTGAAGTCGATGTCGGTCGGGCGATCGGGGAGCGACTGGGCGTCACGTGGGACATCACTGAGACCAAATGGGAAGGCCTTATCACTGGTGTAGGTGCGCAACGCTACGACGTTGGCGGCGCAGGCGCGTCCGACATTGAGGAACGCAGGAGCGTCGTCACCTTCATCAATTTCCAGCTCGATTCCATGGCCATTGTAGTCCTCGACAAGAACAAGGAACGCTTCCCGACTATCGATAGCCTCTGCGGGGAGAGCATCGGCACACTAAAGGGAACGGAAAACGTTACGATTGCTAGAGAAGTCTCAGACGATTGCGTAGCGAAGAAACTGCCCCCGCTAAAGCTGAATATGTACACGTCCATTCCTGACGCGGACTTGGCCCTTCGATCCGGCCGCGACGCAGCGCAGACCGTGCAAACGTCGCAAGCCAACTTTGTGATCCGCAGTGGAGAGCAACCTTGGACGATCGTGCAGGACGGCTACAAACCAACGGCTACCGGGTTCTATGTCTCTGCCAACAGCCCGGACCTTGCTAACGCAATTCAGCTTGCCGCCAAAGACCTATACCAGTCGGGCAAACTCCAATCGCTGATGGCCAAGTACGGTCTCGAAGGCAACACCTTCGAACCGATGATCAACGACATGCCCAAGCAATAGTATCCAGAGGTTCAACGTCAATGTCTCACCATGAATCCGCGCATTCGGCACCCCGTGTCGTTGCATTCTGTGGCAACAATCAAAGACCCTCGAAATCGAGGGCGCTTGTCGAAGCCGTGATCGAGGAACTGCAGTCTCTCGGGATCGAAAGTATCGACATCTACGATCTCATCGATCTCGGCAATTTGGGCGATGCCAAATGGAAGGGCGACCTTGAAGGCAAGCAGAAGGAGATCATTGACGCCATCGAGCATGCTGATGCGTTGATTGTCGGCACACCGGTCTACAAGGGATCCTATGCTGGCCTCTTCAAGCACGTCATCGACCTGCTCGACCAGGCCAGTCTCCGGGACAAACCGGTATGCATTACCGCCTGCGGAGGGGGGTATCGGCATGCTCTCGTGGTTGAGCACCAGCTTCGGCCGCTGTTCGGATTTTTCAACGCCTTGGCCCTCCCGACAGCCGTCTACGCTGGTGAGCCAGACTTCAAAGAGGGAAAACTGACCAATCCCGAGATCCGGGGCCGCGCGAAATGCGCCGCCCAAGAACTTGCGCGCCAGATTGTAACATTGAACTAGACCATCGATGGCCGGGCTTCATCTCATCACGGGAAGCCCGGCTTCCCACACCGAGAGTGTGAAGCGGCTGTTTCAGCACGTTACGACAACGCAAGCACAACGCAACATCTGTCCCATCCCAGCTACCAGTCCTAGCATGCGCTGATTCTTGGTACGCAAATTTTAGCTTTTGCGTATCAAAGGTGTTGACATATCGTTCAACCAAACTGTACAAACTGTTTACTCTGGCTAATCGCATTGTACAGTTTCACTGGGAAAGGAATGAGGACAATGCAAGCCGGCGAAAACATTCGTCATTTCAGATCAACACGGAAGCTTACCGTACGTAAGCTGGCAGAAGCAGCCGGCACGAGCCCCAGTCTGGTGAGCCAACTCGAGAACGGAAAAAGCGGTGCGAGCGTCGCCACGCTGATCCGTATCGCGAAGGCGCTCGGCGTCACGTTGGGTGATTTGGTGGGCGATAGCCAGACACCAGCATCCAATTCCCGGATCGTACGAAAAGCAGACCGTCCGTCGATAGACTGGGGGACCGCATCATCAAAACATCTCATAACCCCTCGCCCGTTTCAGCACATTGAAGCGTACGAGTTGATCCTCGTTCCTGGAGATCAGCTGGCGGAACTGACTTACGGCGACACCTTTGTGTTGGTCGTGGCGGTGTCTGGGAAGGCGATATTGCGCGTAAGCGGCGTCGAAGATGTTCTCAACGAAGGCGACAGTGCTTCTTTCTGGACGTCCGAGCCTCATAGCCTAGTCAACCATGGAGACGATAATTTCCGGGCAATCTTCTCTCTAAGTCCACCTGTAGTTGAACCATAGAAAGCATAAGAAATGAACGGGGAACGAGTGTTCGATGCGATTATTGTTGGGGGCGGCGTAGCGGGTTTGACAGCCGCACGCGAGCTGGCAGCGAAAGACAAGAAGGTGCTGCTTCTTGAAGCGAGAGAGCGGCTGGGAGGCCGACTTCATTCTCGTCCGTTCTGCGGCAGAGGTCCCGTAGTTGAGATTGGCGGCGCGTACTTCAAACCCGTGCCTGGGTCGTATGTTGGAAACGAAGTCGAGCGGTACGGCCTGGTCCTTGCTTCCCCGATCAAGTCAAAGGACGTGAAGTGGCTGCTCGATGGGACGATGTACGCGTCATCCGAATTAATTGAGGAGCACGGGGCCGAGATCGAAGCCGCGGCATTTCAGATCATCAGCGACGCAAAGCGCTTCGTTCCTGGAGTTCCCACTGCTGAACAGCCTGTTCCGGACCTCGACATTGCGGCAAGCGACTATCTCGACAGCCTGAATCTGTCCAAACCCGTCAGAGACTTCTTCGAGGCATGGGCCACGCAATACTCCGGCACCACGCTGGATGAAATATCGGCCGTGAGCGCGATCGGCCTGGTATTTTCGCGTGGAAACTCCATCATCAACCTTGTTTCCACGAACGCCTACATCTTCGAACAGGGTGCAAGCCAGCTCATCAACGCAATTGCAGCGGGGCTTGGAGAGGTCGACATCCGCTTCCGTTCGGTGGTTTCGTCAATCACGCAGGACGACGATGGCGTCACCGTTGAGCTATCCACAGGGCAGACGTTCCGCGGGCATTCGGCAATCTGCGCGGTGCCGGTCAACACGCTATCTGCAATTCGGTTCAATCCGCCACTCCGTCCTGAACAAGCACAATACGTTTCCAGGGGTCAACCTTGCCGCGGCGTAAAGCTTTGTGTCTCGATTACGGGAATGGAAGAACCCATTCTCCGGGCTGGGATGGGTGGACCACTCCAGCTGTTGCAGACCGTGCACAAGGATGAAAACCATCACTTGGTCGTCGGCTTCGGCATTGAAAAAGGTGGCCCGGACCTATCGAGCCAAGAGTCAGTCACTGCGGCCGTGAAGCATCTCGCTCCAGAAGCCCAAATCCTGCAGATCGAGGCGCATGACTGGAACCAGGACCCGTACGCATCCGGTGCCTGGGCGACGTTTCGTCCAGGCGAAATGAAAGACGCGTTGGTAATGCGCGCGCCGCACCGCCGAGTTCACTTTATAGGCGCAGATCTCTCCGACACGCGGGGCGTCGAGGGTGCGCTGAAGACGGCTTTCGATGTAGCTGAACTGTTGGAGGCGCGCTAATGCATACGAGCCACATCAAGCCTAACGGGTCCGCGAATCCGATCGTAAAGATCGACAATGTCTCCAAGCACTTCGGACCGCTGCAGGTTCTCAAAGACGTTAGCCTCAACGTTGCACCAGGCGAGGTGATCAGCGTAATTGGGCCGAGCGGATCGGGCAAAAGCACCCTTCTTCGCTGCGTCAACCATCTAAGCCCCCCTGACAAAGGCACCATCTTCTTTGAAGGAAGGCGCGTGGTCAGTGGTGCGCGAAACGGCGCGAACCAGAATGACAGCATCACGGCCCGCGAATTCCGTCGCAATCTCGGAATGGTATTCCAGTCGTTCGAGCTTTTCCCGCACATCACCATCCTGCAAAACGTGATGCTCGCTCAATTGCGCGTTCTCAATCGCACTCGAGCAGACGCTAAAGAGAAGGCGATGAGTCTGCTCTCAAAGGTAGGCATCGCTGACAAGGCACTAGAGTATCCGAAGCGTTGCTCGGGCGGCCAGCAGCAACGCGCGGCGATCGCGCGTGCCCTCGCCTTGGATCCGAAGGTAATCCTTTTCGACGAACCCACCTCCGCACTGGATCCGGAATATGGGGCGGAAGTTCTCAAGGTCATGCGCAGCCTTGCCGATCAAGGCATGACGATGGTGGTGGTCACCCACGAGATGGGGTTTGCGAAGGAAGTGTCCGACCGCGTCGTGGTTATGGCAGACGGCAGCATCATCGAGATCGGTGCGCCTAGGCACCTATTCGAGGCCCCGAGTCACGAACGTACGCAACGCTTCCTTTCCGCTGTATTGGGACGGTGAGATGTTGCACTATTTTCTGACCCTCGCACCCGGCATCGCATGGACGATTATCGTCACCGGGCTATCGCTGATCGTCGGCATCGTACTTGGGCTTCCAATCGCGCTCATGCGCAGGTCTCCGATCGCGGCACTGCGGTTCATCGGTCGTTTCCTGATCGAGTTGTTCCGCGGGATTCCATCGATCGTCCTTTTGTTCATCGTGTTCTACGGGATCGGCTCCGGAAGAATCCAGGTCTCGCCGTTGGCGGCGGCTGTCGTAACGCTCGGCCTGGTGTGCTCTGCTTATATGGCGGAGGTCTATCGGTCCGCCTTCGGCTCAATTACTTTTGGTCAATGGGAAGCGTCTGAAGTCATCGGCCTGACCAAGTGGGATACACTCTGGCACGTTATTCTGCCCCAGGCGGTGCGGGTAGCGATTCCCTCGATGGCCACGATCGCAATTGGCACACTCAAGGATTCGGCTGTCGCCTCGACAGTCGGTGTCATCGACGTGACGGCTCTCGCGGTCATCCAAACCAACCAAACGCTTGAAGGGATCAAGATCTACACGATCGCGGCGTTGATCTACATCGGGTTGTCCGCTCCCTTCGCCGTTTCTTCGCGCTGGCTCCATGCAAAGCTTTCGAAGAGGGTGTCACGATGATGACTGATGTACTTAGCACCTGGATCGAAGCCCTGCCCCATCTTGCCTCTGGTTTGCTGGTAAGCCTCCAGATCTGCGTAATGAGCCTAGCCGTAGGTGTCCCCGCAGGCTTGTTTTTCGCAATCCTGCAAAAGGCGGGTCCTAAACCCCTCGGGTGGTTGATTGTAGGCCTGGTAGAGATTGGGCGCGGCGCACCCGCACTCGTGATCCTTTATCTGGCCTACTTCGGCTTACCCGAAATCGGGATCTCGGCATCGGCTACCGCTGCCGCTGTGGCTGGTCTCGGCTTCTCGACGGCCGCCTATACCAGTGAAATGTTTCGAGCCGCGCTCGAGTCCGTCCCGGGGGAACAGCTGGAAGCAGCTGACGTTCTGGGACTGGGCACCTTTGACAAGTATCGCTTCGTCGTGTTGCCGCTGGCACTTCGTGTCGCGATACCACCCGTTCTTGGCTTCTGCATCGTGCTCTTTCAAGGAACATCGTTGTGTTTCGCGATCGCGGTGCCGGAGATGCTGAGCAAAGCTTACAACTTCGCCAGCATCACATTCAGATACCTGCCAGTGCTGACGCTTGCAGGACTGATCTACGCTTCGATCGCGGTGATCGCAGCGCAATTGGTGGGAGGAATCGAGGAGCGCATGTCGCGTTACCTCTAGGGCCCCTTCAACTTAAATTCGGGGAAATGAACCATGACTAGCTTTGCAAAGCTGCCGACACGCGTCGGCGGAACGGTCCTTGCTGCGCTTGTGGCAGGCATGATGGCAACAACTGCCCACGCTGAGGAATGCACGCCTAAGCATAAATTCGAAACGATAGTGCCCGGCACTCTGACCGTTGCTGTCGTCTCCGTTAGTCCGATCATCGAACTCAAGGACGGAAAACTTGGAGGGTTTGAAGGAGCAATCCTCAACGAGTTTGCGCGTGTTGAGTGCCTGAAGATCGACGCTCAGGAAATCGCTGGCGCGGGCATCATTCCTGCGGTCCAGGCGAAGCGTGTCGATCTTGCTACAGGAGGCTGGTATCGCTCGAAACGCCGTCAAGAAATCGTGGCAATGTCCTACCCGACAATGGTCTCGAAGTCGGCGCTCGTTAGCACGAGCGGGGATTTTCCGACGTACGAGTCCGCCAAAGGACATCTCGTCGGGACCCCCCAAGGCAACCTGTGGGTGGCTGAAGCGCAAGCCTACTATGGCGACAACATGAAGATCTACCAAAGCTTTGACCAAGTGTTTGCGGATCTGCGCGCTGGCCGCGTTGAGGTCGCGCTGGTCCCCTACGAGCTTGCAGAGCGCGTTGCCAAAGACGGCAGCGTTCCCAACGCTAAAGTCACCGTCCCGGAAGGAATCGCCGAGATCTCTACCACGATGAAGGTGCCGCAGGTCGGCTTCCCTCACGTGCTTGATAATCCAGACTTCACCGCGGCACTAGACGCCGACATTAAGGAAATGCACGAGAACGGCCTGATCAAGAAGGCGTTGGAAGAGGTCGGAATTCCGACTGATCTAGCCGAGACCGGTGAACCCTACTTTATCGACTAACACATTGCTTGGGGCTTCTGTCAGCTCACCTGGTGGGGGCCCCCGCAAAGACGCATACTCAAAACTATGGAGAGAAGTTCAATGTCGCAGTATTTGATCGAGAACGTGACCGCTGATGGTTTGCTCGTTCCCTCGCTTGTAGCCAACGACGGAACGGTGTCGCATCATCGCGAAATCCTAAAGAGCCATCTTCTTGATCTGGGCCTCAATATGTGGCGCGCCAGCCCTGGCATCTACAACTACGAAGGACATCCTAAGGGTGAAACCTTCGTCGTGATCTCGGGTGAGGCTGATATCCTCATTAACGGGGCGGAGACCCATCATCTGACGGCTGGAAGCGTTGTTTCGCTGCCGCCGAACACGCCGTCCGAAATGACAGTGCAGGCACTTCTGCACAAGGTCTCTCTCAACATGACGAGGGGCTAAAGCACTGGAATGCCCGGGAATGTCTCGTTGGACATGGAACCTTTGTCGTCGTGGCTCTGCGTGAAGTGGCGTGGCATCCAATCTTTCCTTTCCGGAAGCATGACCGCTTGACCGCTGGATGACACGATCACTTCTGTAGACCGGCAGCGCTTCTCGTCGGCAGCGCTGCCGATATACAGAGGAAGTACGTCCGCCGAAGTGGATGTTCTTCGGCGGAATCTGTTCGGGTTTGCAATCTTGAAGCCGCCAGTCCTATGCGCGCCGGCAAAGGTCATTCGTGACTTTGGACAGCAAGTTCTGTGCCACTGTAATTCCCGACTCGATCGCCCCGTCGATGTAGCCAGGACGCACTTCCGACACATCCGATCCGCAGAAAAAGATGTTCCCGTGTGGACGCCTGAGGGCCTCCTCGTGCCCGGTCGAGAAACCAGGAGGGTAAACCGCCCAAGTCCCTTGCGAGAACTCATCTGTGAACCAGTCGTGCATGTCGGCAGCAACCACCTCTGCTTCGGGCAGATATTGCTGTAGCAGGGCGCTGACTGCCGATAGATCTCGGATGTCTGGGCGCTCACCGTGTCCAAAGCCTACGAGCAAGGCATCCTCGCCCCGCTCGTCGACCGTGAAGAGATGGTTGAACGGGCCTGGAGCGCCTATGCTGAAAACACCGCCAAGCACATTTCTGGCAACCATCCAGAGCTTGAATCCGCTTCCGGCGTGCCGCACAGACAACGCCGCCTTTTTGTCTGCATCCAATTCGGGCTCGAAAGCAATGCTTGCTAGAGTACTCGTCGGTACAGCGCAAATTACTGCTTTAGCGCGATAGTTCTGCGAGTCTGTTACGACCCTTACGCCATCTTCGACTGTCACGATTTGGCGTACTGGGGAGTTCAGAAGGACTTTCGCCTGAGAATCCTGGGCGATCGATTGGACAAGATCGAGAGTCCCATTCTTGAAACGTGGACCCAGCATGACGGTATTGGTCATGCCCATAAACGTACCGCCGGCGCGGCTTATCAGCCGCGACACGAACAAGGCGGACATGTTGCTCCAATCGGATGATGAAAGACCCGTCCACCATCCTTCCAGCACTCCCAACGTTTCACTAGGGAGCCGAAGATCTTCGAAAAAGGACGGCAGAGAGACGTCGAGTTCCTTCTGGGCCTCTAAATCTAGACCACGGTCCACTTGGCTTGCAGCGTTGTCCATACGGCCTATCGCTCGCTCTAACTCTGCGAGCTGTTCAAATGGCACAGGCAAGGCGGACCTCCGCACGCCAGCAGGAGACCGCCAGATAAGATGCTTGGGAGCCGAAGTATCTGCTTCGATAAGTTCGACGCCATAGCGACGCACCTCAGCCATGACAAAGGCTTCATCTGCGCTCAACCACCCCCCGCCCATTTCGACATCGAAACCTGCAATACGATCCTTTTCGTACCAAGTGCGGCCACCCAGTCGATTACGGGCTTCCAGAACGATCACATCGACACCAGCAGAACTGAGTTCGCGAGCCGCCGTGACACCTCCGAAGCCACCGCCGATGACAATCACATCGGTTGAAATCTCCTCGCTCACGCCCCGACCTCCACGACGAACTTCTTGAACGGCTTTGTGATCCGCCAGTTGGTTTGCGTGCCAGCCGCCACCGAAATGATGTCCCCCTGTCGGAGGGTAATTTGGGATCCATCCTGGAAGGTCATTTCAAGCTCGCCCTCCAAAACGAGAAACGTCTCATCGTTCATTGCGTATTCCGATGATGCCGGACGGCTATTCCAATCTGAAGCCGGACAGGTATTCCGATGTCGTGCCGGACACGGTTCCGATTTGAAGCCGGACAGTCGGTGTGCCTCTGGGTCGTTGTTTTGAATGGCTCGTGATTGTCGCGCGGTCAAGCGGCGGATGGTGTTTGACGCTGCTTTCGCAAGCTCTCGCCGGAAAGTTCGATGCGGTAGGCGTTGTGCACGAGGCGGTCGAGGATCGCATCGGCGATGGTTGGATTGCCGATCATGTCGTACCAGTGATCGACGGGCACCTGACTGGTGACGATGGTCGATCGCCTTTCGTATCGGTCCTCGACGATTTCCAGGAGATCACGACGCTGCTCGTCGTTGAGCTTTTCCGGACCCCAGTCGTCCAGGATGAGCAGGTCGGTTCTGGCGAGCGCCTTGAGCACCTTGGAATATCGGCCGTCGCCGCGCGAGAGCGCAAGGGTGGCGAACAGCCTTGGAAGTCGGTGATAGGCGACGGAGAAGTCCTCGCGGCATGCCTTGTTTCCGAGCGCGCAGGCAAGCCAGCTCTTTCCGACGCCGGCGGGTCCGATCAACAGCAGGCTATGGCGCTGAGAGATCCAGTCGCAGCCGGCGAGCTTCATGAAGAGATTGCGGTCCAGGCCGCGGGCGGCACGGAAGTCAGCGTTCTCGATCTGGGCGTCATGGCGCAGCTTTGCGGCGCGGGCTCTCGCCTCGAATCGCTTCTGGCGGCGTGTGGTCGCTTCGCGTTCGAGCAGCAGTGCAAGCCATTCGCCATGCTCGAGGTGTCTCGCTTCCGTTTGCGCCTCGAGTTCCTGATAGGCACTGGCCATGCCTGTCAGGCCGAGTTCGCGCAGCATGTCGATGGTCGGATTGGTCAGCATCGATTGGTGTCTCCTCAATGAAAGTAGCCGGGGCCACGCAGATTGGCGTGTTCCATGACGGCGGCGGGTTCGGTGGGTCTGGTGGCCTTGTGGGTGGCGATGAGCGAGGCAATCGTCTTGCAGGTCAGGCCGCCGATCTCGACGGCCCGTGCCGAAACGGCCTCGGCGCGCTCGCGGCCGAGGTCGCGATAGAGGCGCAGGATGCCGAGGCAGGTTCTGAAGCCCTGCTCGGGATGTGGCCGGCTGGCGAGAATGGCGACGATCAACCCTTCGGTCTGCGGACCGATGGAGGCGCCCCAGCGCCGGAATCGCTCCGGCGTCCATTCGGCGTATCGGCGGTGGGAGCTCGGCATGTGCGCAGGGTCTGTTCCATAGCGCGGCCCGCCATAGCGGCGCTGATGGACCGCGACGCGTTTGCCGCGGTGGAAGATCTCGATCATCCGCGCGGTCGCCCGGATATCGACCTGCTGGCGAATGAGCGCGTGCGGGACGGAATAGAAGAAGGTCTTGAACTCGGCATGGTAGTCCGTCGAGACCCGCGCAAAGCGCCATTCAGCGAACTCGTACTCCTCGGCGGGCAAGCTTGCGAGCGCCGCGCGTTCGACCGTCTCGAAGAGATGCCGGCGGCTGACACCCAACCGGCGCATGACATGATTGTTGATGCGCTCCAGCACCTCGGTGATCGCGGCATTGGCCTCGGCGAGCGAGAAGAAAGTCTGCTTGCGCAAGCGACCGAGAATGCAGCTCTGGGCGAAGCGCACACCGTTCTCGACCTTGGCCTTCTTTCAAGTCCCGGACTGCAGTTCGTACTGACACTCAAGCGCGCATAGAGTTCGAGGTCACACACCCGTTCCATCCGTGGCGCGGCCAGCGCTTCGTGCTGTCGACACGCAAACAGAACTGGGGCGAAGACCGCGTCATGTTCTACGACGTTCAGGGACGGTTGCGTTCGCTGCCGGCCTCGTGGACCGATGTCAATGAGGCTGACCTGTTCAGTCAGGTTGCTGCGGGTCGGTCCTTCTCCCGCCCAGACGATCTGTCGGCGCTGGCGTCATTGATTGATCGCATTAAGAGCCGTCAGGAAGAGTGAAGAGGCGTCAAGTAAATTACGCCGCGAATGTAAGGCTAATTATGCCGCGCGCGCGATGCGAACGGCCATCAATCAAGGGCATTTCGCCTGTGAGGACTGGGATATCAATGATAATAGAGATAGAATTTAATTGACGTGTGATCTGTATGCGGCATAATTTAGATTACACAAGGAGGCTCCCGTGACCAAAGAAAGCAAGCCCGATCGCCTGCGCCAGATGGGCGCTCTGAACCCCAAGCCCGAGGGCGTCCGCGCCCCCTGGTTCCGGGAAGCAGGTTTCTTTGATCCGCTCGATCTCGTGCAAGTGAAGTATGAGATGCTTCGGCACGCCCGCGAAGACGGCACCAACAAAGCGGACGCGGCCGCGCTTTTCGGGTTGTCGCGGCAGACCTACTATCAAGCGGAGGCCGCGTTCGAGCGCGATGGCATGTCTGGCCTCTTGCCGCGCACCCGCGGGCCGAAGTCAGCCCACAAGCTTACTGGCGAGGTCATGCGTCTCGTCGAGGAGCACCTCGATGCGAACGGCCAACTGCAGGCCCGTTCTCTGGCGGACCTGGTGCATGCGAGACTGGGCATCAGCGTCCATCCGCGCAGCATTGAACGCGCGGTGGCGCGTAAAAAAAAACGATGAAGAGCCGACGCACGCAATCGCCATGTCGGAGAGCGGCAAGGATGTTTACGAAGCGCTCCGCGCCGATGTTATTTGCGGCACGGCTTGCGCGAGGCGCATGGGCGCCATCGTCTTTCACGGACTGTGGCGCGGCCTGGCAGTGCTGATCGCACCCCATCAATCCGCGATAGCGCGACAGCAGTCGACCCCTCGGCTCAAGACAACTTCACTGGTCGCGCACGATCGCCAGCTCGTGCACATGCTCGCCAATATGGTGCTGGCAGCAGAGACAGGAGGAAGCCATGTCTACTGATAATGCCATGAAGATTAGCGCCGATCACCTGCGGCGCGATGCATTTCTCTACGTTCGCCAATCCTCCCTTCGTCAGGTGTTCGAGAACACCGAGAGCACGAAGCGACAATATGCATTACGGGACCGCGCGGTGGCTCTGGGTTGGCCGATTGAGCGCGTCCACGTCATCGACAACGACCTCGGCCTTTCCGGCGCACAGTCGCAGGACCGCGATGGATTTCAGCGCTTGGTGAGCGAGGTCGCGATGGGGCACGCAGGGATCGTGCTGGGGCTGGAAGTGTCTCGCCTGGCTCGTAACAATGCTGACTGGCATCGCCTTCTGGAACTGGCCGCCATGTCCCGCACGCTCATCATGGACGAAGATGGCGTTTACGACGCGGCGTCGTTCAACGATCGTATGCTGCTCGGCCTGAAGGGCACGATGAGCGAGGCCGAACTGCACATCCTGAAGTCTCGCCTGCAAGGCGGCATTCTCAACAAGGCGCGTCGTGGCGAGCTCGAGTTGCCGTTGCCGATCGGACTGGTCTACACGCCTGATATGCGCGTGGTGCTCGATCCGGATCGCCAGATCCAGGACACGGTGCGCATGCTGTTCGATACCTTCCGGGAGGTGGGCTCAGCCTGTGCGGTCGTGCGTCGCCTGCGCAGCGAGAAGATCCTGTTTCCCCGTCGTATCCGTCGCGGCATCGGCAAGGGCGACGTGCTGTGGAGCCAGATCGACCATTCTCGCGTGATCCAGATTTTGCACAATCCACGATACGCTGGTGCTTTCGCATACGGACGCACACGCACGGTCTACAATGCCAAGCTTAAGTGCGTACAGCAGAAGATGCCGAGGTCCGACTGGCAGGTGCTCATTCCTCAGGCCCATGAAGGCTACATCTCGTGGGACGAGTTCGAGCGCAATCAAACAAGTCTCGAACAAAATGCAGTCGGTTTTTCTCCGGGCCTGCGGGGTCGTATGCCTCGCCAAGGCAACGGCTTATTGCAAGGAAGAGTTCTATGCGGTCGTTGCGGCGCTCGCATGCGGGTCCATTATGAACAGTTCGAGGGCAAGCTTCGTCCCTATTACATCTGCAACGAGGCCGTCGTGCGCCACGCGGGCAAGGCTTGCCAATGGGCAAGAGGACCAGCGATCGATGAAGCGATCAGCGCGTTGCTGCTCGAAGCAATGGCACCCACGGCGATAGAGGTCGCACTTGCGGTGCAGGAGGAGATCTCGCAACGGGTCGAGCAAGCTGCCTCGCTGCGCGACAAGCAGTTACAGCGCGCCCGGTATGAGGCTGAACTCGCACGCCGCCGCTATCTGAAGGTCGATCCCGACAACCGCTTGGTTGCCGACGCACTCGAAGCGGACTGGAATGGCAAGCTTCGCGACCTCGATACGCTTCAGCGCGAACATGAGCGTCAGAACGAGACAGACCAGTCATTGCTGGACGGCGCTATGCAGGAACGGATCCGGGCGCTGGCCGCAGATTTTCCGCGCATCTGGAACAACGAGCGCACGAGCCCGGTCGAGCGTAAACGCATGCTTGGTCTCCTCATCGAAGACGTGACACTGCTGGTCGACGAGAAGATCAACATGCACATACGCTGGCGCGGAGGTCGCACGCAAAGCCTGGCAGTAGCTCGTCCCCAGCCCATGGCCGTGATCCGCAAGACCCCGGAAGCGGTTGTGGCACTGATCAACGAACTGCTGGAGACCGACAACGATCAGCAGATTGCCAGTCGTCTCAACGCACTCGGGCATCGTAACTGGCGCGGTGAGGCTTTTACCTTGAAGAAAGTTATGCTCGTTCGTCGTGCCTATGGGCTGAAGACCCGGTTCGAACGGTTGCGCGAGAGCGGCATGCTAACTGGAGAAGAAGTGGCTCGCCGATTTGGCGTAAGCGCCACAACCGTACACCAACTCGGACGCAATGGTGTTCTCAAGCGCCATCGCTACGCTACCAACCACCGCTACCTGTATGAGCCACCGGGCAACGTCAGACTCGCAAAAGGCGTCGGCGGCCGCTATGGTAGCCGCGAACCCCGGTTAATTGACGCTCAACAAATCCAACAAGGTGCATCGTGATGTCTGCTCCTTGTCCTTCGGACGCCGCGGCCGCGCCGGCAGAACGCCGACACCATAGTGAGACGCCATCATGCCGTAACTGCGGTTGATCTCGGGATCGTAAAAGCTGGCGCGGCTGACGCCGGACTTCAGATTGTCGGGCACGACCAGGCGGGGCACACCGCCGAAAAAGGCGAACATGCGCACGTGTGAGCCGACCCAGTCCGGCAAGGTCTGGGTCCAGGTGGCCTCGGCGAAGGTGTGGCTCGACGCGCCGAGCACACCGAGGAACAACTCCGCCTCGCGGATCTCGCCAGTCTTGCGATCGACGATCGGCACCCGCTTGCCGGAATAGTCGACGAAGACCTTGTCGCCGGCCGCATGCTCCTGGCGCATTGTCGGCGAAAGACGCTGCTCGAAACCACGGAACAGCTCGCAGAAACGGCTGTAGCCGTAGCCGTCGGGGTATGCGCCGCGATATTCCTCCCAGAGGATCAACAGCGTCACGCCGGGCTTCTTCAGCTCGATGGCAAGCTCCGCCCAGTTTGGTTCGTGGCGTCGCCGTTGGCCCTGTTTGACGCCGGCGCGGATGAAAAGCCGATGCTCCAGAGCATCGTCTGTCAGTTCTCCCGGCAAAGGCCAGCTCAACCCGGCGGCCTTGGCCCGATCGAGATTATCTTGAACCGTACTTCGGGCAATCCCGAGCACCACCGCAATCTCGCGTACGCTTGTCCCGCCAGCAGAGAGCCGCAGCATCTGTCGTATGTGTCGCATGGTCAGCCTTCTCTTTGACGGCATGAAATTCCCCTCGTGGATACAGAGGAGCTTCATGCCAAGGTTGCTGACCCAAAGGCATCGTCAGGACGGAAAAACCGTCCGGTAATTGATCGGAATGCTGTCCGGCTTCAGATCGGAACGCTGTCCGGACTTTGATCGGAATCCCGTCCGGTTAATCCCTGGAATCCGCATTCATAAATGGATACGGCGATTCATATGGAAGCTGATCTGCTTCCAACTTCCAAATAGCGGCTCTATTCACCCGACCATTCCTTTGGTCATCACGAATGAAATGGACCACTCCGTGACGCTCGCCACCAATAACCAACGGATCGAATTTCTCCGGATTCAGATTGCCGAGACCAATGACATTCGGCTTATTTGTCATGCTACTTCTCCTCCATTGTATAGCTTCACATCAACTTCTTGAGTGCTAGGATCAGTGAGGTTCTCGGCGACCTTGAAGTCGACCTTGCTGGCGCCGCGAATGGTTGCGACGATGTATCCAGCCAACGCAAAGAGCGGCAGCAGAAGCCATAGCCAGAGGGGCCACCCCTCCTCGCTACCGACCAGAAAGCCGAAGTTCGATACGGCCAGCACCGTCGCGACGCAGAAGCCAGCGAATGCGATCAAGGGAGCAATCGTCGTACTCCACCGACTTTCACCGCGCGCATCCTTCCGAAAGAAGAAGACGCAGGCGAGTGAGGCGGCCGCCAGAATGGACAGAAGAGCGACCGTCCCTAGTGCCAAGAGGTACGTATAGAGCGTGGTAAACGGATCGGCCCCCGCAGCAATGAAACATGCGACGATCAATGCAACGACAATTGATCCGATCACCGTCCCACGATGCGGCGACTGGTGCCTCGAGTGAGTGTACGACATGAAGGACGGAAGAAGGCCGACACGCGACATGGAGAATATGTATCGGCTCAGAATGTTCGTAAAACCGAGCAGAACACCCACAAAACTTGTGACGGCCAGAATGCTAATGACGTGGCTCCAGGCGGTTCCCACGTAGGTATCGCTCAATTTCAGAATGAAACCCGTCGGATCAGTGGTTGCCGCTTCCTTGATTTGCTCGGTTCCGACGCCGTTGGCGATGGCCCAGGTCGTAAACGCGTAGAACCCGCCGATTAGCGCAACGGCCCAATAGGTAGCAGCAGGAATTGTCCGCTTCGGATCTTTTGTCTCCTCGCTAAAGACGACGGTGGCTTCGAATCCGCCAAATGACGCGAGAGCGAACAGATAAGCCAGTCCGACACCACCGCTGAAGATCTGCTGCGGGGCAAAGCCGCTGAAATCCAGGTGCGCGGTGCCGGAGCTTCCGCCTTGAATGATGATGGCAAAATCCAGCACTAGGATGACGAAGACTTCCGCTAGCAGCAGGATGCCGAGAATGCGGGTAGATAGCTCGACGCGCGAATACGAGAGGAATCCCATGAGCGGCAGCGTTACCGCTACGAACAGCTGCCACGGAATCTCTATCCCGGCATATTGCTGGACTGCCTGTGCGGCGAACACGGAAAAGACGCCATAAATTGCTGCCAGTGCCATGACGTACATTGAAAGCGTGAGATAGGCCGCCGCCCCGCCTGCCTTGTATGAAAACCCGCGCGCAATGTAGGTGGCAAAACCACCTGCCGTGCCGACATATCGGCTCATGGCCACGTAGCCACTCGAGAATACCGCAAAGAGAAGCGCCGCCAACAGATACAGGCCGGATGCCCCGCTCCCGTTTTGCATGAAAACGAGTGGCGTAGCACCCATAACGGCACCGATCGGTCCCACCGCCGCGACGACGAAAAACACAAGTCCAGGAAGGCTAATCGCGTTTGCACGCAAATGCTGCTTCTGTTCAGTCATGGCACCACTCCATCGAGAGTGCGAGCCATGCATAAGATTTTGCGCGCAAGATATCGCGCGCTGGGGCATGCAGCCCCGCGTCATTTGGTCGTTTCACGATTGTCCCCTCAGTTTGCGTGAGTTTGCGCCTCACTTGCCGCGGCAATATATGACGCACATTTTTCGATCGCAACATCTTTGTACATGTATTGGGCGTCATTGCATACTGTCCAATGACGACTTGGAGATCCGCTCTGATTAGGAGAAAAGTCCACGCTGATCGGCATCGGCTCGATCAGACCATGAAGGCTTTGTCGTATTTCCAACCGATTGCGGTGGCGGTCGACGCTCGAGGGAACAGAACGCCGCCTTCCCCGCCCTGAGACCAGGGCAGCACAAAGCAATCGTCATCCATGGCAGACAGTCTGCCGATCGCGCACCGCCCATTTGTCGGTTTCAAGGACGGGGAACGCGGAGAGACTGCTTAGGCATAGCTTCCGAGAAGCGAACCGCGTCGCAAGCGAAATCGGATCGACCTGCCCCGTGGTCTGCAGGCGACGCGCCGATACAGAAGTGCCATGTTGGAATGCAAGGGCCGGAGGAATGTCCCCCGGCCCATCTGCTTAGAATGGGTAGTGCTGGTGTGGATCTTCGATCGTGATCCAACGAAGATCGGTGAACTCGTTGATCGCAGCCTTGCCGCCAAAGCGACCGTACCCGGAGTTCTTGACGCCGCCGAACGGCATCTGGGCCTCGTCATGCACGGTTGGTCCGTTGATGTGGCAAATGCCCGTCTGGATCTGGGCTGCGACTGCCATCGCACGCTGGACATCGCGACTATAGATCGAGGAAGAAAGGCCGTACTCTGTTTCGTTGGCGATGCGGATAGCTTCGCCTTCGTCCTTTACACGAACGATCGGTTTCACCGGTCCGAACGACTCCTCTACGAAGGTCCGCATGCCCGGGGTCACGTGATCGAGCAGCGTTGCGTCGACGACCGAGCCGTTGCGGTTACCACCAGCGACCAGCTTCGCACCTTTCCCTACGGCGTCGGCGACAAACTCTTCCATCTTCCTGGCAGCTTCGGGGGTAACTAGCGAGCCGAGCACGACATGACCTCGTGGATCTCCGGCAGGCAACTTACTGGCGCGGGCAGCGAGTTTGGACACGAACTCGTCGGCAATCTTCTCATCAACGATGATGCGTTCTGTGGACATGCAGATCTGCCCCATGTTCGCAAACGCGCCGAAGATCGCGCCGTTAACCGCTGCATCAATGTCAGCATCCTCGAGCACGATCATCGGAGCCTTGCCACCGAGTTCCAGCAGCGCTGGCTTCAGATGGCGGCCGCAGAGTTCACCGATGATGCGACCCACCTTGGTCGAACCGGTGAAGTTCACACGACGGACCTCTGGCGCGGCAATGAGCGCTTCGACGATCTTTGCGGCATCTTCTGGTGCGTTGGTGATGACATTCACGACGCCATCGGGCAACCCCGCTTCGACCAAGGACCGGCCAATGAGAAGATGGATACCGGGGCAAGCTTCGGAGGCCTTAAGGATCACCGTATTGCCGCAAGCCAGTGCCATCGCGATAGCGCGGGTGCCGAGAATGATAGGCGCGTTCCACGGGGCAATTCCAAGGCATACCCCCGCGGCCTGGCGGGTTGCCATCGACAGCGTTCCAGGCTTGTCGGAGGGGATGATCTCACCCTGGATTTGCGTCGTCATGCTGGCCGCCTCGCGAAGAATGCCTGCCGCGAGCATCGTGTTGAAACCCGCCCACGGCGCCGTTCCACCAGTTTCCTCGATCATGATTTTTGCAAACTCATCCGCCTTCGAGGCAAGGATGTCGGCTGCTTTCAAAAGCAATCCGCGGCGCTGCACGGGGCCGGTCTTCGACCACGCAGGAAAGGCTTCGGCCGCGGCCGCAACTGCCGCCATTACGTCTTCCAGTCCGGATGCGGGTGCACGACTGGCGATCTTGGCCGTGAACGGATCGATGCGATCAAATGTCTTGCCCGAAATCGCAGGCACGAACTTGCCGCCGATGATCTGTTGAAGTTCCAACATTTTGTTTTCCCTTTGCTTAGAAGCCGAGCACCTCGGCATTGATGGAGGCTTCAAGGCCTCCGTCATTCGAGATGTTCGCCCCGTTGATCCACCGCGCCCCATCTGACGCCATGAAGAGGATCACCGGCGCGATGTCAGAAGCGGTTCCCGCGCGGCCGACCCGACTAATGTCTGAATTCACCTTTTCGTCACCGAGTACGGAGCGGAATTCCTTCAGGATCTGGGTTTCGACCGGACCGGGGCTCACGGCATTCACGCGAACACTCCGATCCTTGAAAAGCGGTTGGTGTGCAGCCATCTGCGTCCACAAGAGGAGGAGCTCCTTGGACAGCGGATAACCGATTTCATTCGGGATGCCGTGCTTGGCGACCACTGCACTGATGTCCGGAAAGCCTGACTCACCGACCAAGGCCTTGGCCCGCGCGAGATTGCCCCTCCATCCATATCCGGCGATTGAGGCGACGTTCACAACCGATCCGCCTTCGCGGATTTTCGTCGCACACGCTTCAGTCAAGGCGCGCAAGCCGTAGAAGTTGATTGCCAAGGTGGCTTCAACGCCAACCTTTCCAGAAATCCCCGCTACATTCAGTAATGCGTCAAATCGCTTCGGCAGACGACGGGCGACCTCTTCAACGCCATTCGCACTGGACAGGTCACCCTGGATGAAATTCGCCATCGGCACGGGTGGTTTATTGAGGTCGATACCGATAACGTCCGCGCCCAGCGAGGTTGCTACTTCCGCGGTTCTAGCACCGATGCCAGCCGACACTCCGGTGATGGCGACAGTCTTTCCATACAACATTTATCGCTCCATTCTATTTTCTGAATTGACCACGAGCCTGTAACCGACAGGCATCAGTGAAAGGCCGAGCCTTTCCTCGACCGCACCCCAAAGTCCGCGCGGTAGAAATAGTGAGAACAACAAGGCGACGAGCCCCAAACCGATGAGGTACCAGACACCCATCGCGCCAAAGACTGTCTCGATTACAAAGAAGATCACGGCACCGAGGATCGCGCCCTCAAAGCGACCGAGCCCTCCTACCAAGACCATGAAGATCATGTAGGCGGTCCACTGAACCGAGAAGTATGTCTTCGGTTGAAAGCTGGTGGCACTTGCTAGCCACAGCGCTCCGGCAATTCCCGTTCCGAACGCGGCCAGTATGAAGAGAAGACGTTTGGTCGCGACGACATCGACACCAAGGGCCGCCGCAGCGTCTTCATTATCGCGAATTGCCTGGATCGCTGATCCGACCCTGCTCCTAAGCAAAGCGAACAGTCCGACAAGAAGCAGCGTCATCGCCGCCAACGCCAGACCGTAAATCCAGATTTGACGTGTGCCCGCCGCGTAGGCGTTCAACGAAATGAGCGAGGTACCTGTCTCCCCTTGGATCAATCCGTCCAGGTTGACGAGCAGATGGGTCAGCGCGGAGACAACCCACATTGCAATCGCGAACTCTCCGCCCTTCAGCCTCAGCATGACTAGCGAGAGCGGATAGGAAACGAGTGATACCGCGACAGCCGCAAGAAGCGTGGCAACGAATGGATCAGCACCAGCGTCGGCGATACGGACGGTGAAATAGGCCCCCAGTCCAAAGAACATCTGCTGTCCGACGGAGACCAGCCCGCCATACCCAGCCAGAGCATTCCACATTGCGGCCAGAATGACGTAGACGAACAACGCCGTGAGACGATCGACAAGGCCAGTACTAGCAAAGGTCGGAACCAAGGCGAGGAAAGCAATGCCTACGACTGACGTCCAAGCTGCCATCCGTGAGGCACGTGTCCAACGATGGACATCCGCGATACCAGGCCCTGGCATTTCCATCGATGTGAGGTTTGTCATGCTGGTACTCCGCGCTTTACGATTCTGGCGGGCAATGAGGCAAGCTTGGGCAGGAATAGGCGCGCCAGAAGGATCACGAGGAAGACCACATGCCCGGCAATCAGGAAGCCTAACGGATGCAGGGAAGCGCCTAAGCTTTGAGCGATACCCAGGATGACACCCCCGGCAAGTGTGCCCCATAACGATCCGACGCCTCCGATGATCGTTGCCTCGAAGGCAAAGAGCAGCTGCTGCGAACCGGAGTAAGGCTCGAATGTCGCACGCATCGCCAGGAACATGCCTGCGATCGTTACCGTCGAGAGTGCAATGGCGGCAGCCATGGCGTTGACGCGACGGGCATCGATACCAACGAGACCTGCCGTGTCAGGGTCTTCTGCAGTTGCTCGGATCGCCCGCCCCAGTGCGGTCCGCGACAACATGATCTGCAACGCACTGAGGAGTACGACTGCAGTGACGAAGATGAACACGGGAAGCTTGCCGACGAAGATGCCACCTGGAAGTTCCCAGCTGTCCCAGGAAAGATCACCAATCGCATTGGCGAGTGAACGGGTATCCGCACCAAACTGCTCAAACAATGCGTTGTCGATGACCATCGACAATCCGAAGGTGGAGAGAATCGGTAGGAGCTGTCCGCCGCGGGAACTCCGTTCCAGCACAAGGCGGTGCAAGAGCCACCCACAGATGCTCATCGCGGCGACCGCCAGCACCAGACAAAGCCACAACGGCAATTGTGACCGCTCGGACAATACGAAAATCAAATAGGCGGCCGCGATCGCGAGGCTGCCGTGGGCGAGATTGATGATCCGCATGACCGAAAACATGAATGAGAGACCGCAAGCGATCAGCGCGTAGTATCCGCCGAGCAGCACTCCCTGAAGGATCTGATTTAGCATTTCAGTGTGCCTTCCCGCTGTTTGCGCGATGGAGACCGAAATAGGCGTCGGTCACCTGCTCTCGTGACAACTCCTTTGCGCTTCCCTCGAGAACGGCCCGTCCCTCCAGCATGCAAATCACGCGATCAGCGACGCTCATCGCCCGCGCGAGATCTTGCTCGACTAGGATGATGGTTGTTCCCGAGCGAATGAGACCACTGAGGGACTCGTAGACGCGGTCCACGACCAGGGGCGACAGGCCGAGCGATACCTCGTCCAAGAGAAGAACATCGGGATTGCTCATCAGTGCGCGTCCAATGGCCGTCGCCTGCTGCTCCCCACCTGAGAGATGTCCAGTCTTGTGATCAAGTCTCTTCTTCAGATTTGGGAAGATCTCGATAACGCGATCAATGGACCAATCGCCCGGTCGTGCCGCCATTGCGCCCAGCTTCAGGTTCTCCGCCACGGTCATCGAGGTGAACATTCGCCGCCCCTCGGGTACAAGCGCGATGCCGCGCCGTACGCGCTGGTGCACCGAAAGCCCGGTAACATCTTGCCCGTCCAGCGCGATCCGCCCGGTTGCGGCTGGGTGTGCGCCCGCCAGCGCCCTGAGCAGGGTAGTCTTGCCCGCACCATTTGCTCCTACGAGCGCAAGCGTTTCACCCTTGCTAATCGAGAATGTCATTCCTCGGACCGCTTCCAGGAGCCCATGGCGGACACTGAGGTTCTCTGCCGAGAGCGCGCTCATTTCGGACCTCCTCCAAGGTAAGCCTTTACAACTTGGGGGTCAGCCATCACCGCATTGGGCTCACCATCTGCGATGATCTTGCCCGCGTCCATGCAGATCAGCCTCTCAACGACCTGAAGGAGGACGTGGACAATGTGTTCGATCCAGACGATGCCAATCCCCCGTCGCCGAAGTTCCTGGATGGTCAGAACAAGCTCCTGAGCCTCCGAGTCCGTCAGCCCACCGCCGATTTCGTCGAGAAGAATGACTTTCGGCGACGTCGCCACGGCGCGCGCGAGTTCAAGTCTTTTGCGATCGAGAAGCCCGAGTGTCTCCGCTCGCCTGTTGGCAACATGGAGCATGCCGCACAGCCTGAGGGAGTCGATCACCTCGATATAGGCCTCATCCCTGCCCTTTCCGCCGGCATGGGTTGCAGCGACAAAGACATTCTCGAAGGTCGTCATACCGGAGAATGGCTTTGGCACCTGATGGGTTCGAACAAGCCCCATGCGGCATCGATCGGCAGCGGAAAGCCGCGTCACGTCTCTCCCAGCAAAGTTAATTGTTCCGGCGCTGGGCGCATATGCGCCTGCAAGCGTCGCAAGAAACGTGGTTTTTCCAGCCCCATTCGGTCCAACAATTCCGACTGCGTCATGTATTCCCATTGCGAAATCGAGATCTTCCAGAACCGGAAGAGCACCAAAACGCTTGGAAAGCCCGCGGCTGGAGAACCGGCTTTCGCCGGTTCCACTCTGTTCTGTCAACAACATGAGAAAGCCTATCCGCTATAGGGCAATAGCTTGGCGGCGACCGGCACGTTTGGATCCGTCGCATTTTCAGTCACGACGTAGTCATACTGGAAGCGAGAGCCATCAGGAGCCTTGATCCACTGCGTGCCGATAATCGGCCCGGGCGACACGTTGGGTACAGGCCCGGAAGTGAAGTCCACCTTGCCGGCGATCGTGACCGCGTTGAGCGCCGCCAGCGCCTTGACGACTTCATCCTTGCTTTTGGGATCGGCCGATTTTTTCAAGACCTCAAATCCGGCATCGAGCAAGGAAAGCGTCGCACCCAGCTGTTGTGTCCATTGCTTGCCTGAGGCAGCTTCATAGCCGTCCGCAAGCTCGTGTCCGCTGACCCCGGTGACGGACGACTTGTAAGGAAAGTCCTTGTGCCAATAGGCCGCGCTTCCGATGTTCACACCCAAAGGTCCTAGGGCTTCAATTGTGGACGGGAACAGCCCCGTCTTGGCGACCTGGACAATCTTCACTTGACGATGCAGCCCTTGCTGAGCCGCTTGGCGCCAGAATGTTGCGAAATCCGGCGGAATCGGGAAGGTATTGATAATCTCGACACCTTCCTGTTTGAACAGCGCGATCTGGCTGGAGAAGTCAGTGGTGCCAGTTTCGTACGCACCGGGATCGACGATCGTGAAGCCATCCTTTTTCAGAAGGGGCGCGAGGTTGGCTCGGATAGCGTTTCCATCTGCATCGTTGGGGTACATGACCCCAACCTTCTTATTGGTATCGAGAAGGTTCCACTGCGACACATACGTTTTGTGGAATTCCCCAACGCCAAAGCCGAAGTGGTAAGTCCACTTGAACGGCGATGGTTCGCCTGGCTTCGCCCCCCGGCCAAAGTACCAGGCTTCCCACGGCATGACGGTCGAAAGGCATGGCACGCCAGCGGCCTCGCACGCATCTGCTACCGGATTGATGGTTTCAGGTGTCGAAATAACGAGCATCAGGTCGACGGCCTGGTTGTTGATTAGGTCTTTGGCGAGCTGGCCCGCGCGCGATGGGTCTGACTGAGTGTCTTGGTCGATGATCTCAACGGCATATTTCTTGCCGCCGATTTCGATACCGTCTGCGATGGCCTTGCGTACGAGCTCAAGAACGTAGCCGTCGGTTTCCCCGAATCCGGCAAGCGGACCAGTTCTCGGGCTGATGAATCCCACCTTCAAGGTATCTGCGGCCAGCGCTGGGCGCATAAACGTCAAAGCCGCTGCCGCAGCACCTGTGGTGACCATAAACGTTCGGCGGGTTAGCCCACCAATGCAGTTCTTCTCCATGCCTTCTCCTCCCTTGAGAAATGCGCTCTATCTGGGGAATCAGATCGGGTAGTCGATCTTCCCGCTCGACGTCGTTATCCATCGAAGCTCAGTGAACTCGTCTAAGGCCGCCGGGCCGCCAAACTTCCCGTAGCCGCTCGCCTTTACGCCTCCGAATGGCGCCTGCGGTTCATCGGCGATTGTCGCGGAATTCACGTGACAGATGCCGGACTCTATCCTCATGGCCACGTCCATTGCCCTTCGGACGTCCTTGCCGAACACGGACGCCGAAAGCCCGTACTCGCAGTCGTTGGCAACCGTTATAGCTTCCTCGATCGAGCCAACTCGAATGACTGCTGCGACTGGACCGAAACTTTCCTCGTGATACAGCCGCATGGAACGGGTCACGTGATCGACGACGGTTGCGTCCAAAAATGCATCTCGGGCTTCGCCGCCAGTGAGGACCGCACCTCCCTTTGATCGCGCATCCTCGATCAGGCTCTTTACCCTCCGAGCGGACTCTGCCGTAACAAGCGAACCAAGCGGATGGGCATGACGCAAAGGATCGCCTGCCCGTAGAGCATCTGCCTTGGCGACCAGCCTCGCCACGAATGCAGCCGCGACAGCATCCATAACGATGACGCGTTCGGTCGACATGCAGATCTGACCCTGATTGAAAAAAGCGCCGAATGCGGCGGCATCCGCAGCCTCGTCGAGGTCCGCATCGTCAAGAACTACGAACGCCGCCTTTCCACCAAGTTCCAGAAGGCAACGCTTCAAGAACTTCGCAGCCACCTGCGCAATAATCTTTCCAACTCTCGTCGAGCCCGTAAAGTTGACTCGGCGGACGGCTGGATGTGCGATTAACGTTTCGACAATCGCCGATGCATCCGTTGGCGCATTGGAGATGATGTTCAGCACGCCGGGCGGCAAACCTGCCTGTGCCAGAACCTCGCCCAGCATACTATGGGTGGCTGGGCAGAGTTCTGAAGTCTTCATGACGACTGTGTTTCCGCACGCCAAGGCGGTTGCAATCGATCGAACTCCCAACAAAACTGGTGCGTTCCACGGCGCGATCGCACAGCACACTCCAGCGGGTTGCCGCACGGCGAATGATGATACGCCCTCGCGATCAGATGGAATGATTGCGCCGCTCACCTGCGTCGTCATCGCGGAAGCCTCGAGAAGAATCTTAGCCGCAAGCTCGACGTTGAAGTCGCTCCACAGTGCGGTAGCTCCAATCTCAAGCATCATGGAGTCGATAAAATCCTGCTTCCTGTCCAACAGGATTCCGGCTGCACGCTGCAGGATCGAACGACGGAGAGCGGGAGACGATGTGGACCACTCCGGAAAGGCTGATGCCGCCGCGTTAGCGGCACGAATTGCGTCTTCGGGCGTGGCCGCTGCGGCAATAGTGACGGTGGTGTAGCGGAGTGGGCTGATCCGTGGAAAGGTTTGTCCCGAACGGGATGCGGACCGCTTTCCACCTATCAATAGGTCGATGTGCCTCGGCTCATCGTCGACGACGCTCCGTGAATGCCCAGTAAAATTTGCCTGGCTAGATGTTTCCATCTTTCCACTCCTCCCTCATCAAAAAGACTAGGCGCTTCAAGCTGAAAAGGAATGTGGGGATCTGGGTATCGCTTGTGATATTATGGGAAATTCATTCTTATATCCGTTGGCCGGAGAGCTCTTGAATCCCCTGGTGCCCGCTATCGCGTCAACCTTGCTCATCCGTCGTTTGTTAAATAATGGGATGTAGTTGTGAAATTTTGACACTTGGTATAGAAAATGGTGCCCGGGTTAATTGAAAACGTCGCCAAGGCGGAACTGTTTGAACCAGCCCTCGCTGAGCGAACTATATCGATTGGCAGGTCGCAGGAGCGCTGGCTTTACCACCTGATATATTCCACGGCGGGAAACGCGAAACTATGGATAGCGGACGACGCGCTGGAACTATCGGGGTCGGCCTTTGTACTTCTGCCACCGTCCGAACCTGCGCGCCTGACCTCGCCCGCGGGTACCAGAACCTACCTTGTCGGCGTTTCCATCGAGATGATGGCGGACGCATTGGGAAACTATCCAGAAACGTCCGCCTTAAAGGTGTTCACGGAGAACCGTGTAAAACTCGCGGATCTAAAGGATCGGGACGGCAGTGCGCTTGAGACGTATTTTCAAAGCTTCGCCGCGGAACGCCACAACGAACACCAAGCATCATTGATGGCGTTGAACGCCCATCTTCGCCTGATTCTGCTCACCGCCTGGAGGCTAACAGGTGCGCAAGACGCCCAGCGCGTTCATGATGGCGGCACGGTTCTGCAGAGATTCAGACTGCTTGTTGAAACTGAATACCGTCGTCACCGATCAATCGCATACTACTCGGAGCAGTTGGGGATCAAACCGGATCGCCTCCACGATATCTGCAAGCGTAATTTGGAGCGCACTCCGATGGAGTTGGTGCACGAACGCCTGACACAAGACGCCCGACTGCGCCTGGAACGCTCCGGAAACAGCGTGCGAGAAATCTCCGATATCCTTGGCTTTCGCGATCCCGCCGCTTTCAGCCACTTCTTCAAGCGTCGCTCGGGCGTCTCGCCAGCACAATACCGAGAGATGTTCCAGACGGGCCTAAACGGAGCCGAGTTGATCGGTTCCACCGAATACCATGACTGGCCGTGAACTGAGTTCCTAGGTGTCCCTTGCCGTGACGCCGGAAGCACCATGAAGCACGAAAGGGCGACTTGTGATGAACATCAGCGAGGGTACTTTCGGCGGCAAGCCAACCTCCTCCCACCACCTCTTCCGCGTGGAAAATGGCAAGATCGATGAACATTGGGACACGATTGAAACCATTCCAGCGAAGTCTGTGGAAAACCGAGAACGGCAAGTTCTCAGCCACTGAAAGGTGGAGGCCAACCAACACCGTTGGCCCCACTTTTCCATTTACGGTCGCTCTGGACGTCAACCAGTCCCACAGCTGTTCGAAAGTCTTGCGAGCATATAAAAACGCCAGCGGCCGCAGCGTTTCGTTGGCAAAATGCAGCAACAGAAGTCCGATCGGAACAGGCAAATGCGAGGTATTCGGCAGTCACCTTCTTCATGTCGCGGGCTACTGGCACATTACAGACCAGCTTGCCGTCCGATCTGAAATCGATATGTGAGCTGTCATCGAAAGCTGACGTGATTGTGCGACCCGCTAGCTTTTCGGTAGGCGGAAAGGCAGTCAACGCCTCACTGGTGAATATTTCTGCAAGAGAAGCGCGCTGAAGGATCAACTTGATGCGCGCCGATTTCGGCGACTGCCGGATGCAGACCAACAGCCCTGCTCGGGCTTGCAACTGCAAGAAAAACAGGTTCCGCTCGGGCACGCCATTCGGGTTCTTTCGGAAGTCGAGCAGAAACAGATCGTCCTCTAGTGTGTAGCATCGATAAGTGTGTGAACCTTGAATGTTTTCTGCGTAATCAGCGCTCCATATGAGCCGACCGCTATCGAAATGATGATAGACGTTTCGGGGTACGCCTTGGAAGCGGCAGATGAAGTCGTGACCTTCGAGTTCGGCCGACTGGATTCCAGCGCCTCGCAGGCTTGTAGAATCGCGACCGACGAAGTGCCACCAAAAATCGCTCAAAGTCGGCCGGCCTCTCCTAGTAGATCTGCATAGCGAATGTCCGCCATAGGTTTGGACTTCGCCAAGCAGTCGACAAAGAGCTTTCTGGCCGTGGTTCGAGGCCAATCTTTTGGTAGAAACTCGAGTGGAAGCTCTGGGTCGATTCTGGGGAATACCCGCCAGTCGTCGGTAAGCTCCGTGGACACGATCAGCGCTTCAGCAGGTGAGACCAGGCCAGCGTTCAGCCGCTGTCGGAATGGTTCAAACTTTTCGATGAAACTTTGGTACTCGAGCCGAAGCGGTTCGAGCTCCCAGGTCGCCACAACGGCTTCGACGCCGCCCCCTATTGGCAGCACTTCCCCCCGCATAACCATGACGTTCTTCACCTCCGCCGCCTCGACGGCGGATTCCGCCTGTTCCGGCGTCGCAAATGCGGCAAGCCAAATCCCGTCGAAGAACGGAGTGAAGCCGAGTGCCCGCAGCTCCGCGCGCAGCACATGCCGCTTTTCGCGTTCGCTCTCGGCGACAGAGAAGACCACCGCCGTCCACTTGCGGTCCCACTCTCTGGGCGCGGCGAATTCGTGGATGCGCTCCGCGCCTTCCTTCATCAATGCGGTACCGATTGGAGTCAGGCTATAGAAGGTTTCCCTCCCCTTCTTGTCACGACGAAGTACCCCTTTCGCAACAAGCCTGCTTAGGGTCGTCCGGACGGTATCACCCGCAATATCGAACTCCCTCATGACGCGTTGCAACGCTGAACTAGCAATCGCTCCCATCCTCGCGTGATCGCCGAGGACTGTTATTAGGAGACGTTGGGGCTTGGATGTCGATGTATCGCGTAGCACTACCGTTGCTCATTCACGATGGCGATCGCCAGGGTTGATATTGCCGCGTTCCACTCCAGGGAGCGACGCGCATTCCCTGGATACCACGCACATAGACTATTTCTTGTCAATTAACGAGAGTTTCACCAAGGTTTCCGACACCCTCATGATCGAAGGCGTAATCGGAGGAATGGTGATCAACCTACCTGAATGGAGTTCGAAGGAACCAAATCCCTGAATCTCAATTTCGGCAGCCCCTTCCACGACGATGAACGTTTCGCCCAGGTCAGAGCCCGGGTGGCGGTAGACTCCCGGCTCAGCCTTCCAGACGCCGGCGTCGATTTTTCTTGAAAGCTGCGCCCCGAGATCGATTGCGCGACAAAAGGATCCACTGTCACGCCCCTCGGGTTTGAGACGCGATGGCCGCAGGTCTGCAAAATCCAGCACGTTGTCGTAGGCAATGTTCGACATTTATCTAAAGACCTTCTCAGTTGTTTGGATAGTAGAAAAACGATTATCGTGCAGATGGCAACGAACGAATCCTGCGGTGGATGGCACCTCCGCTGGTTCCGAAGGTTGATGAAGCGTCAAACTGACGACGCTGCCGCGTGCCTCCTTGTTCACCAGCGACGTCCAGATTGGATCAGCAAGGGTTTCCGCCTGAAGTCGTTCGAACAGGGACCTCGCCTGGGCCTCATCGCAGAATGAGATGTCGACGATTGATCCTCGTTGCTCGATATTTCCGATGATCGACTCGAAGTCCCTGTCCGTGTCCGTGCACCAGCGTTCGACCAAAGCGTTGAAATCCTCGGCTTGCCAACCGCATGGTGAAAACGCCACGGGGCATCTGGGATGAAAAGCGCAGCCACTTGGAAGCTTGGCGGCGTCCGCCACTTCGCCTCGGATCAACGGTTCGCGCTGATGACCATCCTGATGAGGCATGGCTGCTACGAGAGCCTTTGTGTACGGGTGCTTGGGATTGTTGAATATCTGCAGGGTCGTCCCCTGCTCGACAATCCGGCCCATATACATGATCGCGATCCGATCGCAGAAGTAGCGCGCGGAAGAGAGATCGTGCGTGATGTAGACGTAGGTGAGGTCGAGCTCGTTCTTCAACTCAATCATGAGTGAAAGAATTTTCGCCCGAACGCTCATATCCAACATCGAGATGGGTTCGTCAGCGATGAGGAGACTCGGACCACCGATGATTGCGCGAGCGATAACGGCACGCTGCTTCTGTCCGCCCGACAGTTCCGAAGGATACTTGTTGATGAAGCGCTCTGGCGGTGCCAGTCCAACGCGCTGCATGACCTTTTCGACCGCAGCGAGGTTGTCACGATAGCCCTTCCCATTCTGTATCTGCAGAGGGTGGGCGATCGCAGCTCCAATGGTCATGGTCGGGTTCAAGGACGCGTGGGGGTCTTGGAAAATAAACTGTATGGATCTGCGGTGTGGACGCATTGCGTTTCGGCTAAGGCCGGACACACGGGTTCCCCGCAGCCGTATTTCGCCATCCGTAACCGGGGCGAGACCCGCGATTGCGCGCCCCAAAGTGGATTTTCCAGAGCCGGACTCTCCTATGACCCCCAGGACCTCTCCCCGCTCCAAAGCAAGACTGACCCCATCGACCGCTCGGACGACGGCGGCTGGCGCGCGGCTGAAAGAACTCCTCTTCAAGGCGAAGTGAACATGCAGATTGTCAATCTCAACCAGTGGCTTGGTGAGCCCAACGTGAGTTTCAACGATGCCTTGGATGGCGTTAGACTGCATCTTCCAATTCCCTGCGCTCGATCGGCTGTCTATCAGCGGCTGTTAGATCAGGTGCCTCCAACCAACATGCAACGCGTCGTTCCTTCCCCACTGAGATCTCCGGTGGTGATCGCTTGGTACAGACGTGCATTGCCTTGGGACACCGACCACAAAACAAGCAGCCGCGAATGCTCTTGGAGAGGTCTGGAGGCGAACCCGGGATCGATTCGAGTGACTTTGTTTCCGCGGTAATGACCGACCTCAACAGTCCTTGGGTGTAGGGATGCCGCGGATTACTGAAAACGTCAGCCGAGGGCCCATATTCGGCAATACGCCCGGCGTACATGACGGCGATGTCGTCACAATTGTCGACCACGATGCCGAGATTGTGGGTCACCAGGATGACGCTCATGCCGACTTGCTCTTTGAGCCGCCTGAGGAGCGCCAAGATCTGCC
This sequence comes from Ensifer sp. B1-9, assembly GCF_050474445.1. Taxonomy (NCBI): domain Bacteria; kingdom Pseudomonadati; phylum Pseudomonadota; class Alphaproteobacteria; order Hyphomicrobiales; family Rhizobiaceae; genus Ensifer; species Ensifer sp. B1-9. The sequence continues at coordinate 231,658 of NZ_JBCHVG010000014.1, forward strand.
CCTCGACGATGACATCGAGCGCCGTGGTGGGTTCGTCGGCGATGATAAGATTAGGACGAAGGACGATTGCGAGCGCAATCATGATCCTCTGGCGCATCCCACCAGAGAACTGATGCGGATACTGGTTCACCCTGGTCGCCGGAATGCCCACCTGCCTCAGTGCTTCGAGCGTTCGACGATGAGCTTCCGCACCGCTGATCCGTCTGACGTGGGCACGGAGCAGTTCCTTGAAGTGGTCTCCGACCTTCATCAACGGGTTGAGCCGGGTCATCGGCTCCTGAAAAATCATGGCCAACTCTTGGCCCAGCAAACCGCGGCGAGCACCTTTATCGAGTTTCAGGAGGTTTTTGCCGTTGAAGTCCGCATTACCAGCCGTTGCAGAGCCTTCCGGCAGAAGGCCGAGCAGACTGCGCCCCAGCGTGGACTTGCCGCAACCGGACTCACCGACAAGCCCGAGCACTTTTCCAGGTTCAAGGGTGAATGACACGTCATCAACTGCGCGTACTGGACCTTTTGCTGTGCCGTACCAGACCCTCAGGTTCTTGACGTCAAGCGTGGCGGTGGACGCCTGTTCGGTCTGTTGAACTTGCTTATGCACTTGCCGTATCCTCAAGTTTGGCAGCCGAAATGTTGGGCGCCTTAACTGCCTTGCGGCGGAAAATTGGATTAAACACGTCGTTCAGCCCTTCGCCGAAGAGTGTGAGGCCGATCACCAAGATTACGATTGCCAAACCGGGAAAGAGACCAGTCCACCAGATGCCAGCAGCGATGTCGGGGATCGCACGTTGAAGCTCGAACCCCCACTCCGCCGCCACAGTCGGCTGCACGCCATAGCCAAGGAAGCCTAGACCAGCCAGGGTCAGGATCGCGTCCGCAGCGTTGAGGGTGGCAATGATCGGAACGGATTGGATGACGTTGGGGAAGATGTACTTGACAATGATAGAATGCGTCGGGGCTCCCATCACGACGGCGGCCTCGACGAACGGTTCTTCTCGTACGCTCAGCACACTGTTGCGGACGACGCGAAAATACTGCGGAACATAAACCACCGTCATCGAAAGGGCGGCAGTGGCGATGCCTCCCCCAAGAGGTCCTGCAAGAAGAAACGCCATTACTATCGCCAGGAGCATGGAAGGAAATGCGAAAAGCGCGTCTGTGAACAGGACGGCCAGACGATCGAACCATCCGCCAGCGTAGCCGGCGACCAAGCCCAGCGGCACTCCGATGAGAGCACTGAGGAACACAGCGACCACTACGACCTTAAGCGCGGTTTGCGATCCATAAATCGTGAGCGATAGAACGTCGGTCTGCCGCGCAGTGGTTCCGAAGACATGCTCGATCGTCGGTGCTGCCTGCTTGGCGAAGCGCACCCCGTCCGCCTCGTATTGCGTAAAATGATACGGAGCGATCAGGGGTGCGAATACTGCCATGATCACAAAACAGAGTACGATCGAGCCTCCGACCAGCAGAAGGACCCGCGGGAGCCCGCTCGCCTCCCTCAAGGGCTTCAGCCCGCCGTGCAACAACGAATTCATGGTCAACTTCCAATTTTTCCGACTAGCGAATTTTTCCGGGTCAGTCAGTCAAAACGAACCCGTGGATCGATCAATCCCGTTATGACGTCGATCAGGACGCTGATGGCGACAACTACGAGAGCAAAGACAGTGATAATCCCCTGCACCGCGGCATAGTCGCGGTTGTTGAGATACTGAACCAGAACGCTACCGATACCGGGCCAGTTGAAGGTCTGCTCTGTCAGAACAGCGCCTCCGAGCAGCATCGCAACCTGCAACCCCATCACGGTGATTACCGGAACCATGGCGTTGCGGAAACCATGGGCGATCACGATGCGCGGCCCACTGATCCCCCGTGCGGTCGCGGCTTCGATGTAGTCACTCTTCAGCGTCTGGATCATGTTCACGCGCAACAATCGGATCAGCACGCCTGATACCAGCAGACCAAGGGTCACCGACGGAAGAACCAGGTGGATGAGAGCGTCCTTAATGGAATCCCAGTCACCCGCCGCAATGGCATCAAACAGCACGACATTCGTTATCGGTTCGACGAGAGCCTGCACCAAGGGACTTGCTTGACCCGATGTCGGCAGCCAGCCCAGATAGACGCCGAAGAATAGCTGCGCGAGCAGCCCGATGAAAAACACCGGAGCGGCATAGGTGACTATGCCAAAGATCCTGACCCCGGTGTCCAGTCCGCTGCTTTGAAACCGCCCCGACAGGATCCCCAGCGGCAGACCAATAACAAGCGCGACGATCAATGACGCGAGCGTCAGGACGAGCGTTGGAAGGCCGTTCTCGGCAAGAATTTGCCCCACCGTACGGCCATCCGTGACCGATGTGCCTAGATTTCCGGAAAATACTTCACCGAAGTAGATGAAGTACTGCTCCATCAACGACCGATCATAGCCTGCTGCTGCCTGCCGTTCCGCGAGTTGCTCTGGGGTAAGATGCCCGCCCAGAGCAGCCTGAATTGGGTCGCCAGGGGCGACCCGCATCAGCAGAAAGACAAGCGTGAGCAACACCATGACCATCGGTATCGCGAGTACGACACGCATCGCGACGTAGGAGGCCAGTCGCCCTCCACCACTTGATCCTGACATTTCACGTACCTTTAGTCTTTGGAGATCATCCAGAAACGGATGTTGCTCGTGGCATCCAACGTTTCGGCGACACCTTCGATACCGGCGCCAGTAACGACGCTCTGAGCGCCCTGCCACAACGGCACGGTCGGGGCTTCTTCCGCGTAGATGGATTGGATTTCCGCGAGCAACTCGTGACGAACATCGTCCTTGGGTTCAGCGACGGCCTTCTTGTAGAGCTCGTTGATCTTCGGGTTCGTATAGTGGTTGTTGAGGAACCCGCCGTCCACATAGAACGCCGACACCGCGTTCAGTGCGTTGGGATAGTCAGCCGATCCACCGAATTGGTAGACAGCATACTGATCTCCGAGAGCCGAGGTAACGTACTGCTGCCATTCACTCGATTGTAGTGTGACTTTGAAGAGACCACTTGATTCCAGCTGGCGCTGAATTTCGATGTATTCGTCACCGGACAGTGGGCCATAGTGGGAGGGGGTCCACCAAGCGGTGATCTCTACAGGCGTCTGGACTTCGGCATCTCGAAGCAAAGCCCGTGCCTTATCCAAGTCTGGCTTCTCACCATAGATGTCCTTGTACGCTTCGGTGTAGCCATCAAAGCCCTTGGTCACCATCGAGTACAACGGCTCACCGACGCCATTGTAGACATTGTTCAGGATTGCCGCCCGATCTACCGTGTAGGCCAATGCTCTGCGGACAGCGGCCGTCTTTCCTGGTTCATGCGACAAATTAAAGCCGATGAAGTGGACATCCGTGCCCGGCCCATCGATCACTTTAACCTTGTCCGTCTTCTTGCGGAGATCCGCGATATCTGTGGGATCCAGTGAACGGTAGGCGATATCCACCGCCCCCTGCTCCACCGCGAGCTTCAACGCGGAGGACTGTTGCAAGTACTGGACGACGACGGCGTCGTTCTGCAGCATTTCAGAGCCCTTGTATTTGGGGTTCTTCCGCAGAACAGCCTGCTGGCCCGGCTTGTAGGACGCCAGTGCATAGGGACCCGAGCCGATCACTTTGGCGCTATCCAGGAGCTTGTCTTCGGGGAATACGCTCCGATCGACAATCGAGCCAACGGCTGTTGCTACAACCGATGGCCAAGTCATGTCGGCGCCTTTCAAATGGAAAACAACGGTCTTTTCGTTGCTGGCCTCAATCGAATCCAGCGATGCGAGGAGACTGGACGGACCCGCAGGATCGTTGATCTTCAAGATGCGCCTGTAGGAATAGGCGACGTCTTCCGCCGTTAGGGGGTTCCCGTTCGAGAACTGCAGATCCGGATTCAACACGCAAACGTACGTCGTATCGTCCTTGAACGCACACTCGGCAGCCTCGGGCTCGGGCGTTGTCTTGCCTGGCGGGAAGGTCAGAAGCCTCTGGTAAATATTGTTCAGCAGCATCCATGAACCGTTATCGTATGCGCGAGCCGGATCGAGGGACGTAACCTTGTCCGTCGTTCCAATTACGATCCCATCCGCAGCGCTGGCCCCCTGGGGCAACAGCACTGCGAGCGTCACGCCGAGTGCCTTCAATGTGAGATATCGTCCGGTCATTCTGGAACTCCCCTATCGTTGCAGATTTTGTTACGATTCTGTTTCTATTGAAACGACTATGTCACATATCAGGAGCAGACGCCGCGGAGTCAAGCGAAATTCGCCTTATGCCAGTTGCGGAATTTCTGTATCTTATGTGTCATATTGTTGACGTTCGTAATTCTCGTGCTCTACATAAGCATTCAAAACTGCAATCGAGAGACGACTATGCGCACCACGGCAGACTTCTCCACGCGACCACTTTGGTGGAATGGGACTTCACTTTCCGACCCCGATGGCGATGCCCTACCCTCCAAGGTCGACGTGCTCATCGTCGGCTCCGGCTTTACGGGGTCATCCGCCGCGTTAGAGATCGCGAGAAGCGGTCGCTCCGTCGCAGTCGTCGAGGCGCAGAACCTCGGATTCGGTTCGAGCAGCCGCAACTTCGGGTACATCGGCGGGGGCATCGGAAAGCCCCGGTTGGCGAAGAGACATCCGGGAGAGCGTGGTGAAGCGATGGAGCGTGCCTATCCTGATGCTGCCGAGTTCGTAATGAAGCTGCTGAAACGGGAGGCGATTGACGCCGAGGTTCGCTCGGAGGGGCTTTCAATACTCGCCCACACTCCAGACATCTTCGCGCATCTTGCGAAAGATGCTGACGCCCCGGCCAACCGCGAAGCAGGTGTCGAAACCTTCCGCTCAGAGGAGGTGTTCGACAACGTAATCGCTTCTCGACGTTTTCACGGAGCGGTCGTGAATCCCGACGCTAAGGCGCTCAATCCCGGGAAGTACATCGACGGGATGATAAAGGCGGCACGCCGACATGGAGCGCTCTTCGTCCAGAATGCCGAAGCGCTGTCCATGGCGGGGTCGCCAGGCAACTGGACCATCCGGACAAAAAAGGGAGTGGTGCAGGCCAAGCAGATCGGTCTGGGAACCAACGGGCATTCCGGCAAGCTGTTTCAGTTCCTTCGCAAGCGGATCGTACCTGTTGTCGGAACGGTGATCGCGACGGAAGAGCTCGATACAGATTTCGTTCGTTCGCTTTTCCCCAAACTCACGTGGTTCACCGACACCCAATTTGGCTTTCTTTGCTTCCGGCCAAGCCCTGACCACAAGCGCGTCATCTTCGCCAAGGCGGGCTTGCCAGGATCCTTCTCGGGAGACCCCCGTCCTAGTGCCGCGCGCGTGTTCAAGGAAATGACCGCGACGTTGCCACAGCTCGCGGATGCTAAAATCCAATATGCATGGCCTGGCTCCGTCGGCGTCACGTTTGATGGCGCACCTCATCTAGGGGTTCACGAGGGGGTCCATTTCGCGGCGGGGTACAACGGCAGTGGCGTCGCCATGGCCAGCTACCTGGGTTACTGGATGGGCCGGAGACTGATCGGCGATACCAGCAATGAACTCGTCTTCGAAAAAGCCCCGTTCCCTACGCATTTTCTCTACAACGGCAGCACCTGGTTCATGCCTGCGCTGAGGGTCTTGCTCAATCATCTAAAACTTCAGGTCTGAGAAACGTCGCATTCCGCAGCAAAGGTCTTTCCCGCACAGTGAACACGAGGCCGCTCCAGGAGAGCGGCGTCCAGTCGAGGGGCATTCCTGCGGATTCGGAGGTTCGTCACAAGACTGGTCAAGCGACCACAGAGAGGCCGAGGATCATTGAAATGACCGCGGCGACGACCGGAAAACTCATATACGCCCTTGTTGCGTACAAACACCCAGCAACTGACACGACTCGGCCAAGCTATTTCAAACCCCGTCGTTGTCTTGGAGCGTTACAGTCTCAACCAGCGAAACGCTGCTTTCGCCCAGACGGCCTGCCGCAAATGGGGCAACACTCAGGACCGGTGACATAGATCATCTCGCCGGCATCTCGTAGCCCCCAAGCCGCTCGTGCAACAACTGGGCAAAGCGCAGAGTCGAGCGATCGCCAAGGAAATCACCGACAACTTGGACGCCAGCGGGCAAGCCGTCGACAAAGCGGCGTGTAGGAACGACGGTGGATGGCAGGCTAGCCACGGTGATCAAGCCCGGCCACTTGAGGTTGTCAAGATAGGGTCGCTTTTCGCCGCTGATCTCGATTATACGCGCGAGCTGTGCAACATGGTCTGCCCCATGATGGTCGTGCGGGAAAGCAACGGTCGACATGACGGGGCAGATCAGAACATCGCAGTCACGAAAGAACGTAGCCCAGATCATTCTCAATTGCTCCCGATGCTCAAGATGACCTTGCCAAGTCCTCAGATCCTGCACTGTTGCGTCGGCAATCCATTCGCCATAGCGACCGTTATCGCCGCCGACCGCCTCGCGTGCGGTCTTGCTGTCATCGTACATTTTCTGCGGCGCACTTGCACAGAACTCACCAAACAGCATGTTGAAGTAGGTGTTCGCGGACGCGTCGGTGTCAATATCGGGCCGCGCAGCCCGGACGTTCGCGCCCACCCCCTTGAGATCGTCTATCAATCCCTCAATTGCGTCCGCATATGCGGTATCGACCGGATAGGTTTTTTCGTTGAACCAAACCCCAACACGGAAGTTTTCGAGCCGCTGATGTCGGGGTTCAGGAAGTGGCAAATGGCTGGCATTTCGCGAACGTTTCGTCGGTCGTGAGATGACGTCGAACAGAAGTTCGAGATCATAGGGATCACGCGCCATCGGTCCCGCAACCAGCATTTCGGCTTTGCGCAGAGAATTGGGGCCAGGCGGCACGTGGCCTTGCACGGGTACCACGCCATAACTGGATTTGTGACCGTAGACGCCGCAGAAATGCGCTGGGCATCGTATCGAGCCGCCGACGTCGCTGCCGATTTCAAGAGGCGTCATGCCCGCAGCAAGCGCGGCGGCAGCTCCGCCTGACGATCCACCGGGCGTTCTGGACAGATCCCAAGGATTGTTGGTGGTGCCATAGATCGGATTGTACGACTGATGATCACCTGCACCTTCCGGCACGTTCGACTTACCGAATATGACCGCGCCCGCATCGCGAAGAGCGGTGACGACCTCCGAGTCACTCTCTGGCATGTAACCGGATAGATGCGGCAGACCTCCGGTGACGGGCAAACCAACGACGCTGAATACGTCCTTTATTGTCATAGGCAGTCCTTGCAGGACGCCCTTGTCCTCACCACGGCCGCGCGCCTCGTCGGCCAATCTCGCCTCGAGCCTAGCTCTTTCCTCATCGATGGCCACGATAGCATTGATTTCGGGATTCACAGCGCGCACCTGGTCGAGATGCTGGTCGAGCAATTCGACCGCGCTTATCTGTCCGCTGCGCATATGGCTCAGCATCTCGGTCGCTGTTTGGAATACACCCGACCTGGTCGTTCCGGCATCGATGGGATTCACGTTAAGCTCCATTTCTTTTGAAGATTCAGACGACGAGGAGGTCCGTCAGCCGGGTATCTGCCGAAAGCTCTGAGGAGTTGCCCGAGATCGCCAGACGACCATGATCCAAAACCATGACCCGCCTGCAGATGCTCATGGCCAGTTGCGGATTTTGATCGACGAGAAGCAGCGCTATGCCCTGCTGGGCCGAGACCGAGACAAGGACATCGACAAGCAGTTCGACAATTGATGGCTGCAGTCCCTGGGTGAGTTCGTCGATAATGATCAGCCGGGCGCCCGTCATCAATGCGCGGGAAATCGCAACCTGCTGCTGGAGGCCGCCAGAAAGCGTTCCAGTGAGTTGCTCGGACCGCGCCGCCAAGTCAGGAAAGTAAGAAAAGACGTTGAGCGTGCAGGGCCGATATGCGTTCATCCTGGCCAAGCGAAGGTTCTCGCCGACAGTTAAGCGTGGAAAGACGCCGCGGGTGTCGGGGATGAACGTGACCCCGGCCTTGGACAACCTTGCGGGCGACCGCGGCGGCAACGGAATCCCGTCAATTGAGATAGTCCCGCGGCTTCGGTCGGCGAGACCCATAATCATCCTGAGCAGTGTCGTTTTGCCCGTTCCGTTGCGCCCGAGTAGCGCCAGAGTTTCGCCTTCGTGCAACGTGAGGGACACCTCACTGACAATCTCTATGTCCTTATAGCCTCCTGAGAGACCCTTGATATCGAGCAACATTGTCACCTCTGTCCGAGATAGGAGCGCCGAACTTCAGGATCAGCGGAAACCTGGTCCATTGTGCCCTCTTTCAATATCCGGCCCTGGTGCAGACAGATGACCCTGTCTGCAAGCTTCCGCACGAGTTCCATGTCGTGTTCGACGCAAACGATCGCGCAGCCGGTTTTTTGTCGCAGCTCTTTCAGGTCGTCGACGAGCAGTTCGGATTCATTACGAGCGAGCCCGGCCGCCGGCTCGTCAAGCAGAAGCACATCTGGTCGCGTTGCCAAAGCCATGGAGATTTCGAGCATGCGGCGTTCGCCAAGGGACAGCTTTCCCACCGGTACGTCCCAACGCGTCTTCTCCAGTCTCCGATAACGCTCCGGCTGCACGTCGCTTGCGCTTCCCTCTTGCCGCGCAAGCATCATGTGGTCACCGACGGTGAGTTCCGGAAACAAGCTTGGCACCTGAAATGTGCGTGACAGCCCGAGGCGAGCTCTGGTGCTCGACGACGTTGCAGTCACGTCCCTGCCCTTCAAGAGGATCGAACCGTCGCTCGACGGCAAGAGCCCGGAGATGGTATTGAGCATGGTACTCTTGCCTGCACCGTTCGGACCGATAACGCAGACGATCTCGGAAGACCGGATGGAAAGGTCGAGCCTGTTGATGATGGACGATCCGCCCAGAGAGACAACAAGATCGCGCGTCTCAAGGCTAATATCGGCTGTAGCCGTGTCCTGAGCCAACCCGGGCTTGCCCATGTCTAGTGGCTTGACCGGAGCGACATACTCGCCTCTTTCGAACAGGCCGACGATCCCGCGTGGCATGAAGAGGACGCTGAGCACGAAAAGGACGCCGAGAATGAGGAGGTAATAGTCCCCAACGGAACCCGCCAGGGCGTCCTGGCCGTAGACTGCAACAAGAGCGCCCGCGAAGGGTCCAAGCAGGGTTCCCCTGCCGCCCAGTGCCACCCAAACGAGTGCCTGCGTCGACAACAGTATGCCGACTCTGTCAGGCGTGATGGTGGTGATGAGTGGCGCTGCCATCGCTCCTGCAAACGTCGCGATTGCGGCGCCGATCACGAACGCGAAAACGCGTGTCAAATGGATGCCGATACCAAGATGTTCGGCCCGCTGCTCGTTAAGCCTTATCGCGGTCAGGCGGTTGCCGAGTCTCCGGTCGAGGACAAATGACTTGGTGACGAGAACCACCAAAGCGATCAGCCCAAGCGTACTCCAGTAATACAGATTTGTGTCACTTGGTGGGGCGACGAACAGACCGTTGCTACCACCTGTCACGCCAACCCATGTTATGGCCGCCTTTTCGGCGAGCAACGCCAATGCCAGCGTCAGCACGGCCATTGTCGAGGGGCTGGAAGCGCGCCGCAATCCCGCACCTCCGACTGCGGCGGCGACGATGCATGAAACCGAAAGCGCGCCGAGAAATCCCCATCCAGCCCAGATGTCTGATTTGGCTGCTAACCCCACACCGTAGGCGCCGCAACCGAAGAAGATCGCCTGTCCGATGGTTACGATGCCTGCTCGCCCCCAGGCGATATCAAGGCCGAAGGCAAAAAGACCGTACAACAGCGCCAAGGCCACGAGCTCGACCTGAAATGGGCCCATCAGAAAAGGGACCAAGGCAAGCGCCGAAGCCCCAAGCACTGCCGCATAGCCCCCGTTGAACATTAGTTTAGGCATCATGGTGACCAATTTATCTACCCGCTACACACCCGCACGACCGGCAATTGACCAACCAGAAATCGCCATGACGTGCGTAGGGATCGGCTCACATAATTCACTGAGAGCCTTTGCCGATCAGCAGGTTAGCCCTGAAGGCAAAACGCCCGCACTCTCCGCTATCTTCCAGGTTCCCCCCGGCAGGATTTCGCAGATATACATGGGGTAGTCGACCGCCCGAGATGCCGGGGCAACCTTGAGCGCCTCCTCGCTGAGGATTGACCGCACCTCGAGGTTGTCAAATGCGCCAAGAACCTTGTCCGCATCGAACGATCCGGCGCGTTGAACTGCCGCTCTGATAAAGTTCCAGCAATCGAACGCTGCTGACGCGACCGACGGTATTGGTCCCTCGCCGTGAGTGTTCCTATACTCCCGGATGAACTCGGCATTGCGTTCGTTGTTGATTTCGGGTGTGTATCTCGCCACCGTGAACTGGCCATCAACGGCACTGCCAAGAGCGGGATAGAACTCGGGCTGCAGTGAAATTCCGGTAACCTTGGTCTTGGCCAGAAGGCCGAGGCTGTCCGCAGCCTTGATGAAGGCAATCGCATCGCCGCCGACAACGCTGGACAGCACGACGTCGGGGGCGGCCGCCTTGAGCTTCGATATGACGCTCGACCAGTCTCCGGTACCCAATGGAGCAAATTCTTCTGCCACGACCGTGCCGCCGGCTTCGGCGAGCTTCGCCTTGGCATAATTCGTATAGTCCCGCGGGAACTGATAGTCGCTGCCCACGAAGGCCCACTTCTTACCGAAACGACTAGTCATGAAGGGGATGATCGGATCGACCATCTGCAAAACGGTTTCGCCCAGGGGAATCATGCTTCCGCCGCAGCTGTCCGCCTTGTTGCCGGCAGCGGCATAGTTACCCGCCTCTAACTGAACGAAAGGCGTGCCATAAATCGAGGCGATGCCTCGGACGGCGGTTGTCTCGTCGTACGTTACCGTGCCAACAATTAGATCCACCTTCTCTTGCTGAATGAACTTCTTGGCGAGCATGCTCGCCATAGACGGCTGAGACTGATTATCCTGGGTGACCATCTCGACCGGCTTTCCGCCCAAGCCGCCCGAAGCATTGATCTTGGCCAGCCCGAGTTCCAGTCCGCGTCGCATCGCCTCTCCTTCGGGCGAGATCGGACCGGTAAGCGGTACGATAAAGCCGATCTTGAAAGACCGTTCTGCCGTGAAGCCGCTAGCCAGAGAGGGCCTCGTCCAAGTTCCGCCAACACCGGCCGCCACAGCGGCGCCGGCAGCTCCCTTCAATAGGCCGCGCCGCGAGATAGGGCTCGACCCAATCACACCAAATTTGCTGTGTTTCATGTCATGTTCCCCTTTTTTTTGGATTTCAATGCTATGCCGCGCGGCCAGATGGTCACGATGATCACAAGCAGCGCAAACAGGATTCCTTCGGCGATTGTCACCTGGAATTGCCATCTCAGAATGATAAGCAGCAATTGAACAATCGCGGCTCCGATGATGGGACCCAGGATGGACCCCTCCCGTGCGATCAAGACGCTAAAGAACGCCGGAGCGATGAAACTCAGCCCCATTGTCGGGGTGATCGAAAGCGTTGGAGCAACCAAAGCACCTGCGAGCAGCGCCATGGCCGACGCGATCGCGAAGACGAGCGTGAAAACATGTTGCGGCGCGATGCCGAGAACCGACGCCATTTCGACATTGTCGATGGAGGCGCGAATCCGCAGACCAATATTTGTCTTGTAGACCAGTAGAATGACAGAACCGACTATCGTAAGCATGCCCGCTCCGGCAAGCAACCGATAGAGCGGATAAGTGACGTCCAGAACCTCGACCGAGATTCTGACCGGCATATCGAGGCCCTTTTGAGAAATGGAGAAGGCGACTGAGACAAGTTGCTGCAGGACCAGCCCGATCCCCCACGACGCAAGCAACGTTGCGATGAAGCCTTGGTGATAGACCCAACGCAGCACAAAGCGTTCAAGGATAAAGCCCAGGCAGAGGCCGATGACGATCGTCGACCCGAGCGCTGCCAAGAACGGCATGTCGCGCATCGCATACATGCAATACGCACCGACCATTACCATGTCCCCTTGAGCGATGTTGACGATCTTGAGCTCCCCCATAATCAGCCCGAGGCTTAGGGAGATGAGCGCCAGCGCCGAAAATGCCCAAAGAAAATCCAGTATCAACTGCAGCAACACGTGCTCCACCCCATCAGCAAACCATCCCTCTTGCCGTGTTCAGAACGCTACCACCGTTAGAAATAGCCATCCCCCCCTCGAATGGGGGGGTGAGATGAGGTAATACGTGACGTGAGTTAGATGCGCCCCGGGGGATCAATGGATCGGGTGTGTGCGGCAGGATCTATATCAGGCGCCAGAGCCGCCTAGAGGCGAAGCGGGAGGCAATGATGACGGCGGTTCCCCACGTGAAACTGGCACCGCGGGCGTTAAACTTCGAAGAGATGGTGCGCCCGCGGCTAAAGCAGCTCCTGGAAGCAGCGTCCAGCATGCGCGTCACATTCATTACTGCGCCCGCTGGCTACGGAAAAACCGTCGCCCTACGGCAATGGCGTGAAGTCCTGCTAGCTCAGGGAGAACGTGTGGTCTGGATCGAGCTTGACCAGCGCGACAATGATCCATTGTTGCTGTCTCGCATGATGCAAAAGGCAATCCTCGGAGAAGAGCTTCCCGGCCCGCGTTCTTGGCGCGCGAACCTCGATGCGTTGATCGACTGCATATCATTCCTGCCGGGACGGGTTTGGCTCATGCTCGACAATTACAGTCTCGACAGCGGTGACGGCGTGGATGAAGTTATTTCCCACCTCATCGATTATGGGCCGGATTGCCTGCACATCGTCATATCCGGTCGAAGGCGTCCCCGGATACCGGTTGCCAAGCTACGTGTCGCAAATCAGCTACTCGAACTTTCCCATGAGCAACTGCGCTACGATCCGGAAGAATTGGTTCGATTTCTGCAGATCCAACGTCCGGTTGCCATAGATCTCCTTGACCATGAATTAATTACCGCCATCACGCGCGGTTGGCCGGCCGGATTGAGAATGACCGCGACGATGCTCGGTCGCTACAAACGAACTAAGGACGCCTTGGCAGCCCTTGCACAATTGCCCGCAGAGTTCGCAGAGCTTTTTGCGGAATGCTTGGAAACTGACCTTACACCGCAACAGCTAACTCTATTGGCCCGCACATCCATGCTCGACGAACTGAGCTTACCTCTGTGTCGGGCCGTGGCCGGCGCTGCAGGCAGCGAAGATCTCTTTCGCCGGCTGCGGTCTGGTGAACTTTTCGCAGATTGTATCGATGAAGGCGGCACGCGGTTCGTGCTTCATCCACAGTTTCGCCAGTACTTGCGGACCTATTTGGACGAAAGGCTGAACGAAGACGGAAAGCTACGGAATGCCCGCGCCAGCGCCTGGTTCGCGCAAAACGGTAACTGGCAACTCGCGGTACAGCATGCCTTCTCAGCCGGAAATACACTACAGGCGCTGGAATGGGCGCGACGATGTGCGCTCGAAGAAGTCGCGAAAGGCAATCTTTCCATGGTGCTCGGTTGGCTGGGGCAGATTTCTGTGGGCCAATTGATGGGAGATGGGGCGTTGCTGGCAGCCGCCGGCACGGCTTATGCTCTCAGCTTGAGACTGGACGACGCGAGGTCGATCGCAGGCATGATCGAAAATCTGATTGCCGCGTCACCGTCCGATCCCGCTATCCACGAGCTATCCGACTATCGGAAAAGCCTGTTGATCTTCATCGCCTACATGTCGGATGACGGTGCGACGCTTCTGGCTCTCGCCGATGAATTTCGTAATTCCGTTTCGCAGGCTTGGTCTGTTCTCGTGGTGGGCAATGCCACGATCCATGGCCACTTGATGGGCGGCAACATCGTTCTCGCCCGCGGTTCCCTGCAGCCATTGCCCATCGAAGCTGACCAACCGGCGCTGTCTTTCTCAGTCGTTTGCCGAACCTGCCTACTGGCTCTGTGCGACATGGCCGAAAACAGGTTTGATGAGGCAGAACCACGGCTCCGGCAGGCGCATGATCTGGCGCAGAGGGTCAGCGGGATCAATACGGCACCTGCCGTGCTGGCAGCCAGCCTGCTGGCCTTTGTGCGCTACCAGCGCAACGACCCGTTCGAAGCGGAGGCGCTGCTTTCAGGTCACCTCGACCTCATTGAGCAAACATGCTTTGTTGAAGGTCTGATTGCCTGCTATCTGACTTTGGTACGCATCATCGTCTCGCGCGGCGACTGGAAATCGGCTTCTCAACTGCTTGAGCGCGGGGATGCGTTAGGTCGAAAGCGAGACTGGCTGCGCCTTAGAACCGTTTGCATCGCTGAACAGATAAGACTCAATTTACTCCAATCTCGGGTAACACAAGCCCGTGCGCTCATGACGGTTTTCCGTGGTATGGTCCAGGCTCGGCCACCGACCGACAGGTCGCCGACATCTTTCGGCTGGCGACTGCTAAGAATGTGCGAGGCTCGGCTGCTTATGGCTGAGAATAAGCCTCACCAGGCAGCGGAAATTTTCGAGCTTCAGATGCATAGCTTCGCTTGGGACAAGCCGGCCGAGTTGGAAGCAGCGATCGAATACGCCGTTTCTTTGGTAGCGATAGGTAGACGGGGCGTGGCAATGGAGTTGATGACCAGACTTCTTGCGCAAAGCGAGGTTGGAGATGTCATTCGCCCGTTCATTGACTGCGGTGAAGAGGCAATCACACTTACGAAGACTGTAATTGCGTTCCTGCAGAATAGTGACAGCAAACGAGTCTCGCCGCACTATCTCCGCCGGCTGACAACTGCTCTGGCAACGGTTAAGGTCGAGCGCCCACATGGATACGCAGAACCGTTCGGGGCATCATCCTTGACACAGCGGGAGCGTGAGGTCGTTAGTCGTGTACAGCACGGTATGACTAACAAGGAAATCGCGTCGGATCTCAAAATCAGCCTTGAAACTGTCAAGTGGCATCTAAAGGCAATCTTCAAGAAATTAAACGTCAGAAATCGCACCGAGGTTGTTTCGGTAAGTCAGTCAGGTTTAAGGGAGATTCCGATTGCGCCTCAACCACATGCCCACTGAAGTGGACGAAAGACGTGCAGATTGATGTGGCCGAATTCATCTCCGATGCTCTGGTCGACGGCAGGAGATTTCGCATGTCGATCGGCGCGAAATGCTTGGGTCTGATTCATTATCGATGATGGATTTGGTTTAACGGAGTCTTTTCCGTTCCTAGCGACAGCAGCAATAGCAGTCAGAGCCCTGCTTTTCTATCAGCGCCGGACAGCACCCTAATTCCGAGAGGGCTTGCTAACCTGACAGAATCTCCTGGTCCCGTGAGCTCTGTTCGACCAGGCATTTCTTCACCTCAGCCTCTTCAGCATCCAGGGCGGTTATTCCCGCTTCCAGGTCAAGTCCGCAGGCGCTTGTACCTGCCGCCCTATAGTCCTGATTTTAATCCCATCGAAAATGCACTCTCGAAATTGAAAGCTATGTTGCGGGCAAGAGCGGAGAGAAAGATTGATGCGCTATGGGACGCAGTCGGCGCCCTGCTACCTCGGTTCACCCCTGGAGAATGCGCCAACTACTTCAGAGCTGCGGGATATGACCAGATTGAACAGGATCTGCTCTAAGATGACACCCTCTGGCTACTTGGCTTTCCAGGAGAAAGGCGAAACCTTCTCATAGAGCCAATAGTAGTTGTTGGTCATTTGCTTGGTCCGGTAGTACCGGAAACCTGCGGTAGCAAACAACAAAAGTACGATCGTGTCCACGATATAGTATTGCAGGTTGAACATCGTGCCCGCGAAGAGGGCATGGTGGATGAAACGGATACCCAGCCCCAGCAATGCCACGTAGAGCAGCAGCCGTGGCATGCCTTCCCAGGTTTCGGCCACGCTCTTGCCCGTACGCCAGGCGGTCCAGCCCCCAAGCACGCAGCTTATGAAAAGAAACTGCCAGATCGACGTTTCTTCGTAGAGAATTCCCTGCATGTCACTTGCTCCAGATGCGGCCGATCAATGACGGCCGCCTTCGAGATAGGCCGCGCGAACTT